>CAJJIY010000003.1 GCA_905187695.1 uncultured Eubacteriales bacterium | reverse complement strand
GCAACGGCAAAATGGAACAGGTGGTCAGCGACGAGATGAAGACCGAAAGCTCACGCCGCAGCTTCAAAATGATCCCCGAGGTCAAGGAAATACTGCTTGCCCACAAGGAACGTCAGGAGCTTTATCGTAAACAATTCCGCCGAGCCTACAGCAAAAAATACCTTGACATGGTCTGTGTCAACCCCTTGGGGGAGCTGATCAAGCCGAGTTATATCACCTCCCACTTCCCGAAGCTGTTAAAACAATACGGGATGCGGGATATCCGATTCCATGACCTTCGCCACACCTGCGCTTCGCTTCTCGTATCGCTGGACGTGAACATGAAGGTCATTCAGAAGTATCTCGGCCACAGCAATATGAGTACGACGGCAGATATTTATTCGCACCTTGATGTCAACGCAACGGGCGAGGCGGGGATGAAGCTCGGCAAGCTCCTTGCCGATGATGAAAGCGAGGTGAGCTGATATGCTGGGGAAGGGCGAAATATCTTTGGAGCAACTCTACAAGATGCTCCACATCAGCAAGAGGAAAGCGGCTTGGATGCTGAACAATGGCATCATTCCATGTCGGATCCGTCCGACCGCTACCCACCGATATATCATCCGTCTGGAGGACGTAGAAATTTACCTGCAGAAGCAAAGAAAGGCAAGGCGAGAGGAGATCCCCGTGGGGATCTTCAACGCCAAACCCCGGAAGCGGGCGGTGTTGCTGAACCGCCAGCCCGTGGACACCGTCACCATCGCAGAGTGTTATATCACCCTTGCGGACGACTGCAAGGAGGCGTTCCGAGCGCATGTGGAGAATCGACTCCGGTACACAGCCGACGCCTTTGTCATCGATACCGCGGCAGAGATCATCGGTTACAGCCGCGGCATGGTGCTGTCCCACATTCAGCAAAAGCACATCGACGCCGTCCGCATCAGCGGCAAGTATATCATCTCCAAAGCCGCCATCATTGACTTTCTCGTCAGCGACGTCGCCTTCGGGATCGTCAACAAATCCGCGTGGCATATGAATACGATCCTGATGTTTTCAAATAAGGGATAAGACAAGGCACAGCCCTGCCATGAAGGTGGGGCTGTGTTTTTTCGGAGAGTTATTTCAATTTTAGCCGCGAACTTGAAATAAGGTATCATAATTTATGGTTGTTATTTCAATTTAAGCGTCCAAATTGAAATGAACTACACAAATGAGCGAATTTTCTAAAAAAGTTTCTAAATGCAAGTCCCGAAAACCCTTATGTAGCAAGGGCCTTCGGGACTTTCTGTTTGATGAAAAATTGCGAGAAAAATGCGAAAAGATAAGCCGAAAATAATCAAATTCAGAAAGTGGCAAAAAGAGAAAAGCCTCAAAAACGTAGTGTTTTCAAGGCTTTTTTGAAAGTAGTGACCTATTTTGATACGAACTGCACAACCCTTCGACCTTTCGTGTAAAGGTTCAGAGAGGTGTGCATCTTTTCTTGATATGTTTTTAATCATGGTGTGCATTTTCATATGCTCTTCGTACATCCTCCGGCAATCCGTCAGGAATCATGCTCTGTACTTGATCTTCACTGCCATACCGCGTTGCCTGCTCATAGTACCAGCACTTGAATTTCAGCATATCCAACACTTTATTCATGTGGACAAGTTCTGCCTCAAGTCTCTCTCTTTGCTTTTCAACGAGTGCTTTTCTCTGAGGATAGGTGGATGCACCCTCTACGCACCAATCCATGAATTGTTTAATATCCTTGATTTCCAGGCCGGATTTCTTCAAGCACTCGATGACCCGCAGTGATTCCATTTCGGTATCGCTGAATTTACGGATGCCCGATACTCTTTCCATATTCGGAAAAAGTCCCTGTTTATCATAGTAACGTAAGGTGGAAATGGGCAATCCGAACATTTCAGAAACTTGTCCAATCGTATACATAAAATCTCCTAAAAAATTTACAAATAAATATTCAGAAACCTCTTGATCTAAAGTTAGGTTTAGGTGCTATTATTAGTATAGCATAAGTGTACAACAAATGCAATACATAAAGGAGATTTTTTTGATGCGTAAAAATATTTTAATTCTTTCTTCCAGTCCTCGCAAGGGCGGCAATTCCGAGACGCTGGCGGCGGCTTTTGCCAAGGGCGCACAGGAAGCGGGCAATCAGGTGGAGACTGTGTATCTGAGGGGAATGCAGTACGGCTTCTGCAAGGGCTGTCTTGCCTGTCAGAAGCTGGGACACTGTGTTATTCAGGATGACGCAGTGGAGATAGCGGCCAAGATGCACGATGCCGATGTGCTGGTGTTTGCTACCCCTGTCTACTATTACAGCGTCAGCGGTCAGCTCAAGACCATGCTGGATCGTGCCAATCCGCTATTCGGCACAGACTATGCCTTCACGAAGGCTTACCTGCTGGCGACGGCGGCAGAGGACGGGCAGGAAACCGTGGCGGGCAGCGAAAAGGCTGTGCATGGCTGGGTGGACTGCTTTGACCGCTGTGAATTGGCGGGAACCGTATTTGCCGGCGGTGTAACCGATGTGGGCGAAATTGCCGGGCATCCTGCATTGGAAAAGGCTTATCAGTCCGGCAAGGAGGTCTAAGCATGGCAATCAAACAAACGGCGGGCAGAGACGCCTTGGGCGAATTTGCCTCCAAGTTTGCGGAATTGAACGACGATGTGCTGTTCGGACAGGTTTGGAGCCGGGAGGACAAACTTTCCCTTCGGGATCGCAGTATCGTAACAGTGGTTGCTCTAATGGCGCAGGGACTGACGGATTCCTCTTTTCAGTATCACCTGCAGTCTGCCAAGAACAACGGTGTGACCAAAGCGGAGATCGCGGAGATCCTGACCCATGCGGCGTTTTATGCCGGCTGGTCCAAAGCATGGGCGGCGTTCCGCATGGCTAAAGAAGTGTGGGCGGAGGACGATGTTGCCGATGATGCGAAGGCCGCACACGAAAGCCGGATGGTTTTCCCCATCGGTGCGCCCAACGATGCCTTTGCAAAGTATTTCATTGGGCAGAGTTACCTTGCGCCGGTCTCCACGGCACAGGTGGGTATTTACAATGTGACCTTCGAGCCGGGGTGCCGTAACAACTGGCATATCCATCATGCGCAAAGCGGCGGCGGGCAGATTCTGATCTGCATGGCAGGCCGTGGGTTTTATCAGGAAGACGGAAAACCTGCGCAGGAGCTTCATCCGGGGGATGTTGTGAATATACCGGCGGGTGTGAAGCACTGGCACGGCGCGGCACCGGATAGCTGGTTCTCCCATTTGGCGGTGGAAGTTCCGGGCACGGAGACCGCCAATGAGTGGCTGGAGGCCGTAAACGACGCAGAATACGCAAAAGCGACAACCGAGGAGGTTTGAATGATGGAGAAGCTGAATTTGACACAGGAATGGGACAAGGTGTTTCCCAAAAGCGATAAGGTCGATCATCGAAAAGTGACCTTCCATAACCGCTACTGCATTACGCTGGCAGCGGATCTGTACACGCCGAAAGGCGCAGAGAGCAAGCTGCCCGCCATCGCCGTCAGCGGCCCCTTCGGCGCGGTGAAGGAGCAGTCCTCCGGCCTGTATGCGCAGAAAATGGCGGAGTTGGGATTTCTGGCCCTTGCCTTTGACCCGTCCTACACCGGCGAGAGCGGCGGCACGCCCCGGTATGTGGCGTCGCCGGACATCAACACCGAGGATTTCTGTGCGGCGGTGGATTTCTTCTCCGTGCAGGAGAATGTGGACCCTGAGCGCATCGGCATCATCGGCATCTACGGCTGGGGCGGCATGGCGATCAATGCCGCCGCCATGGACACCCGTATCAAGGCAACCGCCGCCATGACCATGTACGACATGACTCGTGTGAACGCCAATGGATATTTTGACAGCGAAAATACCGCCGATGCCCGTTACGCAAAGAAACAGGCCATGAATGCCCAGCGCACCGCCGACTACAAAAACGGCACCTATGCCCTGGCGGGCGGTGTAGTCGATCCGTTGCCGGAGGACGCCCCGCAGTTTGTGAAGGACTACTACGGTTATTATAAAACCCAGCGTGGCTACCATCCCCGCTCTCTCAATTCCAACAATGGCTGGAATGTCACTTCTTCTCTGCCTTTTATGAATATGCCGATTTTGCAGTATGCCGGCGAGATTCGCTCTGCCGTTCTGCTGGTGCATGGGGAAAAGGCGCATTCCCGCTATTTCAGTGAGGGCGCTTACGAAAAGCTGACCGGAGATAACAAGGAATTGATGATCATTCCGGGGGCAAACCATGTTGATCTCTATGACAACCTGGCGGCAATCCCCTTTGAAAAACTGAGAAGTTTCTTTGAGAAATACTTGAAATGAAACGGATTCTGTTCTGCTTTCTTTTGTTGATCGGAATTTGTTTGAGCGGCAGCACAGGGCAAGATCAATCAGCTGGATACGCCGCTATCGACTTTCTCGTCAGCGACATCGCCTTCGGGATCGTCAACAAATCCGCGTGGCATATGAATACGATCCTGATGTTCTCGAATAAGGAATAAGAAAAGGCACAGCCCGGCTATAAGGTGCTGTGCTTTTTCAGCAGTTAACGAGGGTAAAAAATGCAAAAACATTAAAATTACCCCCGTTAACTCGACATTAACGCGATTTTTGAAAAAGTTATTTCAATTTCTGCCCCGAAATTGAAATAAGGCATTGAAAAATCAGACTGTTATTTTAATTTAACCTTCGAAATTGAAATGAACTGCACAAACGAGGAAGATTTCTAAAAACATGTCTAAAATCAAAGCCCCGAAAATCCATATGTAGCAAGGGTTTTCGGAAATTTTTGTGAGTGGAAAAATTACGTGAAAAACGATAAAAATCGGGCAAAAACGAGTGAAAAAGCCATAACGGAAAAAAGAGAAAAGCCTCGAAAACGTAGTGTTTTCAAGGCTTTTTGGTGTCTAAGAACCACCAAAAGGTACAAAACCGAGCTAAGAACACCAAAAAGTACACCATGCTTGTCTAATCCGAAGCAGAATGCTCAATCTGCGCAGGGTATGTTAAACTGCCTTTTATAAGAACGCAGATTGTCTCTGTATGCACCGATTATCTTTATGACCAAATCATTAATTGCTATCGCTTTATCTGTCATAGGGATTAATCTTTTTTTATTATACTCTGAGACTTTTTGAGAATCTTCCAACGCATGGGAGATAATGTTGTTTTGAAAAACTTTATGAACTATCAAATTTCGGTAATTGTTTATTTCCGTGAAATAGTTTATGATGTCATCCTTCAATAAATTCAGTTTCGATATCTCACCTTTTAATTGCCCCAACGTCCATTTGTCGGTATAAGTTTTGAAATAGTAATCGTCATATTTTTTGCAAATGGAAAGGATATTCTCTTTTGTAAGTTCATTCTTTTCTATCTCGCTAACCGACAAGTGATAACACAGCAATTTGCGCAAATTGAATTCTAACATCTGCACTACTTCAATTAAGAAACCGATGTTTGCATAAAAGGTGACGCGGGTATCGCTATTGTCTTGAGCAATATTTGAGTTAAATTGAATAATGTTATCTTTCATATTACAACCTGATGTCTACCTGAAGTCGCTACTTGTGCCTAACTCCGCTCAACTGATTGCTCATTTTCGCAAAAGGATCGTTCAGTTGAACGGTTGCTTCGTCGGTTATAATTGTTTTACCTAAAGCATCTTTTTGTGTAATGGTTGCGCTGTATTGTCCGTATGCGAGATTTGTAACGGCATAGAAAAAACGATCGCTCGGTAGTTCGATCTTTTCAATCAATATCAACATTTTGCTGTCATAAGCAAAGAATCGAATCTCTGTTGTAGCCACTTCATCGCAGGCATTTTGCCAATGTAAATTAACAAGGTTCAACCCTGTACGACAAATAAAATGCATTGTTTCCTTATACATGGTTTGCTTTTCAGCGCATACTTTTTCATCGAAGCTGTTTTTATCTGCCAAAACATATTTTATTGCTAGTTTACATGGTTCTGCAAAATCGTTTTTGAAAACAATCTCAACGGAAGCCGCTTGGTTGATAAAATCAATCGGAATTTCAACGCAATCGTTTTTCTGCTTAAAAAGCTTGTTGTCTACTTTTGCGGAAAAGACCATAGTGTTTTCAAAACGCAATGTGTATTGAACAATCCCATAGTTCTCGTTTTGGGTAACGGTCAAAACATCATCCGCGATGGTAACAATTCCGTTACCTTGAGGCGCAACAAGAGACAAAGTGCCGCGATTAATCAAACTGGATTGATATTTATCCATGTCATTTCTCCTTTTCGCTATTTTGATTACATTGACAAAACAAATTTCATGCACTCTTGCAATTCATCTTGTGTGAGTGGTTCAACATTGTTGTTGTCGGAATGGGCAATATTGTTTCTTTGCATTCTGAGTCGGTTGAATAATTCTTGGCGCCTTTGCCAAGGCTTAACTTCTTTCTCTTCAAATGCTGTATCAAGCACCGTATATCCCCAGCCGTCGTCACAGTCTCTCGAAGCGGGAACATTTTTCTTGAAGAATGCGTCCATTCTCGTAAAGAAATCTTCTCCATCATACCGTTGGTACTTCAAAGTAACGTCCATTCTAGCGCAGAGTTTGATCACGAACAATTCTGTTTCATCTTTTTGCAGTAGCTCCGTCAAATACTCTTCGGTAATACTTTGAATGACACTCTGATATTCGTCGTTCAACTCCTTGTCATGAGTAATTGCTTCTATTCTTTCTTGTGTATTATTAACGAATGAAATATAATAGTTGTATTTCAACTTTTTACAATAATTAGCAAAGGAATCGGAAACACAACAGTATTCTTGTATCGGGATAATTGACGATTGCCGAACAATCAAAGGGTAAATGTCCGGTTTGTTTTTTTGTATCCATGAAAAATATTCTTTCTTCACATGATTGATTTGGCTATTGATTTCCGAGATTTCTCTCCAATTTTTTGTGTTGCAACCTCTTTGTTTTTCCCGTAAGTTTGCAAATTGGGAATTATACGGTTCCGGAGGAAGAAATAATGATTTAGCAACTTTCAGAATTTCTCTGTCGTTTCTTTCAAGAACAACGTCCGAGAGTTGTTTGAGATCATAATTGCAGGCAAATTCAAACAATTTGCGGTAGTTTTTCGCAGCGAGCAAAACTTCAACAAGTTCCATATAGTGGATAAACCCATCGCGGATAACCGACAAATAGATATCTTGCGCTTTTTCCAAATGTTTTTTTAAAGCTCCGACCGTTTTCTCGGCGTCTGCCTTTTCGACATCGCTTGTTTCACAGAGCGGAACCGAGCAATAAGATAGCAATGAAAGCCGTGTATGATCTATGCCGATCAGTTCGATTTTTGATACGGCATTTTCTTGGTGAATTTTCAAAGCTTGAAGATCTTCGCCCGTCAGGAAACCGCCTATACCATTATAGAATGATTTAGAAATGGCTTTGTTATAATCGTTGAATTTTTCAATCCATTCAAAATCATAATTGTTTATAGCGGATTGAAGCGCATGAGAAATTCGGGGAATATATCCTAAAATGTGGTAGGAAGGGGCCCCCCCTGACGGCCAGCGAATATGTTCGCAAACGCATGATCCGTTAAAACTGATTTGGCGGTAACTATCGTTGATTTGCGGGGTATATTTCGGAATTGTTTGTTCCAAATTTTTGTATAGTGAAGTCAAAACCGATTTAATTTTGTCAAATCTTTGTGTGTTGTACAAAAGAGCTAATACCGCATCATGAATCTGACAAACTTTATACTCGGTTTCGCCATCGCTCTTGGAATTTGCTTTAAAAAACTCGCAATCACAAATGTACTCGATAAAACTGTCAGGCATCTGTTGAGCGGAAAACGCGGCCCACATTTTCTCGGGCAATAACAAGTATTTAAAATCTACGAATTCGAGACCGGAAATGCAACCAGTCTTAGCACTCAAAATGATAAAATCGTTGAACCCTTCTCCCAAAATAGTGTTGGGAGAAATGTGATTGAGATGATATGGCAGGTGATCTGGAGTATCCAAAAAAGCTTTTAGTAATTTCTTGAAAATTTTCTCCTTTTTTTCTTCAAGCACTATTTTACATATTTCATCTTCATATTGGGGTGTTTTTAAACGGTATTCGCGTCGCATTCTTTCACGGAAAGAAGGAGACAAAAGAACAGTGCCCGAAACGTAGCCGTATTTTTTGAAATTTACTACATCGTCCCGTTTTGCTAAATATATCGCGCGTTTGGTTGCATCCATATCATCGAGATTGATCAAGGGTTCGACAACTTTACCCGTAATGAGGTAATCAAGTGTTACGCCCAATATTTCCGCCAACTGAGGTAGCAGTGAAAAATCGGGGTTGCCGTCGTTCTGCTCCCACTTGCTGACCGCCCTGTCTGTAACATGTAATTTCTCACCTAATTCTACTTGAGTCAATCCTAATTCTTTTCTTTTGGTTTTAATTCTATCGCCAATCGTATTCATATTTTGCACCTCCTGCATGTATCATATTCTACCGCAAGTTCTGGTTTTTGTCAAGTTTTTGGAAAATACTCTTCGTTGAGTTGAATTTCGAGCATCTTATATGATGCTTAGCCCGACTCCACAATTCGTTGAATTGCGAAAGAGAGCGGTTCAAATCCCACCACCCCGTATTTTTTTGGAGTTCTTTGCAGAGAAAAGAAACGCAAAAAGTACACCAGCATTTTTGCTCTGAAAACAGAAAAAAAGGGCTCCGGAACAGCTGCGTTGCTGCTCTGAAGACCGTTTTTAAGCTCAAAAAGCCCGAAAAACCGCGAAAAACGCCAAAAGGGTGCAAAAAAGCCCAAAAAGTCGTGGTAGACTTTTTAGGCTTCTTTTCTGGCGGAGAGGAAGGGATTCGAACCCTTGTGGGGTTGCCCCCAAACGGTTTTCAAGACCGCCTCGTTATGACCGCTTCGATACCTCTCCGTATATGAACCTGTCTTTCGACAGAAATCATCAGATATTCAATTTTTTAGAAATATTTTTAGAAATGCTGTTTTTGATTGCTTTCGGAGTGCCCGGAAAGCCAGTGTTTACAAGGCTTTTCCGAGTTTTTGCGACCGCTGTGCTCGCAAATTTTCAAGACCGCCTCGTTATGACCGCTTCGATAACCCTCCGTGTAAAAGCTTTCCGGAAAAAGGGGAGCGCGCCCACAGGAGATACGGCAATGACTTTACCGCATCATTATATCACATCCCCTGCCGAAAATCAAGCATCTTGAGGAATAAAAAGCTAAAAAAGGTGTAGAGTTACAATAGATGTGAGACTAAAAACGAAAAAAGCATAGAAAAAGTGATTGAGTTCTGATAGAATAGAATTACCCCTAACTCAAATTCTGAAAAGGACTCAATCACCATGAAAGATGATAGCACAAAAAAGCGATATTGTCCACACCTTTTAGAACCAAAATTGCACGCGGTAGAAGTTTATAGGAAAACAAGGGACATTTCGTTTGTCTGTCGGAGGTATCATCTCTCGAAAGCGTCCCTGATGCGGTGGAATCGGGCATATGACGGAACAAAAAATCCTTGCAAAAGAAGTCCCACAAACCACATTCACCTCAACCCAATGCCCATACTGAAGAGGAATTGAAGTGGATTCGTGATTACCATCGTCGAAATCCGAACATCTCCATCTGTGAGCTATACGGAAAATTACGCGAAGAAAAAGCTTACCGCCGTCACCCCGGCTCCCTATACCGCGTATTCGTCCGCCTCGGGTTCAGGAAGAAACCGGAATCCACAAAGAAAAAATCCAAGCATACCGGCGAATACGATGCACCGACAGTCCTCGGCGAAAAGTGGCAAATGGATGTGAAATACGTGCCAAGTGCTTGTTATTCCGGAAAAGACGGGCGGAAATTCTATCAATATACCGGTCATAGAAGAAGCGTCTCGGGATCGATTTATCGACGCGTATGAAGAGCAAAGCAGCTTCTCCACAGTGGATTTTTTCAAACGAGCAATTGAATTCTTCGGTTACGCTCCGAACATTCTGCAAACAGATAACGGGGCGGAGTTTACACATCCCTCGAAAACAAACCGCATACATCCGTTGGATGTGTTTTGCAACAAATACCACATTCAACACAAGCTGATTCGGCCGAGGACTCCGTGGCATAACGGGAAAGTGGAACGGAGCCATCGCAACGACCAAGAACGTTTTTACAATACCCTGAGTTTCTACTCTTTTCACGACCTGAAGACGCAGATGAAACGATATTTGTACCGTTCCAACAGAATTCCCATGGCGGTTCTCGGATGGAAATCCCCGAATCAGGTTCAAAAAGAACTCGGTGGCCACTGCGTTTCAAAAAAGAGACGGCAGCGAAAAAAGCCGTACCGAATCAAGACCGCCGCGCAACTGGCATTCCTTGCCCAAAATTTCCGACGCCACAATCGACCTGGCGATTGACCCATGCGATAACGGCTTCCTTTTTGTCGGTGCGCTGGCCGGCCGGATCCAATGCCCGCAGAATATAGAAGTTTCCAGGATCCGGATACGCAAAACCACACTGAAATTTCACTATTCCAAACCGCTTGAAAAATCCATACAGTGGGATGACTGGTATATCGGGGGGATGATCGGAGCTATTTCCCACGCCGGAGATGAGACCGCCCACACTCTCCGATTTTGCAACAATGAAACAGACCTTCGCGTGGAGGCACCTTCTTTCCCCATGTACGACTACATACCGGGATTTGAGATCGGCGGATTGGTCGGCTATTTTCAATCCTACATTCCTTTCCGGATTGAAAACTGCATTTCCTCGCTGGATGTCGCACTGGACGCAAAAAAACAAACGCTTACCGGCGATGAACACAGGGCGTATCCTGCGATTAATCCGGGCGCCTTCGGCTCCATGATTATAATATCCGACTCCGGCAAGGTACAGAATATTTTTTCAAAGATTAGAACCAACCTTTTTTACAGCGGCGAATCCCGGTACAAGGCTTCCTATTTCTACGCGGCGCTCTCTCCCCGTATCGTCCTGCCCGAGGAAGGGCGCCATAAATACACGGATTTCCGCTTTGAAAATCTTTTCGGATTTGTCGAACCTCAAAATCCCGAAACCGGCGAAACGCAGGAACTGGAACAACAGATCTTTAAAGTGAAGGAAACAACCTATGAGCAGGCAGGTTATACCGAAACCAACTGCCGGGTGTGCCGGTCTCTGCCCCAAGACTGCGCTTTTCCCCGGGATGTTTTCAACCTGAAAGACCCTGAGAACCCCAAACTGAAATGATTTATTTAAATATCCCCTGCCGGAAAACCGGCAGGGGATATTTTCCGTATGCGGACTCAGGCGGCGAGGCAAAGTTTTTTCACATAATTCCGCTCGCGCAACGAGATCCGGCCGTCCACCGAAAGCGCGCACAGCGAGATCATCACCACATCGTCCCGGAGCGAATCGTCCACCAGTGCCAGAAGCGCACACAATTCCCTTGTATAGCGCTGGATGGCCCGCCGGCCGTCGGCGTCTTTCTTTACGCTTTCTTTCACACGCTCAAAATCGAAATCGTCCCCGAAAATCCGCAGGAGCGAGGGATAAATGAGCAGATATTCCTGCTCGGAGAGTTTTCCGTCCGAAACCACCGCGCCGATGATAAATCCGGCCAGCGTCTCCGCGGGAGAAACGCCCGGAATCTCCAGCGCCGAGAGGGCGGTCAGAACCCGCGCCGAACGGGTTGCCAATACCGCGCCGCGCTCCAGCGCCGACATTTTTTCGTATTCGCCGCAGAGTTTTTGAAATTCAAACATATCAATTCCTTCTTTCTTACAGCGGCAGGTCCTTCTTGATAAAACGGAGCGTACCGCAAATATAACCGATGAGCGCCAACACGGCCAGCACCGCAAACTTCCAAAGGAACACGCCGGTGCCGTCCATGATCGAAATGACATCGAAAAGCGAAATGATGGTGGTATAGTTGAAACTGTTGAGCGCATCCAGACGCACCACGGACGGAATGACCGGGCTGCCGAAGAGCCCCAGCATGGCCGCCACCAGCGCAAAGATGCTCAGTCCGCCGCCGATGGCCATGGAGTGTTTGCTCCGGTCAAAGAAACAGGAGGTGAAGAAGCAAAGCCCGGACAGAGCGAAAAGCACCAGAAATGCGCCGACATTAAGCAGGATCAGTTTTCCGAAGGTGAGCATGACCCGGTCCTTTACAATGGCCAGGCACACACAGCCCGTGGCCGTGGTCACGGCAAACATGGCAAACAGCGAACCGACCAGATAAACGCCCTGCGTAAAGGCTACCGTGACCCGCTTGGTGGAGGTGGAAAGCACATAGGCCATCGAGCCGCTGTCCACCTGACCGGCGATGAGGTTGTTGGAAGCCATGATCATATAGATGATCGGCAGGAGCAACCCGGCCAGTTTATAGAAGATCGAGCCGACAATCAGCGTGTACAGATCGGCCTTGCCGACCTCCTCCAATGCGTCCGAAACCGTCTGTGGGAGCGCGGAAAGGAAGCTGCCGGCAATCTCTCCGGTCAGCGAGGCATCCATATCAGCCACTGCCGCTTCATAGGCGGCATCATCCGCAAATCCGCCGGCCTCCTTTTTCTCATTCAGGAGACCCAGCTCATAGTCGTATCGGTTGCTGTAGGTAATGACAGCAGTCCGGGCAAGATGTTTGATACTGTCATAATCATAGTGGAAGCTGTCATATTTTTCACGGTCCACGCCATAGGAGGAAAGCGCCTCCAGCAGCGCGTCCACGCTCTCCGGGAGCGTCATATTGGCCGAGAGGAGCATGGCCGTCATCTCTCCGGCGCGCGCCTGCCGGTATTCGGCGCGATCCTCGCTGTTTACATAAGAAAGCAATTCGGTATCTTGGGTGTGCCCGGCGGCAATATAAGCGCAGATTGAGGTCACATCATAGTCGTCCGGCAGCTTTTTCTCGTGCTCCGAAAACAGCCCGTTGAACATCCCGTCCGGATTGAGCGAGGCCAGCAGCGGCGCCAGCCGCTTTTTCCCTTCCTCTGTTTTCATGGCGTCGGTTGCGTCCGCGGGGAAAAGCGTGCCGTCCTTTGAAAGATTTCTGACCGTTTCGGAAAGCGCCGTGCCGTAAGCCGCCGCCACGGCCTTTTCTTTGGTCAGCGGAGAGGCTTCCTGCCATGTTCCGAGCGCCGTCAGATACGCGGCGCTGTCGCTGTAGTCTTCCGCCTTCGGCATGGCGGAAAGGTGGTCGGCCACGGCCGCGTCATAGGCTCTTCCCGCCGCCGTTGTCATGGCCGGCTTGCGACTCTGCCAGAGACGGAGCGCGGCTTCGTAGGCCACCGTGCTGCCGCCGAAATCGCTTTCCTTGGGCATATTCGCATAAAAAGTCAGCAAAGAAAGCGTATCGCGCGCGGCGGGTGCAAAGGCAGCGTCAAAGAGCGCCAGATCCGCCCGCGCCAGTTTGTAATTGGCCAGCTGCATCTTTTCCAGACTGGAATCGATCTCCTTGACGATGATGGTGTCCTGAATGGAATCCTTGGCCTCGCCGATGATGCCGCTGCCTGAAATGAGCATGACGCAGGCCAGCATGAAAGAAAGCGCCACGGTGATCACCGCCCACATGGTGCCGTTGGCCCGGCAGGACTGCCGGAAAAGAGCCTTACTGAACATGGTTTTCGTTCTCCTTTTCAAATAAAATGTGTTTAAAATGTTGTTCCAGCGTATAGGGCAGTTCGGAAATGAACCGCACATCATAATTCCGGAGCGTTGAAAGCAGGGGCGCCGTCCGGTCCGCGGGCAGACGAATGGTCACCTGGCTGTATTGCTCCTGCCGCCGGATAATCTCATACGTTTCGCCCTGAAAACGGCCGTAATCTTCCGGACGGTTGAACTCGATCTTGAAATCCTTGGTCGGCCGGTTTTCAATCTCGCTCATCCGGCAGACATCCACCAGATGTCCGTCGCTGATGAGTGCCACCCGGTCGCAGGTGGTTTCCAGCTCCTCGAAGCTGTGACTGCTCATGAGAATGGTCTTGCCCCGTGCGTGCTCATGGCGGATGAGATCAAGAAAGGTTTCGCGCATGAGCGGATCCAGACCGGTGGTCGGCTCGTCCAGGATGAGGATCGGCGCGTCCTTCATCAGCGCGGCCGCCAGCGCGGTCTTTTGCTTCATGCCCTTGCTCATCCGCTTGAGGTTGGCGAGCGGGTCGAGTTGCAGACGCGACACCAGCTCATCGGCATAGCGAAGGTCGGTCAATCCGAGAAATTCTGCCTGACTCTTTAAAAATTCCGTGCCGGTCCGAAGATCCGGAAAAGCAATCTCGCCGGGAACATAACCGATCTTCCCCGCAACCTCACTGGCATGGGAGAAGGATTCCATCCCCAGCACCTGTGCTTCTCCTCTTGTGGGACGGAGAAATCCGAGGATCGAGCGGATGGTGGTGGTTTTTCCGCTGCCGTTGGTGCCGGCATATCCGAGCATCTCCCCTTCCTCGATTTTCAGATCGAGATCAAAAATGCCTCTGCCCTGCCCATAGTCTTTGGTAAGGCCGGAAAGTTCTATGACACTCATTTCAACGCACCTCCGAAATCCCGATCTTCTTTATAAAACTTCATGAAATAATCCTGGAGCGATTCGCGCCGGTTGCCGAACCGCGTCACGCCGCACTCCGAAAGCAGGGCGATGAGCGTGTTGAGATCCCGGTCCTCAATGGAAATATCCACCCCGTCCCCGGACTTCAGCAACATAAAGGAAGGAATCGCCGCCGCACGGGAGAGAAAAGTCTCTTTTCCCGCTTCGTTTTCAAAAAACAGCGTGTAATACTTGCGGGAGGCGTGCCGCAATTCGTCCGCCACAAAAGTGGATACAATGCGTCCGTCCTTGATGATGGCGATCCGGTCGCAGGTGGCATCCACCTCCGAGAAAATGTGGCTGGAAAGCAAAATCGTCTTGCCCCGTTCTTTTTCTTTTTTGATAAATCCGATAAAATGCTCCTGCATCACGGGGTCAAGACCGCTGGTCGGTTCATCCAGAATAAGCACGGCGGGATCGGCCATAAACGCCGCCGTCACAGCCAGCTTTCGCTTGACGCCCAGGCTCATGCGCTTGGTCTCGCAGGAGAGCTGTGCGTCCGAAAGCGCGAACAACGAGCGCATCTCCTCCAGTCGCTCCTGATTGTGAACGCCCTGCAGATCCTGAATCATCCGCAGAAAGCCATAGCCGGAAAGACCCGCCGGCAATGCAATTTCACCCGGAATGTATCCCACCCGCGACAGGATCTCATCATACTTGCGGAAGGTTTCCTTTCCGAAGATCTTCGTACTGCCCCGTTGCGGCTTGGAAAAGCCCATCAGATGCCGGATGGTGGTGGATTTGCCTGCGCCGTTCGGCCCCAGAAAGCCGAATACCTCGCCCTCATCCACCGTAAGGCTGACATCAAATACGCCCCTGCCCTGCCCGTAGTCTTTCGTCAGGTCATTTACTTCGATGATGTGCATGATTGCTCCTTTCCTGCCGTCCTTTCCGACGGCGTTTTTATTGACAGTGTTGACATTTCGTTACGAACGCATTATAATAGAAAAAAATGCGAAAGGAAAGAGCAGAAAAAGCGCCAGTGTTTATATGTTGACACTGTGCATTTATCTGTTCAATTGGATATGAAAGCGCAAAACCTCAACAACTCCTCCCGCAAGACCCGGAAGACCATCAAGGCGGTCTTCGCCCGGATGCTCTCGGAAAAACGGGAGATCGGCAAAATTTCGGTGGTGGAGCTCTGCCGGCGCGCGGACATCAGCCGGGGCACTTTTTATGCGCATTACGATGACATTTACGGCGTGGCGGAGGACTATGAAAAAGAACTGATCGAACAGTTTTTTGACAACGCCCGGCTTCTGAGCCTGACTGATCTTGACCAGTTTGTTGATCCGCTCTTTGAATATATCCGGAACAATGACGAAAACTACCGTCTGCTTTGCCGTTCCAACGAATTGCTTTTCGCGGCAGGACGGCTTTCGGGCGTTGTCACCGGCAAACTGCTGGAACTCTGCCACAGCGACAGTCGCATCCGGGACAAAAAATTTCTGGATCTGGAAATCCGGGTGTTTGTGGACGGCCTTTTTATTGAATATGTCAAATACTGTCGCGGCGTGGCCGGCGCTTCCCCGGACGATCTCTACCTATATACAAAAAAGTGGCTCAAAGATTTTATTGCCCGCCGCACGGTTCTCGGGAAAAACGAAGAACCGTCTTGACAAACTTCTGAAAGTATGCTATACTCTGTAAGGAAACTCTGATGAGGGAGTAACCGGCGCGGTGTGCCGCGCAGTAAGTCAACATCACTGCCCCGCGCGGGCTGGCTTGCTTTAAATGGTGAGACTCATGTATCGCGAAAGCCGTACATGAGAATAAAAACTCAGGTACGGCGCTTGCCGTACCTGAGTTTTTATTCTATCCGAACGGAGGAAAATTTTTTGACAGCACACACCGAAAAAGAAAAAGATCTGCTTCACGCCCTTGGCACCGACCGCAAAAACGGTCTGTCCGGGGAAAAGGCCGCGAAAAGGCTGGCCGAACACGGCCCCAATATGCTGAAAGAAAAGAAAAAACGCAACCTCTTTCTGCGTTTTCTGGATCAGTTCAAAGATGTAATGATTCTTATTTTGTTGGCGGCGGCCGCCGTTTCCTTTACGGTCGCGCTGGTGGAAAAAGAACCCGGCGGGCTTTTCGAGCCGTTGCTCATTCTGCTCATTGTAGGGATCAACGCTGTGGTGGGCATGGTGCAGGAGGGGCGTGCGGAGCGTGCGCTGGAAGCGCTTAAAAGTCTTTCCGCACCGCACGCACGCGTGCGCCGGGACGGCAGAGAACAGATCATTCCGGCGGCCGAGCTGGTGCCCGGAGACATTCTGCTGCTGGAAGCCGGCGACTTTGTGCCGGCCGACGCGCGGCTTTTGCAAAGCGCCAATCTGAAAAGTGAAGAATCCGCCCTCACCGGCGAATCGGTCCCCTCCGAAAAAGACGCCGCGGCCTCCGTGCCGCCGGACGCGCCGATCGGCGACCGGGGAAACATGGTCTTTTCGGGATGCAGTATCACTTACGGCACGGCGCTGGCCGTGGTGACTGCCACCGGCCGGGACACCGAAATGGGCAAAATCGCCGACCTGTTGGAGAATGCGGAGAACACGCAGACCCCGCTTCAGCAAAAACTGGCGCAACTCGGTAAATATCTGGGGATCCTGGCGCTGGCCGCCTGCGGCATCATCTTTGTGGTGGGGCTCATCAACCGCATCCCGCCGCTTTCCATGTTTATGGTCGCCGTCTCGCTGGCCGTTTCAGCCATTCCGGAGGGATTGCCGGTCATTGTCACGATCGTGCTTGCCATTGGCGTCCAGCGCATGGCCGGCAGAAACGCGCTTATCCGTCGCCTGCCGGCGGTGGAAGCGCTGGGCAGTGCCTCGGTCATCTGCTCGGATAAAACCGGCACGCTGACGCAGAACCGCATGACGCTCACGGCCGTGTGGGCGGAGGGAGAAGAAAAAGCCGTCCCGCCCGAAACCGGGAAGGAAAATGAAAAAATCGACCGCCTGCTCTCGCTTGCCACGCTTTGCTGTGACGGCACGGTGGTGACCGAAAACGGCACCGAAAAGCACCTCGGCGACCCGACCGAAACCGCCATTGTGCTGGCCTCCATGAAAAACGGGCACAGCAAGGAAGATCTGCTGTCCGCCTCGCCCCGGCTTTTTGAACTGCCCTTTGATTCCGACCGCAAACTGATGAGCGTGGTAAATCGCGTGGACGGCAAAAACCTGGTGATTGTCAAGGGTGCCTTTGATATGCTGGCCGGACGCTGTGTGGCGGGCAATATCGAAAAAGCCCGCGAGCTGACGGAGGAAATGAGCCGCCGTGCCCTGCGCGTGTTGGCTGTTGCCTTTAAAGAGATAAAGGAACTGCCGGAAGAACCGACCGGCGAAACGCTGGAAAATGGCCTGACCTTTCTGGGGCTTCTCGGCATGATCGACCCGCCCCGCCCCGAAGCGCGCGAGGCTGTCCGCATCTGCCGTCACGCCGGCATCAAACCGGTCATGATCACCGGTGACCATGTGCTGACCGCCGCGGCGATTGCCGGAGATCTCGGTATCATGGAAGAAGGAGACCGCGCCGTGACCGGTGCCGAACTGGACGCCATGACCGAAAGCGAACTGGACGCGCAGATTGAAAATATCGCCGTCTATGCCCGCGTTTCCCCCGAAAACAAGATCCGTATTGTACGCGCCTGGCAACGGAAAAATCAGGTCGTGGCCATGACCGGCGACGGGGTAAACGACGCGCCCGCGCTCAAGGCCGCCGATATCGGCTGTGCCATGGGTATCACCGGCACCGATGTTGCCAAAGGCGCCTCGGACATGACCCTGACGGACGACAATTTTTCCACTATTGTGGATGCCGTGCGCGAAGGCCGCGGCATTTATGCCAACATTAAAAAAGTGGTGGGATTCCTGCTCGGCACAAATATCGGCGAGGTGCTCACGGTCTTTGCGGCCATGCTCCTCTGGCACAAGTCTCCTCTGCTTTCCATGCAGCTGCTCTGGATCAATCTGGTGACCGATTCTCTGCCCGCCATCGCGCTGGGCATGGAGGCCGTGGAAGCGGACATCATGGACAGCAGACCCAAGCCCAAAAACGAAAGCATTTTCGCACATGGGTTGGGGGTTCGGATCTTTTTGCAGGGCTGTATGTTTGCCGGGCTTTCGCTCTTTGCGTTCTGGCTGGGACACAATGTGACCGGCACCGAGCAGGGCGGGCAGACGCTGGCTTTTACCGTTCTGGCGCTTTCACAGATCGTGCAGGCCTACAATATGCGTTCCGAACATTCGCTTTTCAGAATCGGGCCCTTCGGCAACCGAAAGCTGAACCTGGCAGCCCTCGTTTCTCTTGCGTTAATGGCGCTGGTGCTCTTCACCCCGGTGCGAATTGCCTTCGGCCTTGTGCTCCTCCCCGCTTGGCTTTATGCCGTGGGGCTTTCCCTGATCTTTGTCCCGCTCCTTGTGATGGAGCTTTCCAAGGCCTTCGGCCTGATCAGGCACAGCCATTGACCCACAAAAAAGCCGCCGGTTTACGCTCCTTCTCATAAGGATGTTATAGCGTAAAGGCGTACTTTTCAGACAAGGACAGACGATTTAAGGTCGTCTGTCCTTTTCTGTTGCTTGGATTTAGGCGGTTATTTCAGTTGGGACGGCTTTTCCGTCAGAGCAGAAGCGGTTAAGGTTCCCGATGTGGGTGAAGTAGATGTCGATGTCCTGTTCAGCATCCTTGACGTGCTTTCGGCTTCGCTCGTGGATAACGATCTTGCTGATGAATGTTCTAAGAATTTCGGGTGTGAGCTCCTTCATATCTGTGTACTTGCGAGCTATATCAAGGAAGCGGTCTACGTTAGTAGCAGAAGCCTTGAGCTCTTCTATTGTCTTTCTCAGCTTTGGGATTTCTTCCTGAATCCGCCGCTGTTCCTCATTGTATCCCTCGGACAGCATACGGAACTGCTCGTTTGTGACCTTGCCAAGAACGTTGTCCTCATACAGCCTTTTGAATAGCGCATTCAGCTCACCGTTTCGCTTTTCTAATTTACTTAGCTCTGCCGTTTTTGCATTCAACTCTCTGCGCGATTCGGCTGAGCTTTTCTTTTGGATAAAGTCCACGAACTGTGCGGTGTTCGCTCTTGAGTAATAGGTCACGCTGCGTATTTCTTCCAGCACGATCTCATCAAGTGCTTTTTCTCGAATCGTGTGAGGCGTACACAGCTCTTCACCCATGTGTTTTCGGTAGCGGCTACAGATAAAGTTATACGCTTCTGGTTTAATAGTCGTTCCTCTTACGAAGTAGAGCTTTGAACCGCAATCGGCGCAGAACAGCAGACCGCTGTATTTGTCCACCTCGCCCATATTGGTTCGCCTACGCTTGCTCTCCCTGACCTTACGAACGATATCCCAAGTAACCTTGTCAATAATGGCTTCGTGAGTATTCTCGAAGCGATACCATTCGCTTTCGGGGACATCCTTTTTCCGCTTGTCTTTGTAGGATACCACGGTAGTACGGCAGTTGATCGTGTGTCCGAGGTATATCTCGTTATCAAGGATCCCTGCTACCGTCCTATCGTTCCAGCCGTAGATGTCTTCCGTATCGGTGGTAGCTCCATACTTGCCGGTGGTCTGGTATCGGTATGCCGTGGGCTTGAGTATTTGCTTCTCACGAAGGATATTGGCAATAACCTTTGGTCCTTTTCCTTCAGCGCAGAGGGAGAATATCAATCGGACGACCGGAGCTGTATCCTCGTTCACGAGCAGATGGCCTTTTACGTCGGGATCCTTTCGATATCCGTATGGCGTTACCGTGCCCACACGCTCGCCACGCTCGGCTTTAGCCTTGACCACGGCACGTATCTTCTTACTGGTATCTCGTGCGTACCACTCGTTAAAAAGGTTCTTAAACGGTGCAAGCTCGTTGCCCTCGCAATAAAGAGAATCATAATTATCGTTGGTAGCAATATACCGAACATCCCAACGGGGGAACAGCATTTCGGTGTATTGGCCGACCTCGATATAGTTTCTGCCAAGACGGGATAAATCTTTGGTGATCAGCGTTGCCACCTTGCCTTGCTCCATCATTTCAAGCAGACGCTGAAAGTCCGGACGGTTAAAGCTGACACCCGAATATCCGTCATCAACGAATACCTCAATGTTCTCAAAGCCGTTATCCTTGGCGTATTTTTTGAGAATGGCTCTCTGATTCTGAATACTGTTGCTGTCGCCCTTCAGCTCATCCTCTTGAGAAAGACGGCAGTACAGCGCGGTTATTTTGCTTTCATATTGGTTTGACTTCATGTGTGACCTCCTTGTATTAAGTCAAACCGATTGAGAGTTGGGTGCGGATACAGATTTCCGCAATCCAAGTATACTCCAACTGGGTTTGAAAGTCCAGATAACTTTTTGTTAACTTACGAGACATTTTCTACCTCCCGAGTCATAAGATGCTTGAGGCTATCCTCGATGGTCGGCTTATCCGCGCGAGGAAATACTGAACGTACGGTATAATTCATACTGCCCACGCTGTATTTGCGTGTGAGGGATGTTTCGTTTTCCGTAACCTTCACTAAGGAAAGACGAGTCAAGTGCTTGTCAATGCTTCTCTGATAATCGCCATCGGGCGTGCGGAAGCCAGTGTCGATTTCCTGTTGATTTGTCTTTTTTTCTTCTGTCATTAAATTCCTTCCTAAATTGTCTTTTTCTTTGTTTTGCGGCGCAATATTTGATTACATCCAAAGTCCATAGCCTTGTTCTTCCTCCTGCTGATTATTAGCGGAATAGTAAATGAGAGCTTTAGGCTCGACCTTGATGCCCATCATCTCCAGCATCATCACAGTCATTTTGTCGAGCTGATGGTCTTCAACCGGCGGGGTGAATAATTCATCGTAGGGCATGGTTTCGAGCAGATTTTTCAAAAGATTGAAGAGTCCGTCGCCCACCGTGTAGCTGTGTTCAGGTCGAAGGTCGTTGACATACGACTTGTACTGATCCGCAAGCCCCGATTCACAACCGCCGAGGAGATAGTAGATCTCCAGATTCTTTCGCAGGAGCTGCTCTGCAAAGAGCTTGTTGTCACGGCATTTATGACCGTCGGGCGTGGTTAAAGTGATATACTTATGGTTGTCCTTCCAGTCAACCTTGTAGCCGTGCATCTCCATCTCCCAGATGAATTCTTCCTTGGAACGTGTGCGATTGGCAATGAAAAAGGCCTTTCTGATAAGCATATCCTTCCACTTGTGGTACAGCTGAGCGGAGGATTTCACCTCGGTAACCGAGAGCCCATACTCCTGACAAAGCTTGTTGGAATATTCCTTTACCCGCGCCAGCTCGCGTGCTGTTTGGTGAAACTTTTTGCCGTTTTCCATGTTCACGGAGTTCATTATGATGTGGTTGTGGAGGTGTGAAGTATTGCAATGGCTGGCGACTACAATCTGATATCCGGGAAAGAATTCGGCAAACTTCAGACCAATCTCATGGGCGGTTTCAGCGTCAAGATTATCGTCCGGACTGAAGGATTGCACGATATGATAGTACTGTCTGCCGTCTGTCTTGCCGAATTTATTTTTGACAAAACGGAATTCATTCAGCGCGGTTTCGGGCATACAATTGATGCCTGAGACGAGGACACCGCCATCCGTTTTCTTGGGATTCATCACATACGGAAAGATATTATTCATAGGGCATCGCGCAGTAACGAATTTAACGATTGCCACAGTTTTTCCACCTCCTCCTTGGTTTCGGTGAGGTCAACAGCGCGGACGTACCCTGCGTTGACAGTTCGTGTGAGCTGGTTGAGATTGTTCCCGATGCGCCGTAATTCATTTGAGAATTCATCGAGGCCTTTGACGATAACGATGTCTTTTTCGAAGATACAATCCCGAACAAAATCGCTGATGACGCGATAATTACCGTAGGAATATTTCTCGATCCACGCTCTTTCCTCGGGCGTGACTCTGAATGCAATGATTGAACTTTTAGTGTCTTGATTGTCCATTCAAGGACTCCTTTCTTGTAAAATATAATAGGGGTATGGGCTTAGCCCGATGCCTTTGCGGCCGCCGAAATCGGCGGTCGTAATACAAAGGCGAAACTGGCGCGCGATAAACGCTTCATCCGACATCCTGTGCAGGAACGCAAGGGACGAAAGGGACGGAATCTGTAAGAGCAGAAGAAACAGAGTCACTTGAGGCACTCGATACATGGGGCGTGTATCGCGGATTCTGATGCTCTCGCGCCCTTGATCGATGTGGGGTATCTCCAGTTGAATGAGGGTGGAGCGGACGGTTGCCCCATGCATTGGCTGCGCTTCAACAACCCTGCTCAATCTTCGGCGTGGAAGCGTTCTTTTTCAAACCTCCTTTCCTAAATAGATTTTTGTTTGAGAAATGAGCCTGTCACCTCGTTTCCCGATATGTGGCTCTGCTTTTCTTCTGCCTTATTTTTGAAAACACAAAAAAGGGTAGGCATCTGTTGCAGAGCATAACGAAAAAACATAAGCCAAAACTTATGGTTTTCCTATGTACACTCTAACGCAACAGATACCTACCCTTGATTCCCGGTTAAGAGGTCGGGAGGATGAATCGTGTTTTTTGCGCGATAGATAAAGAAATATTCAATTGTGAATCGGCAAAGATGCTGTTATGTGAAAGGTAAGGTTACAGCGTCTTTTTGAGCCTGTGTGCAACACAAACGGCAACGCCCTGGATCCGGAGTTCTTTGGGATAGATGTCACCATAGCGTTCTTTGTCCTCGTTGCAGGAGCGGAGGAAATATCTGCCCTTGGCATTGTTGAAGCCGAGGACTTTCAGGTTGTTGAGTCCCCCATCAAGTGCAACGACAATGTCACCGATCTCTGCGGTGTTCTGCTTGCGGATCATCACGTAATCGCCGGGATGAATCCCTGCGTCGATCATCGATTCGCCCTTTGCAATCAGCGCAAAGAATTCGCCCTTGCCAACCAAGGATTCGGGCATGCGAATGTATTCGATGACCTGCTCGGTTTCTTCCTGACCTTCTCCGCAGGCTACGTAGCCAAGCACGGGCATGGCGTGAGCGACCTGCTCCATCTCCATGCGGCGAGTGCTGACGGAACGGCGACCGTTGTATTCCAGCTCGCCGTCTTCTTTCATGGCAGAAAGATAACGATGTACGCTCGTAACGGCAATACCTGTCCCTGCTGCGATGTCACGCACTGTGGGCGTTTCACCGCAGCTTCCGTAGTATTCGTTGATGAAGTCAAGGATGATCTGCTTTTTCGAATCGGCAGTTCTACTCATCGCTTCTCCTTGGAACAAATTGTTCCATTCGACATTATAACACAGGATTTTCCTCTTGTCAATAGGTTTGGAACAAAATGTTTCATATTTTTGCAAAATTTTTTTGAGCGCCCATAATGTTTCGACTTTTAATGTGGTCGTGGCCCTTGGGGCCACAACCAAATCACACAAAAAAGTGGGCTGGGATGATTTGATCCAGACCGCATAGAGATGTTAGATTCGTTTAAAAAGTAGGCTGGGGGAAAAACCCCACCCTCAGACTGTCGAAAAAGTCACCATATAAGGTGGCTTTTTTGCTTAGAATATGGTAAAATAGAGGAGAGAAAAGACAGGCGGTGAAGAAATGTTAAGCAAGGGGCAAAACGGAAGAGATATCATGGCAATGGTATGATTGGAAGACCTTGTACCGAAGGATCATCTGCTCAGGAAGATTGAAGCTGCAGTAGATTTTGACAAGCTCTATGGGATGGTAGAAGATCTGTATAGTGAAGACAATGGCAGACCGAGTATTGATCCCGTAGTGCCGGTCAAAATGGTGTTGATCCAGCATCTGTACGGATTGCCTTCGCTGAGAAGAACGGCATCAGAGGTAAAAGTGAATATGGCGTACCGTTGGTTTCTGGGGCATGGATTACAGGATGAAACGCCTCATTTTTCCACACTCAGCTACAATTTCAGGCACAGATTTACAAGCGAAACGGTGGATCAGATATTTTCTTGGATCTTGAACGAAATAGCGGAAGCGGGATATCTGTCGCCCACAGCGGTATTCATCGACGGCACACACATCAAGGCAAACGCAAACAACAAAAAGAAGATACAAGCAGAAGTACCCGTAGCATCGAAAAGATATGCAAAGGAACTGATGGAAGAGGTCAATGCCGACCGAGAGGAGCACGGCAAAAAGCCGTTTGAGGACGAGCATCACAACAATGAGCCTCCCAAACCCTCAAAGCCGAATAAGAATACATCAAAGAAGAAATTAGCTCGCCGCAAAAAGATGAAGACAGTTATCCAAAGTGTAACTGACCCCGACAGCGGACTTTTCGTAAAAGGCGACCACAAAAGACAATTCGCATACGAAGCACACACCGCATGTGATAAGCACGGATATATACTGGAAACCATAATAACTCCCGGCAACGTACATGATAGCGTAGCATTTGATGACGTATATGAAAAAGTGACCGAAAGGTTTCCCGAGGTAGAAACCATTGTAGCAGACAGTGCTTACAAAACTCCCCATATTTGCAAAAAGGTATTTGATAACAATCGTGTTCTCAGTACGGCATACAAAAGACCTCAAACAATGGACGGCGGACACGAATGGTGGAAGTACGAATACGATGAGTATTACGATTGCATCATTTGTCCTGAGTACCATACGCTTACATACAGTACGACCAATCGAGACGGATACAGAGAATACAAGAGCAATCCCGAAATATGTAAGAATTGCCCGAAAAGACATCTTTGCACACATTCCAAGGATTCTGTGAAGGTCGTACAAAGGCATATTTGGAAGGATTACGAAGAGCTTGCCGATGACGCACGCTATACTCCCAAGTATGCCGACCTTTACAAGCAACGCAAAGAAACCATTGAACGGGTCTTTGCGGATGCAAAAGAAAAACACGCGATGCGTTATACACCCTACCGCGGCCTCGCCCAAGTCTCTAATTGGGTAAGGCTTAAATTTGCTGCCATGAATCTCAAAAAATTCGCAAAAAGAAAGTGGAGAGATAACCATCCCTCCGATTTCTTTGCTTTTTTCTCCTTTTTCTCTCGTCTATTTTCCAAAAATCCCTTCTCGACTTTCCCTTGATGACCGTTTTTCGACAGACTGACAGATGGTGGCTTTACCACCATCTGCACACTCTATATCAAAAAATAAATATTTCAATCGGTTATACCTTCCTTTCCGTATTTCTCAGTTGCGGCACGCTTAATTCTTTCAAATTCGTCACCAACTTTTGCCGCACACAACTCGTCACAAATTCGATTGAACTCTGCGTGCGTGATCCGTTCAAGGTCTAACCTTTTTTCAAGATATTCCACGATGCGGAGGCGATGCAGATGATTTTTGAGTTCTTCATAAAACATCTTATCCTTCTCGGGAGATTCATCCTGCCTCATCATTTTGCAGAATTCTCGAACCGGCATATCGCCGTAACGATCACGAGCATAGCTGCTTATGAGCCTTTGACGAAGCATTCTTTGCTCCTTTTCAATCAGTTCCTTCACCGGAACTTCATCTACATACAGGTCATACTCTTCCGGCTTTTTACCAAGTGAATAAAACTCGAACCATTCTTCGATAAATTTACTCTTGGCGCTTTCCTCATCTTCAGCTTCTACAATGCCATCAAAGGCAAGTGAGTTATCGTAGATGTTTTCTTCTTCCCAATTCTTAAACTCGCGTTTTACTGGGCGTTCAACGGTGATTCGATAATGGTTCAGATTGCTCAGATTTATCTGCAACTTGAACTCAAAAATGCTCACTCTGTAATTTTCTGTGTTCTCGCCGGGATAGAGCATCTCCTTGACTCGAGGCACCCATGCTTCTGCCTCCTTACGGTCATGAACCTGAATGATAATCTGCTTGCTATCCTCGCTTCTAAAAAATGCTCCAACTCTGTAATATTTGCTATTTGTCATACATCTTTTTCCTTTCTCATAATACATTTTGTCAAAGGAATCCGTCGATTCCACGCTCCTCCTTCGACTATTCTATTTTCAATGAACGCCTTTGACGAATAACATTATAGCAGATATTATGAGAAAGTGTTAGGACACGTTTTGTCCTATAAAAAGGAGAAACCTCCTCTCGTTCTGAGAGGAGGTTCATGCGGTCTATCTTAAAGAAGTGCGCGATTTCGTCGATGATGTAGACCTTTTCGATCCCACTGCTCACCCATCTTCTGACGGTTCGCTCGTCGACGCCGAATGCATAGGCAAATTCCGCTTGCGTACGGTACGCTGACCCTTTAATCAGACGCCTTAAATTTGCCCCTACAACTTTTCCTAAATCGGTGCGGTTTTGTGTCATAATGTACCTCATTTCTTTCTTCATACATTTTACAAAAACCTCTGTTTAAGAGACATACAGTTTCGGTCAAAGATCCCCGCATTGACCTACTTTACCGCTTTTAGCGGTCATCTGATTTTATGAAAATATTCAATTTCACCATCCGAATGGCTCGATGCGCTGCGTTAAAACGCACCGTGCTATCCCTGTTGCCAAGGATGCTTCAAATGGCTCGCCGATTATTATAGCACCTTTTGCAAAATTTGTCAAGTATTGTGAAATACATTGATTTGTTAATAATTTTGTGATATAATTTTTAATGGATATTTGTATCCCGAAGCAAATACGATTTGGCGGAGGATATTATGAAATATACTGAAATCAATATTAAGCAAGATATGCCTTTGGTTGCGGATGCTATGAGATATTTACAAGATTCTATTGTGAAGCTTAAACGAGACAAGTGTCAGTGCGTGTTAATTATACATGGCTACGGAAGCACCGGAAAAGGCGGTGCTATATGCGAAAAAGCCCGTCAATGGTTGAAAGCACAGGAGCGGAACGGCAAGGTCAAGACCGTAATCTTTGGTGAGGACTTTACTCTCTTTAATTTCAAGGCTTTGGAGTTAAAAAACAAGTATCAAGAGCTTGAACAGCTCATGCGTGTGTGCAATAACGGTGTTACGGTGGTTGAATTATGATATCAACACACATAAAAACAACGCTTGTCGATTTCGACGGCACGCTCATAGACTCCAATGGTTGTTGGATAGAGGCATATCTGCTTTTGTGTGAACGAAAAAAACAGCAGCCCTCTGTATCAACAATTGATTCATTCGATAAATGTACCTTTGCAGAATGGCAAGGACTTATCAACTCCCAACTTGGAGAATGCGCTAACGAACTGTTAGAGTGTGCTAAACTCGCATACGTCAAGCATGCTCCAAAAGAACTCGTATTGTCAACTGTTCGCTCTTTGCCTATCGGTAGTAAAATAACTATTATCACCCGAGAACCAAGTGAGCTTGTTCGGCAGTGGCTTTCACATTATAACATCAATATTTTTGATGAGATCATTACTGTCGGTGACGAGCGAAAGGATGAGGCTTATTACTCACAACCTTTGCTTTTGTTAATAGACGACAATTATAAACATTGCATCGCGGCTAAATTGGCGAATGCAACTGTGATCGGCGTTAATGATCATCACACAGAAGAAAGAAAGGCACAGATGCGTGAGATCTGTGACTTGTATATCGAGGATTAGAGGTAAAAATGTATTATTCCATCTATTATATGACAACTCCGAGATGCATCTTGAATTGCGGCTATTGCTTCCGTGATACGACACCTGAATCGATTGCATCCGAGCTTCCTGTGAAAAAGATTAAAGAGCTTGTAACGCATCTTTATGAGAAATTTCATGTAAGAAAGCTCACAATATCGGGTGGAGAGCCCACCGTTCTTGGGGGAGTTAAGAATACGAATTTTTTGGAGCTTATCCGTCATTTGCGACAATTCAAATCCGAGAGCAAGGAAGATAACCTTCGCGTTGAGTTGCTTTCAAATGCTGTAAATCTGACACCTGATATTACCGAGCAATTGGTTGGCGTTGTTGATAGAATTACCATTACGCTCGATTCACTTGACGAGACGGTGCTAAGTAAAATTGGAAGAAATACGGGGCCGTATCGCGACTATGTTTCCCGTTTCCGCGAACGCTTTGCGGATTTCACTGCTAAAGGCTTTGATCTTAAGTTGCACAGCGTAATCACTCCCGTGAATTATGACAGTCTTGTTCCGCTTGCCGAGTACATCGCAAGCTGCAAGGAATTCCGTGTGTCAAGATGGAAGTTCTATCAATATATGACTTACGGTCAACCTGAAAAGGATTTGGTTTATGCCATTGAAGATGACAAGTATTTTGCTATTGCTGACAAAATTCGCATAGCATTGTCGGATACTGATATTGAACTTTCCTTCAAAGATAACAAGCTAATGACAGACACAATGTTTAATCTTCTTCACAGCGGCAAAATAGAATATTTCACTATCGAAAACGGTGTGCGCACAAGGCATCTTAGCGATATTTTAACCAATTACTGCGGTTGGGACGAGCTTGCCGAAAAATGCGCAATAGACCGTGCTATGATTGATAAATATCATTCCATCGGAGGCACTGTATGACTTTTATTTTAACCTCGGATGTGGATTTTGTCAGTGATGATTTTTTGGATATTGCATACCGTCCGTTAAAAGAACTCCCCCTTACAATTTTCATGACGGGAAGGTCGGAATATCTTGATAAAGCAGTGTGCGAGAATACTTGGTGGGAGACTGAACCTCACCCTAATTTTTGCGCTCAAAGCACGCATGGTGGTTCCATGAGCGAGGTTTTTTCCACCATTGAACAATTTTACGGGGATGCCGTTGGATTCAGATGCCATAAATATTATTCTTCTAACGACATTGAGGAGGAATTCGCCAATCGTGGCTTTTCCTATGCATCAAATATTTGCACAGATCTTGTAAGCATTGCTCCATTTTGGGATAGATGCGGTATTTTGCAGATACCTATTTTCTTTGAAGACGGAGGATATTTAAAGTATCACGGAGTACCAAGGCTTGACGATATTTTGAAAAGGATGCATAGAGATGCTGTCTATGTGTTTAATTTTCATCCAATTCACCTTGTATTAAATTCCTGTGATTTTTCAACAATACGCCGTTTGAAGGATTCTATGTCGGCAACCCGATACAGTATGCTTTCTGCAGAAGACGCTCGTAAGTTACGTAACAATGCATATGGTGTGGCGGATTTTCTCGGAGAGCTTATCTCATACGCAAATAAAAACAACATTGAATTTTTGAATTTGAAGCAGTACTATGAGAAACAAAAAGCTAATCGTATTTGACGTAGGAAACACATTGATTGAAACAAAGCGCGGTATTTTCATTTCGAATCAAGTCCTTTCCGATTTGAACGCATTGAGAGAAAAAGGTTATATTCTCGGGCTTTCCACATTGCGTACCGAGGAAATGCTTGCGCCGATTCTCGCTCAATTTCAATTTGACTTTCTCGTTTTAATGAATGGCGGACTCGTAAAAATAGGAGATTGTGTCGTATTTTCGCAACCTCTCCACCCAAATATAGTCGCAGATATTAAGCATCAAGCAAAGACGTGCGGTGTTTCTGTGGTTGATTATTCTTATGACGGAACAATTTATGCTTTGGAGTTGCCTTGTGCGAAGGAGCGATTTGTTGTTAACGATGCATACCAATCGTATATATGGGAGCAAAGCGGCAACATAGACATTACACCTAAAAATATTACTAAACCCAACGGACTTGGTATCGTATGCCGCGAATTGGGTATTTCCACAAAAAACATAATCGCTTTTGGCGATGGATATAACGATATAGAGATGCTCAAGAGTGCCGATATTTCCGTAGCAATGGGAGGCGCGCCCAAAGAGGTTTGCGCCGTTGCCACAATCACTACAACGACTGCCGGAGAGGACGGAATCTCTGTAGCACTCAGAAAATTGGAGATATTATGAAAATAATCCTTTTTGCGGACAGGCTTCCACCGTTAATAGGCGGTATGGAAACACACGCGCATTATTTCGCACAGTATTTCAAGAACAAATACGAATTACATATCATTTCTCGTCTTGATGGGAAAGACATCTTGTTAAATACCGATTATCAATATATCAAACATATTACTCTTGAAGACTTTTTACCAAAATTCAAGAACGACAAAACTGTATTGTTCTTTAATAGCGGTCGTTGGATTGAGAAATTGCACCGCATTCGGGAATTGCTCCCCTCGGCCATAATGACCTATCGCACAGGCGGTAACGAGATTATTCAATCACCGCTTACCATTGATATACCCGTTTATGCCGAAAGGAAAGCGTATTGGCGTGAAGCAATCAACAACACAATTGATTATCTAATTACCAATAGTGACTTTACCGACAGGAGGCTGCTTGAGTTCGGCATCAAACAATCTATTCTTCGTCATGTGGCTGGTGGAATTGATCCTTACACAATTCGTGAAGCGATTGCAAAACGCTCTGATACTCGCAAACAATATGGCATTGGACCGTCCGACTATTTGTGTGTCAGCTGCGCAAGATTTGTTCCATATAAAAGAACTGATTTTTTGATTCGCTCTCTCGCAAAATGTAATGCCACGGTAACTTTGCTTTTGGCAGGTGATGGACCGCTTGAAGCAGAGATGAAGGAGCTTGCTAACAGCCAACCTTATTCTATTCGTTTTCTCGGCAATCTTGCGCAAAAGGATGCGGTTGCTTTGATTGCGGCGGCGGATGTTTATGCACAGGCAAGCACAGATCTCGAAAAGGCTGTGCCGGGCGGAAGCTATATACACACGGAAGGCATGGGAAGAAGTCTGCTCGAATCTATCTGTTCGGGTGTTCCTGTAGTTGTTACAAATTGCGGAGCTGTCAGCGAATATATCGGTGCTGAGAACGGCGCACTCGTTAATACGGAAGAAGAGATGGCAGTTGCTGTTGATACTCTGCTGAACAAAAAACAACTTTTGATTCAAAATACGGAAAAATACATCACTATGTATTCTTTCGATCGAATTTTTGAGGAATATATTTTGTTATGGAATTAAAAAAGGTACTGCTTTTTACGGGTAAATTCCCAAGCTTTGGTGATGATACCGACGGCGGAAGCATTTTAATATATAGCTTAATTCAGGCATTAAAATACAACTGTATTTTAGATGTTATTTTCACCCGAACACCTCGCAAGGGATTTGAAGTCATCGAGGGCGTTCGAAAGGTTTCTTTTGAAACATACGAGCATCATTTAAGCGACAAGTTTGCTCGCAGACTCGCAAACAAGGAGCAGTTATTTTCACGCCTGAGAAAAGAGATTGCTGCATATGACACGGTTATTATAACTCATTGCAGCAAAGCCTTTGGAATCGAACGGTTGTCGGCAGAAGAAAGAAGCAAGATTGTTCTGTTTCCAATGTATCTTTCTCCATCGTATAAGCGCTCGGGAGAATATCCTCCTGATGAATACATAGCAGAAGAGTGCAGCGCTCTTTGTTCCGCAGGCAAGATCTTAACTCCGAGTGATTCGGAAAAACAGGATATGATTCGTGTTTTTGGAATTGATGAAAACAAGATCAAGGTTATTCCAAGGGGTTATTCATCTTATATTAAGCCTGTCGTAAAACAAACACATTTTCCAATCGAATTACTTTATATTGCATCCATTAAGGAGCAAAAGAACACGAAAGAAGCTATTGTTTTGCTTAAGGAGTTATCTGAACACGCAATAGACGTACGATTACATCTTGCCGGTAGCTATCAAAATGATTCTGTTCTTTCGGACTGCCATACTTATATTACAGCTAACGGATTATCCGAAAAAGTAATTTTTCACGGTGTTCTACCGCAAAAAGAACTTGCCGCACTCATAGCCAGAGCACATATCAATATTTCTGTTTCCAATTGGGAAACGTATGGCAGAGGTATTTTTGAAGGAATGGCAGGTGGCCTTCCTACTGTTGTTTTTGATCATCTCGAATGTGTAAAGCAGTATGTAACGGATGGCGAAGGTATCAGCTTTGTTTTAAACCATGAAGCGTTTTTATCAAAGTTAATAGAGCTTTGTACAGCCCATGATTATTATAGTGTGCAAGCAAGAAAAGCAATTCGAAGTGTCGATTACTTATCCGAGGCACACGAGCAAAAAAGACTTATTAGGGAATTACTATGAACAAAATACTCGTTGTTTTCGGTACGCGTCCAGAAGCAATTAAATTGATCCCTGTTATGAGGGAATTAAAGCATCACAATATACCCTATGATTTGTTGAACACAAATCAGCACGATGCAATCCTCGACGATCTGCTCACCACAGAAGATATTAAGCCTGATTACAGATTGTGCATCTGTGGCCAATACAAAGATTTGATAGATACTAAAGCGGCGATGCTCAGTCAAATGAATACAGCTCTTGGAAAAAACATCTATTTTGCCGTGATTGTTCAAGGCGATACATTAAGTGCTTTGGCAGGAGCGGAATATGGATTCATGAGGCAAATTCCCGTCTATCACGTTGAAGCCGGAATGCGTACATATGATTTAAGCAATCCTTATCCTGAAGAAAGCTTTCGCCGTATGATATCTGTGATGACGTCATTGCATTTTTGTCCATCAGAAGACGAAAAACGCAATTTGTTAGCAGAAGGTTTTTCCGATAACGGTATTCACGTTGTGGGAAACACATTTGTTGATTATAGAACACAAAACAAACCTTTTGTATCCACTGTTAAGAAGCAGGTTTTGATTACTTTACATAGGCGAGAGAACCTTCCGTACCTCAAAAAAATCTTAGGTCAGATCTCCGAGCTTGCGAAGGACTATCCTGATTACAATTGGCTTTTCCCAGTACATCCTAACCCAGTTATAACTAAGCTTGCACAAAAATACCTCGGCAGTATCGCAAATGTTGTTCTTTGCAACCCGCTTCCTTCGGATGAATTTTACAAGCAGCTTCTTGCATCTGAGATTGTTATATCCGATAGCGGCGGAGTCCAGGAAGAGTGTATTTTGAACGCCAAAAAGCTGTTGATAGTTCGTAAAGTCAGTGAACGGAAAGCGAACTTTGATTTTATGGAGCTTGTTTCTCCGACGGAAGAGTTTTGCTGTAAATTCAAATCACTTCTAAGCCGTCAAACCACACATATGGATGTTGATTATTACGGCAAGGGAGATGCGGCGCAGCAAATCGTGCAAGTAATTTTGAAAGAAGGTGAATCATGAATATATCCGTAATAGGTCTTGGCTATGTTGGTTTGCCCGTTGCTTGTGCATTTGCCAAGTCGGGTGTAACAGTATTTGGTGTAGATAAAAATCCATCATTGATTAACACTTTAACGCAAAAGAAGTATTCATATACCGAGCCGGAACTTGATGCAACGCTTGATGATGTTCTCGGAAAAACACTGTTCGTATCCGATAGTATAACTGATTCTGATACATACATCGTCACCGTTCAAACTCCCGTAAATCCAGATTATTCTTCCGACAATTCTTTTGTGGAAAAGGCACTGACAGAACTCGCGCCTCATATCAAAAACGGAGATCTTGTGATTTTGGAATCCACAGTTCCGATAGGCTCAAACAAAAACTTTTACAAGCTTTTAAGATGTTTGGTGCCTGAAAGCGTTGATTTTTTATATTGCTATTGCCCCGAATCTATTTTACCGGGCAATATATTCCACGAAATTGCAACGAACTCGCGCGTTCTTGGAGGCAAGACGCCAATTGCAGCTCAAAAAGCGAAGGAAATATATGATTTTATTAACACTGGCAGAAAAGAATTAACAGATATTTCAACGGCAGAATTTGTTAAGCTTACTCAAAATGCTCATCGAGATGTCGAACTTGCATTTGTCAACCAACTTTCCATCATGTGTGATCGAGAAGGCGTTGATCCATTTCGAGTGATTGAAATAGCTAACCGTCATCCAAGATGCAATCTTCTCCAACCGGGAAGTGGGGTCGGCGGTCATTGCATAGCTGTAGACCCATATTTTTTAATTGAAAGATTTGGAGACGATGCCTCTCTTATCAAGGCATCTCGTGATGCCAATAACTATAAACCCATTTATATCGCCAAAAAAGCAATTCAGATGATTGGCGAAGACAGTTCGAAGATAATTGGCGTTTTAGGTCTTAGCTATAAAGCTAACTGCGAGGATTGCAGAGAAAGTAGTGGTATCACACTATGCAAATATTTGCAACATCAAGGCTATCGTATTTTAGCTAATGAGGTGAATTCTCCGCTGAACATGATTTCAGATATTCCTAATATGGATGTCAATGTGGTAATACAAAATAGTGATATTATAATCATAGCTCAAAGGCATACGGCATATGGTAATCTCGATTTTTGTGGTAAAGCAATCATCGATTGCGTGAATTTGATGGGCAATATTGATTGATCAAAGTATAAATTAGAAAAGCAAGCCAACACAGACTATGTAATCCGTGTTGGTTTGCTTTTGCTTTACAATAGAGCGTTTACGACAATTTGAATTCCGAATTTGAAGGCATATTCGAATATGGCAGCTTCAGCGAGGCCCATGTACTCGCTGAAGCAATCGTGGAACTTTTCGAATGCTTCCTTCTGATTGTCCGTGAAGCTCTTTTCGAGATCCTCGTGATGTCTTGCCATATAGTTGAGGAGTTGCTTCATCTCATTGGAATTTGTTCGGCTGTCCTCTTGCGGAATGATGTTACCGTGCCACAGTTCGTTAATAATGCTTTTCATAGGCTGTACCTCCTGTTAGCACACAACAATACCACAGAAGGTTGCAGAAGTCCAGACTTTTTTCAAAAATAAAAATATTTTTTCACCGCGCCTATTCTTTGTTTCCCCCGACGCAAATTTTGAAGGATGAAAAAAGAAAATCCATCACAGACCTACTGTCCATGATGGATTTTCTTCGTTAGGCACTCTCAATCGGCTTTTCATTGGATATTTTCTAACATCCTTATGAGAAGTCCGCTTTCCCGGCGGCTTTTTTCATTCGGAAAGGGTCGAAAAGATCCGGCGCAGGACGCGGGCGGGGGCACGGCGGAATTCCGCCAGCGAAACACGGCAAAGCGGTCGCCCTGTCCGATCCGTCAGTTCAAAGAACCCGCCTGCGGTCCGTGCCCACAGCCGTGCGCCGACCGGGCGGATACCGTCGAGCTGTCCCGGATTGGCTGCCGCGCGGCGCAACTCCTTTAAAATTTCATACTGTTCCGCACTTCTGATCATAAAAAGTGCATAAGTGCGCGGCACATTCAGAAGCAAGAAAAGATTGGTGAACCGCGGCTCATATACCGACTGACCGCAGGGCTTTATTTTTTGGGGCAGTTCTTCCCAACTTTTTACCGTGAAAACTTCATAAGGCTCCTCGCCGTTGGCACGGGCGGCCGGAAACGGCACCTGCCGGCGCGGCACGCATTCCCGCCGGATCACTTTGCCGTAATAACGAATGCCGGGATCTCCGAAACGCAACGCATGATACATGGCTACATAACGGATCGGATCCTGCCGGTCTGTCAGATATTTCGCGGGGACATAATAATAGTTTTCCGCAAGGCAATGACGGTATTGCGCCTCGTTCCGCACCGAACCGACCAATACATCAAAAAGTCCCCAATTTACCGTATCGGTACGGTTTATAAGGATTTTTTCATTTGAAAACGCTTCCGGGATGGTTAAAGGAAGAGGGCAGACGCACGTTTTCGGGCTGTCCTCAAGAGAAAGAGACGGGGCGGACCTGAGACCCAAAAAATGAGCCTCGATCATCCGTTCGGTATCGGAACATCCGTTGCTCCCGATATATTCTTTGATCTCTTCCATTTTCGGCTTCTCTGCCATGCGCTCACCTCCTTTACCGTTCGTTCTTATTATATCTCATTTTCTGACATATTTCAACATTTTCCATGAAAAAACAGCTTTTTTTCCCGGCGCCGGGAATTTTTCCCTTGGGTTTGATATCCGGTGCGCCCGGCATTTTTTCTTTTGTCCGGAATAAGAAGGAAGACAGGAAACCCTGCGCCGGGGTTGACTTTTTTCCGTGCGGATATTATAATATAAGGGTAGAATATCCGACTGCCGGATACCCGAAAGGAGAATTCATGAAAAAAATCCTGTCATGTGCTTTTCTTCTTTGTATCTGCATCTGTCTGCCGCTTTTTTTTGCGTCCTGCGGGGACGAGCAACTGTCCGGACACGAACACACCGAAAGCAACTGGATCATTGATAAAGCGGCCACCTGCCAGCAAAAAGGTCTTCGTCACCGCGAATGTACGCAATGCGGCAAAGAACTGGTCAGCGAAGAATACAGAATCGGACATCAGTACGAAAACAACATCTGCAAAATGTGCGGCCTGCCCAAATACGACGAGCAGTATCTGGTCTATGAACCGGTGACTCTGCCGGACGGGACAAGCGGTTACACCATAACCGGCATGGGCAACTGCAGCGCGGCTTATGTAACCGTTCCGGCCACCTATAAAAATCTGCCGGTGCTGGGCGTTTCGGACGGGGCCTTTGAAAACAACACCCAACTGATCACCGTTTCTTTCCCGGATTGTGTGCGTGAAGTGGGTGCCCGCGCCTTTTTCAACTGCAAAAATCTCACATCGGTAACTTTTAGCGAAAAGAGCGAATGCACCCGGATCGGAAAAGCGGCTTTTTCGATGTGCCCGCTTTTGGGAAGCGCCGCGCTGCCGCCCCTTCTTTCAATCATTGAAAGCGAATGTTTTGCCGGATGCGAAAAACTGACCGCGCTGACGCTGCCCCGGTCGCTGACCGGCATTGAAGACGATGCCCTTTCCGGCTGTGACGCACTTTCGGGTGTGGAAAAGGACGGAGTCCGCTATCTCGGCACAGAAGACGCCCCCTATCTGGTGGCGCTCGGCCCGGCCGACAAAGAAAAACTGACCCGGCTGGTCTTTGATGAGAGTACAAAAATTATTGTTTCCTATGCTTTTGCCGGTTGCCGGTCTCTGGCGGCCGTCACCCTGCCGGAAGGTCTGACAAGAATCCCGGCCTATGCTTTTTCGGGCTGTACGGCACTGACGCAGATCGCGTTCCCGGCCACACTCACCGAAATTTCAAACGGTGCTTTTGCCGGATGCTCGGGGTTAATCGCGCTCGTCCTGCCCGCCGGCCTGACCACGGTCGGCAGTGCGGCCTTCAAGGATTGCACGGCGCTTACTAATGTGACTTTCCCCGCTACGCTTGAATATCTTGGCGGCACGGCTTTTTCCGGCTGTGAAGCACTGATCCGGGTGGCGTTTCTTGACCCGCAGAATTTCTCGGATACGGACGGAAAAAGCGTGACGCTTTCCGATCCGACCGCCAATGCCACCCTGCTCAAGACAATCGGCAGTGCGCTGACAAAGGTGAAAAAGGGTCGTTGATTCCGTCCTTACAGAACAAAAAACCGCACGGGACACTCCGGACCGAAAACGGTCTGCCGTATCTCGTGCAAAGCGCATTATGATAAAGGAGACATTTCATGCTTTTCACCGTGTTTTCAGCCGCGCTTCAGGGAATCGACGGTTTTCCCGTGCAGGTAGAATGCGATGCCAGCCAGAAATTGCCCGGCCTTGAAATTGTCGGCCTGCCCGATCTTGCAGTCAAGGAAGCCCGCGAACGGGTGCTGGCCGCCGCGCGGAATTGCCGATTGAAATTGCCGCCCGCCTTTTTCACGGTCAATCTGGCCCCGGCCGACCGAAAAAAAGAAGGGAGCGCACTGGATCTGGCCATTTTGCTCTCGGTCCTCGGCGCGGGCGGCCTGCTCCGGCCGACCCGACCGATGCAAAACGCCGTTTTTCTTGGCGAGCTTTCTTTTTCCGGGAAACTGCGACCTATAAAGGGCGCCATCTCCATGGCTGCCGCGGCGGTTTGTGCCGGCTTTCCCGAGCTGTATCTGCCCGCCGAAAACGCCAAAGAAGCCGCCGCCATCGAGGGGATTTCCGTGTACGGCGTGCCCGATCTTTCCGCGCTTTTGTCGCATCTTACAGGATTGGAAACCCTCCCGGTCACACCGGCTCTTTCTTTTTCGGCCGGGCATTCAGACGCCGCGCTGCCCGACCTTTTTTATGTCCGGGGCCAGATGCTGGCCAAAAGGGCGTTGGAAGTGGCCGCCGCAGGCGGTCACAATCTGCTGTTCATCGGCCCGCCCGGCACAGGTAAATCCATGTTGGCCAAATGTCTGCCTTCCATTCTGCCTCCGCTCACCTACGAAGAATCGGTGGAAACCACCAAAATCTATTCGGCGGCCGGAATGCTCCCCGCCGACGCCTCGCTGATGACCGTGCGGCCGTTTCGCTCCCCTCATCATACGCTTTCGGCGGTGAGTCTGGTCGGCGGCGGAGCCAACCCCCGACCGGGAGAAATCTCACTGGCGCACAACGGTGTGCTCTTTCTGGATGAATTGCCGGAATTTCCGAAATCCGTGACCGATTCGCTCCGCCAGCCGTTGGAAGATCACCGCGTGACCGTCACGCGCGCGGCGGGACGGGTCACTTTCCCTTCTTCGTTTATGCTGGTAGCGGCTATGAACCCCTGCCGATGCGGTTACTACGGCCATCCCACCCGGAAATGCACCTGCGCCCCCGGCGATGTGCGGCGTTACCTGCGCCGTGTAAGCGGTCCGCTTTTCGACCGCATTGACATTCAGGTGGAAATGCCGGCCCTCTCTTTTGAGCAGATGTCCGGAGACAATGCCCACGCGGAACATTCCGAAACAGTCCGGGAACGGGTGGTTGCGGCCAGAGCCTTTGCCGCCGCCCGGAAAGAGGCCGTCGGCGTATCGCTCAACGCCCGGTTGGACAGCGCTGGCATCCGCCGGTGCTGTATGCCGGACGCGGCAGGCCGCGCGTTGCTCTCGGCCGCCTATGAAAAACTCGGGCTTTCGGCACGCGGTTATGACCGCCTTTTGCGGGTGGCCCGCACGGTAGCCGACCTTCACGGTAGCGAAGGCGTCCGGGCGGAACACATTGCCGAAGCTATTCAATTGCGAAGTCTGGATAAAAAATATGATTTTCTCTGACGAAAGGAACCCCCACATGGAAAACAGCCGTTATGTCTCGCCCTTCTCCACCCGGTATGCCTCTCCCGAAATGCAGTATCTCTTCTCTGCAGACAAAAAATTCCGCACCTGGCACGCTTTCTGGATTGCCCTGGCCGAAGCCGAACAGCGCGCCGGCCTGCCGATTTCCGATGAGCAGATTGAGGAAATGAAGGCGCACACCGATGAAGTGGACTACGAAAAGGCCGCCGCCTACGAGAAAGAGCTCCGCCACGATGTGATGGCGCACATTCACGCATTCGGAGACGCCTGCCCCAAAGCCCGCCCCATCATTCATCTGGGCGCCACCTCCTGCTATGTCGGTGACAACACCGATATGCTCATCATGAAAGAAGCGCTGTCGCTGGTGGAGGGAAAACTCTGCCATGTCATGCGGAATCTGCGCGATTTTGCCCTGCGCTATAAGGATCTGCCAGCGCTTGGCTATACGCATCTTCAACCCGCCCAGCCGATAACGGTCGGAAAACGCGCCTCCCTTTGGCTCTACGACCTGGTACTGGATCTGCAGGATCTTACCTATGTGCGCGATTCACTGGCATTGCTCGGCTCCAAAGGAACCACCGGCACACAGGCCAGTTTTATGGAACTGCTTTCGGGTGACGGCGAAAAAATTGACGGGATCGAACGGTATATTGCCGAAAAATTCGGCTTTGACCGGGTGGTTCCGGTCAGCGGGCAGACCTATACCCGGAAATTTGACGCGCGGGTGATGAATGTGCTTTCCGGTATTGCCCAAAGCGCCTATAAATTCTCCGGCGATCTGCGGATTCTTCAGTCTTTCAAAGAGATGGAAGAACCTTTTGAAAAGAATCAGGTCGGCTCTTCGGCCATGCCCTATAAACGCAACCCCATGCGTTGCGAGCGCATAAGCGCGCTGTCCCGCGCGGTGATCGCCGAAATGACCAACACGGCCATTACCGCCTCCACCCAGTGGATGGAGCGTACGCTGGATGACAGTGCCAACCGCCGCATTTCCATTTCCGAGGCCTTCCTGGGCGTGGACGCGGTGCTCAACCTTTACATCAATGTGACCAACGGACTGGTGGTCTATCCGAAAGTGGTGGAAGCGCGGCTTCGCGCCGAACTGCCCTTCATGGCCTCCGAAAACATCCTGATGGAGGCGGTCAAGCGCGGAGGCGACCGGCAGACCCTGCATGAGGCCATTCGCACCCACGCCATGGCGGCCGGAAAACGCGTAAAAGAGGAAGGCGCTCCCAATGATCTGCTCTCCCGGATTGCGGGCGACAGCCGTTTCGGTCTGAGCGAAGCGGAAATCATGGCGCATCTTGACCCTGCCGCCTATGTGGGACGCGCGCCCGAACAGGTGGAACGCTTTATCAAAGAAACCGTGGATCCGTTGCTCGCCGGGCGTGAAATGCTGTCCGGCATGAATCCGGAAGTCTGAGCGTCTGCCCGACATTCACCCCCTCCGGGGAGAAAGGAAAAACCATGGAGAACGATCTGCAAATTCCCGCACGGACGGTGGGAGAATTGCTCCGGCACAGCGCATCCCGCTTCGGTCGCGAGCCGGCCGTAGTGGTCCCGGACAAGACGCGCGCCGTTTCTTTTTCCTATGCGCGCCTGGAGCGGGATACGGCCGCTCTGGCTGTGGCATTGAAAGCGCGATTCCCGGCCGGCACCCGTGTGCTGGTGCTGGGTAAAAACAGCTATTTTCAGGTGCTTTCCCTGCTGGCGCTTCTGGTAGGTGCGGGGGTGGCCGTACCGGCCGATCCGGGATTGCACGCCGATGAATTGAAGGCGCTTTGCCAGGATACCGGCGCCGGAGCGGTGCTTTACGGCGAAGAAGAAACCAAACGGATCCCGCTTTTGAAAATGCCGCCCGAACGGTGTATTCCTTTTTCCGCCTTTCCCGCTCTGCTCCGGGAAGGACGGGAGGCGATACTCTGCGGCGTACCTTCTCCGCTATATCTTTCGGACAACCGCGAAGGCGCGGCGATTTTTGCCACAGCGGGTCACACCGGCGCGCCTAAAACGCTGATGCTTCCGGCCGCCCAACTGACGGCGGCCGCGCAGTCTCTTGCCGACCGCCTGCCGCAAAGACCCGGCACGCGGGTTCTTTCCATGCTTTCCTTTTGCCTGTCGCCGGTATTGACGGCAGGACTCCTGGCTCCGCTTTCCACCGGCGCGGCGGTGCCGGTTTCCGCCGCTTTGACCGACTTTAAAAAAGACGCACGGTTATTGGCGCCCACGCGATTGATCCTGCCCCCCTTTGCCGTGTCGGATCTGCTTTCCGAAATGCCGGAAAAGAAAAGAAGCACCGCGCTTTCCGCCCGCGCCCTGCCGGTGCGGACCCGCCGAAAAATGACTGCCGCATGGGGAGGGGCGCTGACGGAGATCTGTTCGGTCGGCGCTTCGCTTCCCTTTTCGGTTTCAAGAGAACTGCAAAAACGGGGGCTTGAAATTTTCTCGCTTTACGGCGCGGCCGAATGTGCGGGCGCCATGGCCGTCGGCATACCCTCCCGTACCGGCGATGTCGGAACTCCGCTCCCCGGACTCAGTGCGGATGTGTTTGATCCCGGGCCGGACGGATGCGGGGAAATCCGCTTTCGCGGAGACTTTGTTGTGAAAAACTATCTGAAAAATCCGGAGAATGCCCGTAACCTGCGGGACGGGTGGTTTTATACCGGCGATGTCGGCACGCTCTCTCCGGACGGGCGGCTCTTGATTCTGGGGCGCACCGCATCGGCCATCCGGTTTCCGGACGGCCGATGGGTCTGCCCGGAAGAACTCTCCCAGCGACTGCTGGCCTGTCCGCTTTGCCGGAAAGTCAAAATCTTTGCCCTGCCGCGTGGCAACCAGAAGCCGCCCGAAATGGCGGCGCTGATCACGCCGGATCCCCTTGCGGCTTACCGGATATTGGGAAAAGATTATACCCTTTCCGATCTTACCGATGCACTCTCGGCTTTTATTGAGAAGATGAACGAGGGCTTACCTGAGCACAAAGAAATCCTTTCTTTCGCTCTGGGATAACTGCGAGCGGCTGTTCTTTCATAATGACCGTAAAAATTAAACAGGCGGCGGGCGCAGAGTGCCCGCCGCCTGTTTTCGGTTTGCAGGAATCAAGCCAGTTCTTCCAGCACCACCGGGGAAAGTCCCGGCTTCTCCGCGCTCCATGCAAGTGCGGACGAAAAAGTTTCGGCCGCCGCCGTCAGGCGGTCAGCATCCGAGGTACAAAGAAGCGCTATCGGATCCCCCCGCCGGAGAAGATTGCCGCGTTCGGCCAACAGCACCACACCGGCCGTATAATCGATCGTCGCGTCTTTCTTTTCCCGGCCGGCGCCCAACAATACGCAGGTCCGGCCAACGGTCTGCGCGTCCATCAGGGTGAGATAGCCGCTTTCAGGCGCACGGATTTCTTTTACAAACGGTGCCTTCGGGAACCGTTCCGGATGCTCCAGATAAGATACATCTCCGCCCTGATAAGCCACCATACGGGTGAGTTTTTCAAAGGCCGCCCCCGAAGAGATTGCTCTCCGCGCGGCCGCATCCGCTTCGTCCGAAGGCAAATGAAGCGCAAGTTTTCCCATCTGCGCGGCCAACGCCACGCAAAGGTCATACAGCCGACCGGCGGTCACTTTTCCCTGTAAAATATCCAACGCTTCCTGCATTTCCAGGGAATTTCCGACCTTGCGCCCCAGCGGCGCGTCCATATCGGTGAGCAACGCGCTCATCCGGCGCCCCTGGGCCCGGCCGATCTCCACCATCATCCGCGCAAGTGCGCGCGCCTCTTCTTTGGTTTTCATAAAAGCGCCGCGGCCGGTCTTGACATCCAACACAATGGAACGGGAACCTGCGGCCAGTTTTTTACTCATGATGCTGGAAGCGATCAGCGGCAGGCTCTCCACGGTAGCGGTACTGTCCCGGAGCGCATAAAGCTTTTTATCAGCCGGGACCAGATTTCCGCTTTGACCGGCTACCGAAAGGCCGATTTCTTTCACCTCTTCAAGGAATTCTTCGGGGGAAAGCGCCGTGCGAAAACCCGGAACGGATTCCAGCTTATCCACAGTTCCGCCGGTATGTCCCAGTCCCCGGCCGGAGAGTTTGGCAACCGTAGCGCCCATAGCGGCCGCGACCGGCGCCACGACCAGCGTGGTCTTATCTCCCACTCCGCCGGTGCTGTGCTTATCGACCGTGACATCGCCAAACCGGCTCAGATCCAATTGATCGCCGGAGGCGGCCATTTTTTCGGTCAACGTGACCGTTTCCTCATGATTCATGCCCCGAAGGAAGAGCGCCATGGTCAGGGCCGCCGCCTGATAATCCGGAATATTCCCGGAAACATATCCCGACACAAAGAAGGAGATTTCCTCTTCGGAAAGCACACCCCCATCGCGTTTTTTGGAAATGATATCATACATCCGCATCTTTCTTTTCCCCCTTTTTCAGCGTTTGCGGTCCAAAAGAAAGCGGCAGCAGCGAGGACAACGGATATTCGTCGAAAAAGCCCTGCTCATCTGTCAGTAATATTCTGAAATCCGGTGTGCAAAATTCCCGCATCACCTGCCGGCAGACCCCACACGGTGCGGTTTTTTCGCCTTTTTCTCCGATTTGTCCGCCGCAGATGGCAATGGCCGAAAAACGCCGTTCTCCTTCCGAAAGCGCCCGGAAAAATGCCACCCGTTCGGCGCAGATTGTGGGGGTAAAGGCCGCATTTTCAATATTCGCACCGGTGAAAACTTTTCCCGTTTCCGTGAGCAACGCCGCCCCGACCGCAAAACGCGAGTAAGGCGCGTAAGCCCGGCGCCGTGCGGCGGCCGCGGTCAGACACAATTCTTTGTCGGTCATGCCGAAATCCTCCTTATTGATATTTTATAGCACAAAAAGTTTACCCGTTTGGCGGGTATTTTAATTTTTTTGCTTTATGAGCGACCAGAAACTTTCACCCGCGCCGGTAAACGGCACGCCGAGATAATCGGCCACTGTGGCGCCGATATCGGCGAAAGTCGGACGCACACCGAGATTGACCGGTACGACGCCTGCGCCATAGACCAAAAGCGGAATGTATTCCCGGGTGTGGTCGGTGTGCGCGTCTCCGGGATCACATCCGTGATCGGCGGTGATTATCAAAAGATCGTCCTGCCGCATCTGCGCGAGAAAAGAAGGCAGCCAACGATCGAAGGCGGCAAAAGCCGCGGCATAACCCGGCACATCCTGTCGGTGACCGTAAAGCATATCAAAATCCACCAGATTCAGAAAACAAAGGCCCGAAAAATCGGCCGCCTGTGCCCGGAGAATTTCTCTCATCCCCTCGGCGTTTCCGTGCGTCAGAACCGAGCGCGTCACACCGCGCCCCGCGAAAATATCCGAGATTTTTCCGATTGCCCATACCGTTTGCCCACTTTTTTTCACTGCGTCCAGCAGAGTCTCTTCCGGCGGTTCCAGTGAAAAGTCGCGGCGGTTCGGCGTGCGGACAAAATCCGGCGCTTCTCCGGTGAAAGGGCGGGCGATCACCCGACCGACGCCATACGGCCCCTGTAAGATCTCCCGCGCCGCGCGGCAATCCGCGTACAACTCGGAAAGCGGCACCAACGATTCGTGCGCCGCCACCTGAAACACGCTGTCCGCCGAGGTATAAACGATCAGTTTGCCGGTGCGCAAATGTTCTTCTCCATAGTCTTTAATGACCTGGGTGCCGGAGTACGGGCGATTGCAGAGTACGCCCCGCCCGGTTTTGGCGGAAAACGCCTCCAGCACCTCCGCCGGGAAACCCTGCGGGAAAGTGGGCATCGGTCGGGGTGAGACCACCCCGGCAATTTCCCAGTGTCCGGTGGTGGTATCCTTTCCGCGGGAGCGCTCCGCCAATTTCCCGAAGGCGCCGGTCGGCCGCGGGATGATTCCGAGAAAAGAGAGCCCGTCAATATTTCCAAGCCCCATTTTGCGGGTATTCTCACAGGAAAAAGCCGCGTTTTCCGAGATGCGCCGGAGCGTGTTGCAATCTCGGTCTCCGAATTCAGCCGCGTCCGGCATTTCTCCCGCGCCGCAGGAATCCAGAACCACGAGAAAGACCCGGCGGCCGTCTGCTCTTTTTTTATTTTGCTCAGTCATCCAATGCCACCGCCGTTTCCAGTGCCAATTCTATCATTTCCGTGAAAGAATTCTGCCGTTCAGCGGCCGGGAGCGCCTCTCCGGTCAGCAGATGGTCCGACACGGTGCACACGGCAAGCGCCCGCCTGCCGTTTCGCGCCGCCGTCATATACAGCGCCGCGGCCTCCATTTCCACGGCCAGCACACCCATTTTGGAAAAAGCGGGCGTGGCCCGGAAGGTTTCGGGCAAATCGGCCTCATCACGGTAAAAATGATCCGATGAAAAAAGATTGCCCACATGGAAGCGGGAGCCACGCGCCCTGGCACGGGACACAAAAGTCTCCAGCATGCGATAATCGCCAATCGGCGCAAAAGTACCGGGCAGGTGATATTGCCGGGCGAAATCCGAATCCGTACAGGCGCCCATCCCGATTACCAGATCGCGCACCCGGACCTCCGGGCGCATTCCGCCCGCCGACCCGACGCGCAAAATGTTTTCCACGCCGAAAACCGTATAGAGTTCGTGCGCGTAAATGCCGATGGATGGCATCCCCATGCCGCTGGCCATGACCGATACCGGATGTCCGTTATAAGTGCCGGTATACCCCTGCACACCGCGCACATTATTGACCGGACGCGCGTCGGTAAGAAATTTTTCGGCAATCAGTCTGGAACGAAGAGGGTCGCCCGGCATCAGCACGGTTTTGGCAAAGTCTCCGGGCGCAGCGTCAATGTGCGGCGTTGGATAAAGATTTCCCATATAGGCTCCTTCCCGCCGGAAATCCGGCTTTTCCCCGCGGCCTTCCGCGGGGCTTCTTGTGTAACTTTCTTGACTCGGCGGCCGGTCAGAACTTCCCTGACTCCCTTTGCGCTTTTTCAATACCTTCCTTGACCAATCTGACGATCCGGCTGGTTCCGAGCCGGTCTGCGCCGAGCGCCAAAAAATCGCGCGCGTCCGAGAGCGAGGCAATGCCGCCGGCGGCCTTGATCTTCTTTTTACCGGTCATATGGGCACGGAAAAGCGCAATATCGGCTCTTGTGGCGCCGCCTTTTGAAAACCCGGTAGAGGTTTTGATGAAATCGGCGTCCGATGCCGAAACCACCTCGCACATCCGGATCTTTTCCGCCTCGGTCAGAAGGCAGGTCTCAACGATCACTTTCAGGATCCGCCCCTCGGCAGCTTCCTTGACTGCGTTGATTTCTTCCAGGACCGCCTCATATTTTCCTTCCTTGACCCAACCGAGATTCACCACCATGTCCACCTCATCGGCACCGTTTCGGATGGCATCTGCGGTTTCAAAGCATTTGACCGGGGAGGTCGCGTAGCCGTTCGGAAATCCGATGACCGTACAGACCGGGAGGTCTTTTCCGCAAAAATCCCGGGACATATGCACAAACGCCGGGGCCACGCACACACTGGCTGTCCGGAAACGCAATCCGTCCCGGCAGAGTTGGCGGACCTCCGACTCGGTCGCGGTCGGAGAGAGCAGCGTATGATCCACTGTTTTAAGTATTTCCCGGATCTGGGGAGAAATGATTTCTTCCATATTTTATCCTTTCAGGCAAAGGCGGCAATCGCCTTGCCTTTTTTCTTCCGCTTTTATAAAACAGGCCGGGCAAAAGCCCCGGCCTGTTTTTTTCCGGTCTCAGGGCCGGTAGAAATACTTGGATTCAAAATCGGCGCTGTCCGCCACACAGCGAAGCAGTTTTTCCTTTGCGCCGGGCGTGCCCGCCGCAAAAGCGTGCATCAGCCGTCCCTGTTCAAAATATACTTCGTCCCGGATGGGGAAGTAGTTGCGCAGGAGGAAGACCATATAACGGCGCAGACGGTAATTTCCGCCGCAAAGGACCGGGTTGCTTCCTTCGTCCTTTTGCATAGCCACCGAATAAAGATTCTTCACGGCCTCGATAATGCCTTCCCGGGTATTTTCCTTGGCCAGAAGCAGGGTGCGTTCTTCGGTAAAATACTCAATGTCCGCTTTAAGATGTTTCGGTAACACACCGTGTTCATCACTGGAGCCGACCACCGGAAGCTGATGTCCCTGCGCACGCAACTCTTCCCACAGTGCGTTCTGCGTCTGGTTCTCGTACCAGAGAAGACCACCCTGCAGTTCCAACGCATCGAAAATGTGATGTTCAAAGAAATAGCGGTACATGGCGTCCGGCACATTTTGGCCGGGATAATGCCAATGCGGGTGCGCCAGAATCGCCAAACCGCCGCCCTCCCGGATGATCCGGGCCACGATCACCGCGCTGGCGATTTCGCGGCGCATATCCTCGTGCGGCAGCGGCTCGGGCAGTTCGGCCATGACGCGGCGCAATTCTTCTTCATATTCCGGCGTGGGGTCGGCATTCCGCCAGGTGGCCGCGTCCTTTTCGCGGAGCGCAAAAGCGTTGGCGCTCTTGTCGGAAGCAAAATTGACAATGTGTACATAAGCTTTGTTCGGGTGCACTTCCTCTCCGGGATAAAGGCGGAAAGGCAAATTCAGGCCCTCATATGCCGCAATGGCGCGAAGCGACGGCGCCCGGCGGCGGTGATCGGTCACCGCAAGAAAGTCATATCCGCTCCGGCGGTAGCGCGCCGCCACAAATGCCGGCCCCTCGTTTCCGTCTGAGAAATAAGTGTGGGCATGGAAATCGCCCACCAGCGGACTGCGGTAAAGCAGGTCGTCCTCTACAGCCGCCACTGTCAACACCGCTTTCGGGCGTTTTATGCCGGTCTCTTCAAAAACCAGATGGATCTGATATTCATCCTCCGCGGGCAGGGTCAGCGTAAAACGAAACCCGTGCATGGGGGGCTCCAGCGGCGTGGTGGCAATGTTTTGCGCAAAGTAGGTTCGGTTGCTGTCCGTCGCACCGTTTACGGCAATCACATCCAGATGCGTAACCGTTCCGAAGAAAATATCCGGATCCAGTGCCTGCAAAGTGAAACTGACGGGTTTTCCCACCGGAACGACTTTGGGGTAAATGTCGAACAGTTCCAGTGCATTTTCTTTTTTCAGCATTTTTTCCTCCTTCTTTTCACCGGGTATTCCCGGAAAAAATCTGTTCTCCCACGGGCGCATGGCGTACCCGCCGGCAATAACGGGTGATGTGCGGATAGCCGCTGATCCCGAAAAGACCGCGCGGGCCGATGATCTCCCCGTTTTTGGTGTTTTTTCCCGCCGCGGCCATCAGCAAGGAGAGCGAGGCCTTTTCGGGCGAGTGCGTAAAAAGATATAAAAAGGCGTGTCCTGCACGGGAAAAGCTCGGCTTGTGCCGGGTCTTTTCCGGCGCAAGAATATTGGTGGCGGTAATCCCGGGATGCGCGGCCAGAATTGCAGGGCCGTTTGCCGAGGCCGAACGGAGCGCCAGCTGGCGGGCCGCTGCCGAGAGCAGATATTTGCTGCGTGCATAGGCGGCATAGCCTTCGCTTGAATCCGGCGCGGTCACGCCGCCGTCCTTCACACGGCCGAAGCGATCCACCAGGCTGGTGGTAAAGACCATGCGGGCATCCGGAGAAAGCGCGGGCAAGACTGCCAGCGCCAAACGCAGAGTGCCGATATAATTGACCCCGACCGTGGCGGGAAGCCCGTCTTTTGTCCGGCTGTCTTTTGGATAGTAAATGCCCGCGCAATGCACAAAAATATTGATCTTCGGGCCTTTGCAAAGCGCCCCGGCAAAAGCATCAATGCTTTCAAAAGAGGCCAGATCCAGCTGCGAAACAGCGACATTGGCCCCCGGAAATTCCGCGAGAAGTCGGTCGGCGGCCTCTTTTGCGCGCAAAGGATTCCGGCAGGCCAGAAGGACCGCCGCGCCGCCGAAAAGGAACCCTCTCGCCGTCTCAAACCCGATGCCGCTGTTGGCGCCGGTAATCACCACGCGCATTCCGCGCAGATCCGTCAGGTTCTTTTGTCTCCATTTTTCGTATTTTATGCTCATGGTGCCTGTTCCTTTACAACCGCGCCGGCATGGAGCCATTGCGCATACAGTTCCGCAGGTAGCCAGATGCGCGCGGGCAGATGATGATATTCCGGGCAGGGATCGGCATGATCCCCGGGGGGCTCGTAGAGAAAAACATAGTTTTCACCGGGCGGCTCCGAGCCGATGACGATCGGCCGTCGGATGCGGATATACTCAGCCAGACTGGTCGTATAATTTTCATAATAAAAATTACCGGCATTGTTGAAAAGCGGGCCGATATTCTCCTGCCCGAACACGGCATAAAGACCGTTTTCGGTAGTATTGATGATGTTGCGCTCCGGAAAGACCGTCTGCAGATTGTTCACATAATCAAACAGCGATTTATAATAAAGCGCGACATCTTTGTCCAGGTAAAGCCCGTCCAGGTGCGTATAGACCGGATGACTGAATTTCCCCGCCTGTTCACTGCGGACAATTTTTACCCCGCTCATATAAAACCGGTAACTGGCATTGGAGCCGAGAATCACCACCGCGCAAAGCAGGAAAAGCGCCGCCGCAGCGCGGGGCTTTTTCCCCGTTCCCGTCTTTCCGGAAAGGATCGGGAGGAAACGGAAGCCCAGATAAAAGGCGCTGAAAACCGAGGGAAACGCGCCCCAATACCAATGGCGGTAGCAGGAGACCGGATAGTATTGATGCCAGGCCGATACCGCAAGCACCGCAAAAGCCGAAAGAAGCAGAGCCCGGCACGCCGCCTTTTCTCCGCCCTCCCGGAGCGCACGGCGGTAAGCGCGGACGCCGCCCGCAAAAAGAGCCAGCGAGCACAGCGGCAAAAAGAGCCACACCGTTCCCAAAAAGGGCATGCCCCGCTCGGTGAAAGGCGCCACAATCAGCCGGTAGAAAACATTCAGAAAAGCCGATCCTTCTTCCGGTCGGGAAGAAACGGCAAAAGTAAGCATCCCTTTGATACTCTGCTGATAAAAATCACCGGCCGCACCGGAAAGATAGATTGGAAGGAAGATTGCGGCAAAGGCAAGCACCGCCCCGCAAAGAGCAAAAAAGCAAAGGGCAAACCGTTCTCCCCCGCGATTCCGGCAGGCCCGCGGCGCAAAGAAAAGCGGAAGGGAGAAACAGATCAGCACCCCCAGTAAGGTGACCAATCCGACCGGTTGCCGGCACCAGAAGCAAAGCATGGCCGCCGCTCCCGCCAAAAATCCGTAAAGCGGAGAAATCCGCTCCAGCGCACGCAGGGTAAAAAAAATGCAAAGGAAAAAGAAGAAAAGCGCATAGACCGACGACCAGGGCTGAAAAGGCCAGGTGTAATAAGGAGCCAGAAACAACAGCGTCAATGTGGCCAGAAACGAGGGCAGACGGGGCAGAAAGCGCCGTGAAAAAAGATAAAAGAGCAAATAGTCCGCCGCATAGAAAAAGGCGGTGGAAAAAAGGATGGAACGCACCCGCTCGCCCAGTACCAGAATGGCAAGCGACTGCAGATAGGTGACCAATGCGCCGTACTGTGTGAATGTTTCAAGAAACAGCACCTTGCCGTGCGCCACATCCAATGCGGATTTATACATAAGCCCGGAATGGTGCGGGTCAAAATCCACCACCGCCATCCGGTAAACAAAAAAGAGCGCCGCAAGAAAAAGGCAGGCCGAAAAAACACCCTCCGAAAACAGGCGCCGTTTTCTTTCATCTCTAAAAAGGCGCTTTATCAAGGTGTCACCTCCCTTATTTCCGCATGCGCGGCGATCGGCCAATCCGCCATGGGCAGACCCGCCGTCGGACATCAACAGATTTTCCATTTTATCTACATATTTATACGCGATCCGGAAAACCCGGATGCAACCATCATCTTTTTTCTGAACAAAAGGCGCTAGGAGCCGGAGAACCCGGCACCGGTCTTTATTATTGGTTATTATAGCATACCCGTTTCCGCTTTTCAAGGCTTTCGCGCTTTTTTGCCGGCTAATTTTAAAATACGAGAGGGCTTTTGCCCCTGCAATCCTCTTGCAAAAATATTTTCCGAAATTTTTGTTAAATGCTTGACAAAGTTTCGGAATCGTTATATACTCAAAATGAACGGGTTCATAAAACCCGTCCTGCAAAATTTCAACCCTTTCCAAAGCAAACCGGAGGCCCGAAATGCCGAAAATCATTCAAAATGCCCGTGAGCAACTGCTTGCCACCGCTCAAAAACAAATTGCCGAACGCGGCTATGCCGCCACCACCATCCGCTCTGTCGCCAGAGAATGCGGCCTGGCGGTGGGGACGGTTTACAACTATTTCAAATCCAAAGATCTGTTGATTGCGTCCTTTATGGCCGCGGACTGGCAAAATTGCATCCAAAAGATCGCGGCCTGCCCGACCGAGGACACAGAGCCGTTCTTTTTCTGTGTTTATCAGGAGATCTCCGGTTTTGCCGCACGGCACCACGCGCTTTTTTCCGATCCTGCCGCCACCAAAACCTTTTCTTCTGTTTTTCAGGAGCGCCATCGGCAACTTTGCGGTCAACTGGCCGCGCTGTTTTTGCCGCTGTGCCAACATGCCAACGCGGAAGAACGCGACTTCCTTTCCCGGCTGATTGCCGAATCGGTACTGGCCTTCACGCTGGAAGGCACACCTTTCCCGTGGCTGTACGCGGCCATGAAAAAACTCATAAATTAAATCCAAGCGACTCAAATTATAAATAAAAGGAGTGCTTTTATGAGCAGTTTTGAAAACCTTCGCATTGTAGACAATTTCTATCAGACTTCTTTGTTCTTTCCCATGCCCACCGTGCTTATCAGCACGCTGTGCGAGGACGGAAGCACCAACCTGGGGCCCTATTCATTGGTACAGCCCTATTATGTGGCCGGGAAAGATTACTACGCCATGTTGCTTTGTTGCCGCAATTCTTCCAACACGGCGCAAAACATCCTGCGCACCGGCAAATGCACCCTGAACTTTGTGAATGACGACCCTAAAACCTTCAAAGAAGCCGTGAAACTTTCCTGGCCGGGCGACAAGCCAAGTGAAAAGATGCCCCGATGCAATTTCCGCCTGGAAAAAAGCCTGATCGAAGAAGAAACCGGTGAAAAACGCCCCATGGTGATGAGCGACGCGATTGAAGCCATCGAATGTACCTGGATGCGCGCGCTGGACGGCGCCGACCGGGACGAACCCGGGAAACTGGACGGTTACGAAGGCCCCTACCACGATTTCAACGGCATTACTAGCAAATTCGGCGCGCATTTTATTCTGCGCGTAGACAAGATTCTCATGAAGAAAAAATACAGTGATGCCATTATCAACGGTGTGCGCGCCAAGGACTTTCCGCCTTTGCCGGTGGATTACGGCTATCGGGACTCCAAAAACTTCTGGTTCCACCGCAAACGCCGTCTGCGCGCCGAACTCCTGCAGGTCCGCAAAGCCTCGCTTTCCTCGATCCGTTATGCGGCCGACCGCGCCGATGACAAGGTGAAATTTACCGATGATGCGCTGGAAACCATTCTCGGCGTGCCGCGCGTGTTCCTGCCCGTTGTGCTGAAGGGCTGCGTCAAATGGGCCAAAGAAAACGGCGTGGAACTGATTACGGCCGAACACATGAAGATCATCAACGACAAACGCGCAAAAGAAAAAAGCAAGAAATAAGGGAGAATGCTGTATGAAAGTTCTGCTTGCGGGCATCGGCATTCTGGCCATGCTCTGCCATCGGCAGGGCGAAAAGCCGCTGGCCGCAACTGCCCCGCCCTTTTTTCGGGCGTGTTCCTTTTTGTGGGACTGATGGTGACCGGCCTGGGGCTTCTTTGCGGCTCGCTTTGCGTGCTGGCCGTCCGGCTGAAGAAATCTCCCCTCATCGCGTTTTTTGTGTTGGCCTTTCTCTGCTCGCTGTGCATGGGTTACCTTTCCTCGCGCGATTTTACAAAGGCCTCTTTAAACTGGGTGGCACAGGGTGTAAATACCGTGGGACAGGGTGCGCTCTTTGCCGGCGCGTATCTCCTCCACAAAGGCGGCCTTTCCGCCCTGAAACTGCGAAACGAAGAAATTGCCTGAAACCAAAATGATAAAAGTGCCGCGCATCGTGCGCGGCGCTTCTTTTTCCCGCGCTTTTCTTGACAGGGACAGGGAAAAAGGCTATAATAAAAACAAACAGCGGCCGTGTGCCGAAAATCGCTATCCGGAGGCAGATTTTGACCGAACTTTTATCGCCCGCGGGCAATTTTGAAAAAATGAAAGCGGCGCTCCGTTTCGGCGCGGACGCGGTGTATCTGGCGGGGCAGTGCTTCGGTATGCGCTCGGCCGCCGACAATTTCAGTGATACGGAACTTTTGGCGGCACTTTCCTATGTACATGAACGGGGCAAAAAACTCTATCTGACCGTCAACACCCTGCCGCACGGCTCGGAATATCCGCGCCTGCGCGCTTTCCTTTCTTCTTTTCAAACCGGTGATCGGCCGGACGCACTTATCGTCAGCGATCTGGGTGTGCTTTCGCTGGCACGCGAACTGTTGCCGGAAATGCCGATTCACATTTCCACGCAGGCCAGCATCGTCAGCCCTGCCGCCGCCCGCGCTTATGCGGCTCTGGGCGCGACGCGGCTGGTTCTGGCCAGAGAGCTGACGCTTGCCGAGATCCGGGAGATCCGGGATTCACTCCCGCCCTCGGTCTCACTGGAGGCCTTTGTGCACGGTTCGATGTGCGTTTCTTACAGCGGGCGGTGCCTGCTCTCCAACCACTTTACCGGGCGGGATGCCAACCGGGGCGCCTGCACGCAACCCTGCCGTTGGAACTATACCCTGGTGGAAGAAAAACGGCCGGGAGAGCCGCTTCCGGTTCTTGAGAATGAAAACGGCACTTTCCTTCTCTCCTCGCGCGACCTTTGTATGTTGCCACATCTGCCGGAACTCATCCGTGCCGGCGTGGAATCCTTTAAAATCGAAGGGCGCATGAAGAGCGCTTATTATACCGCAGTAGTAACAAACGCCTACCGCATGGCGCTGGACGCTTATGAAAAGGACCCTGACGGGTATCGTTTTGACCCGAAACTGTACCGCGAGGTGGAAAGCGTTTCCCACCGGGAATACGCCACCGGATTTTTCTTTGACGAAGTGCAAAAAAACGCACAGCTCTGCACTTCCCCGGGTTATCTGCGGGAAAAAGCCTATCTGGCCACCGTGGAAGAACCGGAGGAACTGCCGCCTGAACTTCCGCCGCTCACGGCGGGCGGCCGTCTTTGCCGCCTTGCCCAACGCAACAAATTTGCTGTGGGCGACTCCGTGGAACTTTTAGCCCCCGGACGGGTTGGATTTCCTTTTACCGTGAGCGAAATGTATGCCCCGGACGGCACGCCGATCTCCGCCGTACCGCACCCTAAAATGATCTTTTACGCACGCCTGCCGCAATTTGCCGCTCCCGGCGATATTCTAAGAGCCGGGGAGGACGCATACAATAAGGAGACGCCATGAAAAACGAACAACTGGCGGATCTGCTCCGCCCCACCACCTTTGACGAGATCGTGGGTCAGTCCCATCTTTTCGGTCCGCGCGGCGTGGTACGCCGTATGATCGAAAACGGCCGCGTAACCAACATGATTTTCTTCGGCCCGCCCGGCACGGGGAAAACCACGGCCGCCTCCATCATCGCAAAGCAATCGGGCATGACTTTCCGGCGTCTCAACTGCACCTCGGCCAGTCTCGCGCAGGTCAAAGAGATTCTTTCGGAAACGGCCAATGTGTTTGGTGCGGGCGGTATTCTGCTTTATCTGGATGAAATTCAGTATTTCAACCGCAAACAACAGCAAAGCCTCCTGGAATATATGGAAGACGGGCGCATTACGCTCATTGCCTCCACCACCGAAAACCCCCATTTTTATGTCTATAACGCCATCATTTCGCGCTCTTCGCTTTTTGAATTCCGGAAAGTCAGCGCCGCGGAATGTGTGCCGGCGCTCCGGCGGGCGCTGGATTATCTCAACCGGGAAAACGGCGATCATGTCACCGCCACCGAAGAAATGCTCACCTACATCGGATCGCTTGCGGGCGGGGATGTCCGCCGGGCCATCGGATTGCTGGAAAATGCCTTCTTCGCCTCGGAAGGAAAGAACGGCCAAAAAGGAGAAGGCGAAATCGGGCGCGAGGAAGTGGACACTTTCCGAACCGGCGTGGGTGATTTTTCGGCCGACACTCACTTTGATCTGCTATCCTGCCTGCAAAAATCCATACGGGGATCCGACCCGGACGCTACCGCTTTTTATGTTGCGCGGCTGGTGGCGGCGGGAGAACTCATTTCGCTTTGCCGCCGTCTTCAGGTTATCGCCAGCGAGGATATCGGTTTGGCCTATCCGCAGGCCGCCGCCATTGTATATGCCTGCTGTCAGTCTGCGCTTGCGCTCGGCTTTCCGGAAGCCAAGATCCCCCTGATCCATGCCGCGCTTTTGTTGGCGACCGCGCCGAAATCCAACGCCGCCTATCTGGCGCTGTCCGCCGCCGAGGCCGATCTTGCCAAAGGTCTCGGCGTGACCGTACCGGAACATCTGCGCGCGCCGCTTTACCGCGGATACCGCTACCCGCACGATTACAGTGCGCACTACGTGCCGCAGCAATATCTCCCGGATGATCTTCGCGACCGTCACTATTTCACTTTCGGTGACAGCAAAACCGAACAGGCCGCCAAGGCCTATGCCGACACGATCCACCGTGAAGGCGGGAAGTTGAAAAAGTAACGGGGGCGCTTGCCCCAAAAGGAGGGGCATTTTGGCCTACCGCTTATTGCTTGCCGTCTTTTTCGGCCTTCTGGAAGGGTTGACCGAATGGTTGCCCATTTCCTCCACCGGACATCTCATTCTCCTTGACCGTTTTCTCGGATCCCCCTTTGACGCCTCCTTTTTTTCGCTGTTTGAGGTCGTCATCCAACTGGGTGCGATCCTTGCCGTGCTTGTCACTTTCCGGGGAACGCTTTTCCCGTTTGGAAAAGAAAAAAGTCAGCCGGAAAGAGCCGGCGTTTTCCGGTTGTGGGGACTCATTCTTCTGGCCTTCCTTCCGGCGGCCATACTGGGGGCGTTGTTGGACGGATTTTTGGAAAAATATCTTTTTAACCCCCAGACGGTGGCAGTTTCGCTTCTATTTTACGGAGTGCTGTTTCTGCTGCCCGTCCGCCGCGCTCCGGCCATTGAGGATCTTCGGGATCTTTCGGCCGGGCGCGCTCTTGGCATCGGCTTTTTCCAGGCGCTGGCCCTGATTCCGGGCACTTCCCGTTCGGGTGCCACGCTGTTCGGCGGCACACGGTTGGGGCTTTCCCGCCCGGCGGCCACCTCGTTTTCCTTTTTTCTGGCCATTCCGACTATGGCGGGAGCGGGAGCCTATAAATCCCTTGCGTTTTTCATGAAAGGCGGCCGCCTTTCCGGCGAGGAAGGCCTGCTGCTCCTGGTCGGCTCTGCCGTGGCCTTCCTGTCCTCGCTCGCGGTCATCCGCTTTCTGCTCTCCTTTGTGCGCCGGCACTCCTTTCTCCCTTTCGGCATCTATCGGATCTTGTTGGGTGTGGCCGTGTTGATTTTCCTGATTTAAACCTGATTTGAAGTTAAAAAGGCAGGATACTGTATGGATAAACTCAAAATCCCCTACCCCGTCATTGTGGAGGGAAAATACGACCGACTGCGGCTTCTGTCGGTGATGGACGGCACCGTTCTCACCACCGACGGCTTCGGCCTTTTCAAAAAAAACGAAAAAGCCACACTCTTCCGGGCGCTGGCCGCCCGGACAAAAATCATCGTCCTGACCGATCCGGACGGCGCCGGCACACTGATTCGCGCACATCTGTCCGGGATCCTGCCCAAGGACCGGGTGATTCCGCTTTATGTCCCCGCTCTGCCGGGCAAAGAAAAACGCAAAAGCGCTCCCTCTGCCGCCGGCCTGCTGGGTGTGGAAGGGCAGGAACGCGAAACGCTTTGGCGTCTGCTTGCGCCTTTTTCCCTTTGCGCACCGGACAATCAGAATCAAAAAGCAAAAAACAACGCTTGCACACCCATTACCAAAGCCGATTTTTTTGAAGATGGGCTGACCGGGCAAAAGAATGCGGCTCTTCGTCGGGATGCACTGGCGGCCGCCTTTTCCCTGCCGCCCGGCATGACCCCCAACGCACTGCTTTCGGCGCTCAACATTCTGACCACCCGGGAAGGATACCGCGAAAAATTAAAAAATCTTTAAGACCGGTTTTTCCGACAGACAAAAAATCCGGCGACTTGAAAGTCGCCGGATTTTTTGATTTTAACGGGCCGCTCCTTCAAACGCGTCTTCGCCCCCGACAAAAACGCCGCACAGGTCAAAGTGTTCGTCTGTCAGAACAAAGTCGGCATCTTTTCCGATGCGGATACTTCCTTTCCGATTGTCGATCCCCATCAGGGTCGCAGGGGTGAGACTGGCCAGGCGTGAAGCTTCAAAGGGCCGCAACCCGCCCTCGCAAATGGCAAATTTCAGCGCCCGATCCATCGTTCCGATGCTTCCCGCAAAGGAGGAGCGGTCGGGCAGTTTGGCCACTCCGTCCTCGATGATGACCCGGTTTTCGGGGCAGACGGCGCCAAGATAGCTTTCATGCAGATCCGTTCCGGCAGCCCGCATGGCGTCCGTTACCAGGCACACCCGCCCGATCCCTTTGAAGCGGACCACCAGCCGCAGAAGCTCCTTGGGTACATGACGCCCGTCGCCGATAAGTTCGGCATAAAGGTCCTCCAATCCATAAGCCGCCTGCGTCACGCCGATGTGTACGCGCTGGTTGACTTTGTGAAACCCGGAAGTCGCACTGTAAAGATGCGTCACCGAACCAAAGCCGGCCTCAAAAGCCTCCTGTGCCTGTTCATAGGTGGCGTTGGTGTGCCCCATGGAAAAGCGAATACCCAGTGGCAGAAGAGCCTTGGCCATTTCGAGCACCCCGGGCACCTCCGGCGCGCAGGAAATCCGTGCAATGACATCCGCATTTTCCCGAAGAAAAGAAAGGTGTTCCGCGCCGGGCGCATAGACCAGATCCCTTCGCTGTGCACCGCACATCGCGGGACTGATAAACGGCCCCTCCAGATGAAGCCCGCCAAGCGTTGCCGGGGAACGACCGCTTTCCCGGAACGCGCGATAGGTGCCGACCGTGTGCCGGATGTTTTCAAATTCGCTTGACATGGTGGTGGGATAAAGGGTGGTCGTACCGTGTATCAGGTGCGCGCGGACAGCCGTTTCCATGGCTTTTTGCGTGCCGTCCATAAAATCCGCCCCGCCTCCGCCGTCCACATGAAGATCGATAAACCCTGCAAAGAGATATTTCCCCTCACAATCTATCACTTTGGCGCCACGGGTCTCCATATCCTTTGATATGTCACAGATCCTGCCGTTCCGAACCGCCACATCACATTTCTCGGTACCATTTTCCAGGACAACGGCGGCACCCTTAAAAATCGTGATCATCCGCGCTTATTATTTATTGTAGACCCGGATCTTCGGCACCGGCGCGACCAGCGCTTCCCGTGTGGCAAACAGCGTGGCATCGGGATGCAGCTGGAACAGCGAACAGGGCACATGGCAATCCACCACACCGGAAAGCACCGGACGGAGCGCACCCGCATTCCAATCCCGCGGCATACACATGATGATCTTTTTCGCGCAGAACATTTCTTTCATACCCACGGTAATGCAATATTTCGGGATGGCGTTGAAATTCCCGCCCGCATTCATAAACCCGTTGATGGTGCGGGTTTCGCGGGAAACTTCCAACACGCGGGTCTGACGGTTCAGAAATTCTTCGTTCGTACATTTTTCGTCCCCGTAAGGCGGCTCGTTGAAAGCATAATGACCGTTAATACCCACACCGCCGAAGACCAGATCCGGCGTGCCGTATTGATCGATCAGGCGCAACACCGCATCCGGATCTTCGGGATCGGGGAAATACCGGTTTTCCGGCAGGACATTCAGTTCTTCCCGGACCTGCGAGTAGAAAATGCGCTCCATGCCGCCGCGGAAGGAGAGCGGGTCGTTCTTGGCAATGTATTTTTTGTCATCGGTCAGATACTCGTCCATGTTGCAGAACACGCAGTTTTTGAGCGAAATGCCGTGTTTGTTTACCAAATAGACGATCCTTGCATAGGGGCCGAGCGGTCCGTAAGGAACAATCATAAAAGTGGTTTTGCCCTTTTTGTTGTTTTCCTCAATGATCCGCAGCACCTCCATGGCGACTTTCCAGTACATATCCACCTCGACATCGCAAATGTCCAGCTTGATTTTACTGTTCTTCACCAATTCTTCGATAGGCATCGTGTAAATGTTCTCCATTTTTTCATCCTCCGTTAGCGTTTTGATTTTTAAAATGACGGCAGTTCTCCCGCCGTTTATTTTTTCCTTTCCGGCAAAAAGGTCCGGATCCGCTCCTGACTCAGTTCATAGTCGCGCGCGCCGAAGTGCATACATTTATAGGCCGCCACCGCCGCTGCGTATGCCGCGCACTCCCGTACATTTTTTCCGGCAAGATAGGCCACGAGGAAGGCCCCGTGGAAAGTATCGCCGGCGCCGTTTGTGTCAACGGCCTCCACCTTGATACCATTGAATTTTTCAGCTCTTCCGTTCTCCAGATAATAACCGCCGTTTTCTCCGTCGGTCACAGCCAGTACCTCGGGGTGATAGGCCCGATCCAGCGCAAGCATCGCCTCTCCGATTTCCTCTTTCCCCGTAAACTGACAGGCAAAGTCCCGGGACGGGATGAGAATATCCACAAACGGGAGCAGTTTTTCAATATCCGGATACAGCCCTCCCGCATCCAGACTGACTTTTACGCCGTTTTCCCGGCAATACTTCGCGCACCTGAGCGCGGCATGAAGATAATTTCCGTCCAGGTGAAGCACCCTGATGCCCTGCAAAGCGGACAGACGGACGGAAGATTCCTCATCCGGCACGGTTCCCTGATCAAACACGCAGGTGCGTGTTTTGCCGCGCTCGGAAAGCAGGATATAAGAAGTGAAAGAACGCGTCCCGTCCAATCTCTTCACTTCATCGGTGGCAACGCCGTATTTTTGAAAATCGGAAAGCAGGAAATCCGCCGCCTCATCCTTGGCAAAAGCGCCCAGTACCTTCACGGGAAGGCCCAATTTACTCATAACGACCAGTGCATTCCCCACCGGTCCGCCGCCCGAGCGGAAAACCCCGTCCGCCCTTACCTTCTTGTCCTCTTCGGGATAGGCGGCACACCTGATCAGCGTGTCATATACACACGCACCCAGTCCCGCTACGATTGCCTTCATACCCGGTTCTCCGCACCCAGCACACAGATTTTGCTTTCACAAAACGCCCTGACGCGTTCAATCGGCTCGGTCATAAACAGATCAATCCCAATAATCCCCGGGTCGCGTTCACGGCATCCGTCCAGAAACGCATAGCACAGATCGGTGGAAAAATTCATTTTCCGGATGCCGGCGGAAATGGCCGCCCGGATCTGATCATCCGGAACACCGCTGCCACCGTGCAGGACCAACGCCACACCCGTCCGATTTTTGATTTCCCGAATCCGCCCGATGTCCAGCACCGGGGCCTTTTTGTACCGGCCATGTGCCGTTCCGACCATCACGGCCAGCGCTACCACGCCGGTTTCCTTCACATACCGCGCAGCCTCATCCGGATGGGTATATTCCGCGGTGGTCTCATCGCCGTCGGCGGCTTTTCCGACATGGCCCAATTCCCCCTCAACGCCCACGCCGGCAAAAGAACACAGCTCCACCACGCGCCGGGTCTCCCGGATGTTTTCTTCCAACGGTCTTGTGGAAGCGTCAAACATAATGCCCGTCATTCCCAGGCGCAAAGAACGGACAACCTCTTTTTCCCCCGCACCGTGATCCAGATGAAAGCAAACCGGCACATCGGCCCTTTGAGCCATATCCCGCACCGCAGGCGCAACATCCTCGGCCACACCGCTGGTAACCAGGCGCGAATAAAACTGTAAAATCACCGGGGAACGCCGCGCCATGGCCGCATTCAATGCGCCGCGGGCGGTCTCGATGTTATAGACATTGAAGGCCGGCACGCAGTAGCCGCCCTCCTCGGCCATCTTCAGAATCTTTTCAAAAGAAATCAGCATATTTTCTCCTTTCATCAGACAGTTCGTCCTTTCAGCAATACTCCGTAATCCGAAAAACCGAATATCGGCGCGTCCTTGTCCGAATTCACGGCAATGATTGTTTGCGCGTTTTCAACACCCACCATGTGCTGGACGGCGCCGCTGACACCGAAGGCCACGTAAACTTTCGGCGCAATGTTCCGCCCCGTGAGACCCACCTGATTTTCATAAGGCATCCGCCCGGCGTCCACCATTTTCCGGGAAGCCACCACTTCCGCGCCGCAGACTGCGGCGAAATCGGTAATTTCTTTTATAAAATCTTTTGCGCCGTATCCGATCCCGAACACCAGTTCGCCGCTTTGACTGCGCGTCCGCACAGTGGCGGCCTGAATGGCGCTGCGACTGACGATTTCCGCATAGGTACTGCCCGAAAGCGCCGGACGCGTCATCACCAGTCTGTCGTTCTCTATACGGAGCGCCGTGCAGTCGGCACATAGCCCGATACCGAGTCCGGCGGCTGCCAAAGGCGCAACGGCCCGGTATTCCGGCGTGGCCGGCATCAGCAAAACGGAAACCGGATTTTCCCGGCAATAGGCGATCACCCGCGCAGCTTTTTCCTTGATACTCAGATTGGTGCCTGTGTCAATTTCAAGCACCCGCTTTGCAATATTCTCGGCCTGTGGCCGAACGCTTTGACCGACATAGTGCGCCAACTGACATTTTTGTGCATCAGTCACACGCTTCGCTGTTGGCGTTTCCTGCCGTTCCAGGGATTCCCGAAGAACGCGCAAAAGCTGTTCGGGGGGAATAAACACACACCGTTTGCGGGGTTTTTTGCGTTCGTAAGTTTTTATCACCCTGGTGGGAGACCCCGCGCTCCCCACCTCCTCCGGCGAAAAACCAAGCCGGGCGCAGGAGAGAACGCGCACCTCTTCCGCACGTGAAAAAAGACTGGCCGGGCGCAGGACTTTGATGCGTTCCAGACTCATCACGGTTTTGCCCCGGACGGTTCTCCCACCCAGGCGTGTAACCGGGTTGGTCACGGAAAATCCGGTGACATACGGGATAAAATCATACCCCAGCAGCGCCGCCACCTCCGCAGGGACCTGCGCAGTGTCCCCGTTCAGACTCTGCCGCCCACACAAAACAAGGTCAAATTCGTCCTCTCTCAGCGCTCTTGCAAGAACCCGGGCCGTCACCAGTGTATCCGAGCCGGCGAAAGCCGGATCGCTCACCAACACGGCATGCACACCCAGTCTTGTGTAATATCTTAACTTTTCCAGCGCGCTTTCGGGAGCCAATGCAAAAACCGTTGTTTCCAATCCTGCCAAAAGCGCACATTCCAGCGCGCTTTCATCAAACGGACTGATCTCTCCCCCATAAAACTTGAAAAGGACGGCCGCCTTACGCATGATACACCGTCGTCAGCATTTTTTGAATGCGTTTATATTTTTCAAACAGCCGGTCATAGGCCTCCCGGTTTTCCCTGCGCGGAGTGATACGCCCCGTGATATGCGAGCATCTGGAAAGCGCATCCTGTTCGTCCCTGAAAAATCCTGCGGCAATGCCGGCCAGCATGGCGGAACCGAAAGAACTGTCGTTTTGCTCCGTGAGAATCAGTTCAATCCCCAGACAATCCGAAAGGATCTGTGCCCACAGCCGGCTTTTCGCGCCGCCGCCAAGCAAAAAGGCCGAGTGAAGGGTCACGCCTTTGTTTTCCAGATATTCTTTGCAGTCCCGCATGGAAAGCGCCACGCCTTCCAGCACGGCCCGGACAAAATGCGCTTTGGTGTGCGCGCCGCTGATTCCGAGAAAACTGCCCCTCAAAAGCGGATCGGCACAAGGAGTCAACTCCCCGCTCAAATAGGGATGAAAAAGCAGACCATCCGCGCCGACCGCAATCTTTTCGGCCGCTTCGTCCAGCGCGCGATATTCCCCGCCGAAGGTATCACGGAACCATCGAAGCGAGGCGGCGCAGGATTTTGTGGCTGTTCCGGGATAATACAGTCCTTTGACCAGGTGGGAATAGTTAATCATATTAGGGTCTGGCGTGAGGTGATCCGAAACCACGCAAATGCGCCCTGCGGTCGCCAATTTAATGGTGGTTTGTCCCTTTTTTACAGCGCCGGCGGCAAACACCTCCAGGGCCGTGTCGGTGGATCCGCAGACGATCTTTGTTTCGGGATTCAAGCCAAGCCGGGCCGCCACATCGGGCAGAATGGCCGACACCACCGTATCAGGGGAAACAACCCGGGGCAGATAGGATTTTTCTATCCCCAAAAGTTCCAGATATTCCGCGGACCATTCGTGCCGGTCAAAATCAAAAAACAGACTGCCCTGCGCTTCAATATAATCGGTTACATGATCTCCGGTAAAATAGTGCCTTACAAAATCCTTGGCAAAGGTGATCTTTTTTACCTTTTGCCAGATTTCCGGTTCGTTGTTTTTCACCCACAACAGTTCCGGAAGTGTCCAGACGGTATCAATTTCGTGTTTGAATTTTTCAAAAATGTCCGAACCGTAACGATTTTTCAGAAACTCTTTTTCCCGGACGCAGCGCGTATCTGTCCAGTAAATGGAACGCCGGAGCACTCTGAAATTTTCGTCCATAAGAACCGCTGTGTGCGTGGCGGCGTCAAAGGAAACCGCCTCCACATCAAGTCCGGAAACACCGGATGTTTTCAGAACGTTTTCAATATTAAAAACGGTGGCGGAAAGCCAATCGCCGGGGTCTTGTTCCCTGCCGTCGCTCCCCACGCAGACGGTGGGGTATTCCTTTGTGGAGGTGGCCGCGACGCTTCCCGTTTCGTCCAGAAGCGTGGCCTTGCTGGCGCCGCCGCCGAAATCTATGCCAAGCACATATTTCATAACCGACCGCTCACCCGTTTACCGGTTGATCCACCGGTGATCTTCCTCCACCGTGGGGAAAAGGCCTCTGGAATCGCCGGCCATCAGCCACAGGCAATAGTTTTTATATCCGGGCGCTACCGTAAACGGATGATATCCCTTCGGCACTTCCACCAATTCGCCGCTTTTGACCCGGTATGCCTCCTCGATATCTCCTTCTTTGGTATATACCATCTGCACGCCAAAGCCCTGCGGCTTATCAAATTCAAAATAATAGATCTCGTCCGAAAAACCCTCCGTGGGCAGATCCTGCACATCGTGTTTGTGCGGCGGAAAACTGGCCCAGTTGCCATCCTCCACCCAAAATTCCCCGATATAGATGCGTTGCGCGCGTATATTTTCAGCTACATTGAAGGCGGCCAGCCGTGTGTAAGCTCCCTTGCCGAGTTCTTTTTTCTGAATATCGCCGCTCCGGGCGACCTGGGGCGGATAAAAAACGGTGGCAGGCGCTTTCCCGATCACGACTTTTGCCTCGCCGCCCGTGGCCTCTACGGTGAATTCGGTATCCAGCCCGACATATACCGCCTCCCCCACGCCGTCAAACACCGATTTCCGGGTGCCGACACGCTCAAAGCAAAAATCTTTTCCCTTCACTGTGACGGTACCCCAGAGAACCACCAATGCAAATTCCTTGCCCTGTTCTCTCACCGTGAAGGAACCGTCCCGGCGCAGTTTCAGCACATCCATTTCCTCAAAAGTAAGCGTGCTGTTCCGGCTGGTCACCACACGCTGATATCCATAACTGTCCGGGCAGATTTTTTTCAGATTCATTTTTATATCCCCCTTATCTGTTCTCAAGAATCGCCTGTTCTGCGGACAAAACGCGGCATCCCGCCGGAGCCGTTTCCCGGAGCAGAACCTGTTCGTCCGAGCTTTCGGTCACAATGCAGTCAAGCCCCATGCCCCTCATATTTTCCCAGCGGTCCATTGCCACTTTTCTCATCACATCCGGCATATATTCATTCATCAAAAGACTCCCGGCAAACATGGTATCCCGGCCGGACAGCAACATCTCCCTGACCGTGCCGACCGCGCCGAGTATTTCCCGGAGAGTGGTCACATCTTCAAGTTCACGGCTGTAGTTGAAATTATCCTGCGGCGTATAGATTCTTTCGGATCTTTTTACTTTCAGCGCGCCGCTTTTCAGAAGTTCTTTCAAAAAAGTGTGGAAAGAAACGATTTCGGCGGTGAGTTCCACTCCCCATTCCCGGTATTCGCGAAGCATCAGTTTCAGATCCGCCGGGTCATAGACCACCACTTTCCGGTATCCGTTCAGCAAGTCGGCGCATTTTTGCATCTGTGCCCGTGTTTCGGCAGTCTTCCCGGTCAGATAAAAGAGAGAGTAGCCGCTGGGCTCTTCTTCCCGCAAAGAGGTAAACGAGACACCCGCCGCGCGAAGCAATCCGGAAACATCCCGGACAGCCCCCGTGTTTTTATAGCGGGTGGTCTCACCGAAATACAGCAGCGTGTCGGTCTCTTCCCCGCTGAATTCCGACGCCTCCGGAAGCGCCGCGCCGTAAACATTGCCGTATTTCTGAAAGTTTTCCACCAACTTCAAAATATACGCCGGCAGCACGCCGGATAAACTGGCCTGCGTTTTGGCTTCCACGGTAAAACTCACCGGGTCCCACCCGGTGACGCACTCCTTGACGCACGCGCCGCACAGCGCACATTCAAAAAGATTATCCGCCATATCCTCCAGTTTTTCTGCCCCGCGGTAAACCATTGAAAGCGAAAGTGCGCGGGCACGGGCGGTGTTTCTCTCCAGTCCGGTCGCGTTTCCGATGGGGCAGATATGGCGGCACATCCAGCAAAAACGGCAACTGTCAATATGTTTTTTGGATTTTTCAGATATATTCATAACGCTTCTCCTTATAATCCAAGTTTAAACGGATTCATGATCCCGTTCGGATCCAGCGATTTTTTGATTCCCTCAAAGACCTGCATGGCCGGGCCGTACTGCTCTTTCATCAAACGGCCGAGTTTGATGCCGACGCCGTGATGATCATTCACCACGCCGCCGTTTGCAATGGCCGTCCGGACGCCCACCGACCAGATCTTATTATGAAGCTTCATGGCCTCGACCGGGTCTTGCGGCACAAACTCTTTATCAAGAATAAACCGATCATATACCATGCAACCCCATTCATACCAGTGGGAAAAATGGGCGATAAACTTGACGTGCGGGAAAGTACTTTCAATCTTTTCCTTCATGGCATAATAAATTTTTTCGATCTTATCATAGGGCGCAATGGTGTCCATCGTGCCGAACATCTGCGGCAGATCCATCATGTTGCCGGGATAAAAGAAGGTGATTTTTTCTTTCCACCACTTTTCGCCGTATTCACTGCCCAGATCCTCGGCCCCGTATCGAAGGAAGGTCTCCAGCAGGATCTTTTCTTCCACATCCACCAGTTCCTTCACGCCTTCATAGGCCACATTCATAAACGCGCCGGGCTTTTCCACACCGACGATCTTTTTGATGAGCGAAGCCGTTTCGGCCTCGTCATAAAGACGCATGACGGACGGCTTGAATTTTTGCAGAATCTCGCGGCTGGCCCGGAAAGCAGAGGACATGTCTTTGAAAAGAAAACCTCTGAAACGCCGCACTTCCGGCTGTTCATAGATCCGGATTTGCGCTTTGGTAATGACCCCCAGCGTTCCCTCCGAACCGATAAAAATCTGGTTGAGATCCGGGCCGGCGGCGTGCTTGGGCGCGCTGGAAGTGTGAATGATCTCGCCGCTTGGGAGGACCACCTCCATCGAAAGCACCATGTCGTCGATTTTTCCATACTTGGTCGAGACCACGCCGATTCCCCGGTGTGCCAGAAAACCGCCGACCGTGGAACAGGTAAGGGAAGAGGGATAGTGCATGGTGGCATAGCCTTTTTCGTTGGCTGCCCATTCAATGTGTTTATAGATCGCGCCTGCGCCGCACTCGATATACATCCCTTCGGTGTTGACTTCATAGATCCGGTTCATCCGCTTGGTATCCAGAAGAATACCGCCCGCAACCGGCAATGCACCGCCCTGTGTGCCGCCGCCACCGCCCCAGGTCGTAACGGGAATCTTATAGTAGTTGGCAATTTTGAGAACTTTGGAAGTCTCTTCGGCATTGAGCGGCGACACCACAAAATCCGCCTCGGGCATTCTCCTGCCCCTGTCCGCCCACATTCTCGACAGCCAGAAATAATCCACGCTGTGCGTCAGTTTGTCCACTTCTTTGACCGAGCAGTTTTCTTCGCCGACCGCATCTTCCAGTTCGGTCAGAATCTGCGTCATTAAGAATTCGTTCATACGCCCTCCGGATTGAAAATAATTTTTATTTCAAAATGTCCTGTCGCCAAACATCATACCACATTCGAAAATATTTTTCAAGTACTTGGCGAAAAAAGTGAAAATTATTTTCATCTCTTGACATTTTCCGATAAAAATTCTATAATGAGAGAAACCGGAAAGGAGCCTGTGCCTATGAAAGATATCCTGCTTGATATTAAAATTGCCTATCCGAAACTCGGCAGCTCCGAAAAAAGAATTGCCGATTATGTCCTTAAAAATCCCGAAAAACTCATCTCCCTTTCCATCAGCGAACTGGCGGATCTTTCGGGCAGCAGCGAGGCCACCATCACCCGCTTTTCCCGCCGCCTGGGGCTGAGCGGTTTTCAGCAACTGAAAATTTCCATGGCGGGCACTTCCGGCGACCGGGATGTCAACGAAAAAATTTCGGCAGACGATACACCGGAAGCCGTTTTTCTGAAAGTCACCGATGATATTTACTGTTCCCTTGAAAAAACCAAGAAACTCATTAACAACGAAAAATTCAAAGCGGCGTGCGAAGCCATCCTTCACGCCCGGCGCATCCTGGTTTTCGGCCTTGGAAATTCTTCGTCGGTAGCCACCGACGCCGCGCATAAACTTCTGCGTCTGGGCTATGACGCAACGGCCTACACCGACAACCATATGCAGGTCATCGCTTCTTCTCACCTGGACGAGCATTGCGTAATCATTGCCATCACACACAGCGGCAGTTCAAAGGATATCATCGACGCGCTCAAGGTCGCAAAAACCTGCAAAGCCGTTACCGTTACCATTACCGATGCCAACAAATCCCCCGTCTACAAGTATTCGGACTATATTCTGGCAACGGCCTCGGACGAAATCAATTACCGCATTCTTGGCCTCACTTCCCGGATTACACAGCTTGCCATTGTGGACACCCTTTATTATTATGTAACCTGTCATACGCAAAACGCCGACGAGAAAATCCAAAAAACGCTGGATGCGCTTGCAACAAAGAAATACTGATCGGAAACCTTGCAGATGCACTTCAAAAAATGAATAAAGAGCGCACACCGGTTCGCCCTCATTGGGGGAAAGACGAAACCGAAATGTGCGCTCTTTCATTTGAAAAAAGGGATGGGCGCAAAAAGTTTGTCACTCTCTTCAGCGGTAATAATAAACTTCCGCATCCTCCGGCAGTGATTCTCCGAAAAGCAGCAGAAAAACCACCCCGTCCCCGGTATTAAATCCGGATACGCGGAATTTTCCGGCCGCATCCGAAAGGTAAAGAGCCGGCTTTTTCCCCGCCACCTGGCAAAGTTCGGGAACCCCTTCTTTTAAGATTTCCGGAAGCAGGGGGGAGGAAAGGGCGCGCAGCAAAAGCGTGCCGGTGTCCAGCAAGGTGGTCTTGTTTTCCGCCTCTTCAAACGGTTGAAGCCGCGAATCTGCAAGGCCGAGTTTTTGACCCCGTTCGGCCACTTTTTTTGAAAATCCCGTGTCGTCTGTTCCCAGCGCCGCGGAGAACCCGTAAAGGCAACCCCGGTTTCCGGTCTTCAGGAAAGCCGAAAGAAGCTGACCCAGCGTATAGGTCCGCCCTGCCAGCGTACCCTCCTGTATCGTTACAGGCGTTTCCGCTGAAAGACCGGACGATTCTTCCATCACCTGCGTGACTGTCAGGCAGATCAACAGCCGGAACGCCACTTCGGCATCGACCGGCGTCCTTTGCGCCGTACAATAGGAAAGCGTATGCGTAAGCGTATCCGACATCACGGCGGCCGTAACGCCCTCCGGCGCGGTAATTTTGGTATTTTCCGTGACCAGCAACGCGTAAAGCGGCGGCAGGACATCCGCCCGTGCCACCACATAACCACAACGCTGGCAATGTTTTTCGGTATATCCTTCTTCACATTCGGTCGGCGCGTGAACTGTAAGGGTAAAGTCGTGCGCGCGGAAGGCTATATCCGGGTCGATCTCCACCGTAGCCAGCTCTTCGGCGCGACAGATCTTGCAATAGCGCACCTGACTGCCCTCGTGCGTGCAGGTCACAGATTCCACATCATACCAGTGGCCGTAAATGTGTGTGTGCGAGGCTTCCGCATAAAGATAAGTCGCTCCCCGCCCGCAGGAAGACAAAAGGAAAAGAAGCGCGGATAAAAGCGCCGTCCATGACAGCTTTTTCATCATCGCACCTCCTTTTTCGTTATTTCCCGCCACCGTGTGCCGTCAAAGCAATCAGAAGCGGCAGATTGTCGGGTTGAATTCTGGCCTCTTGTGCCGCCCGGTTTCTTCGGATAGCGCCGCACCGGGTACAGCGATGGGTAATAATATACCCTTTCCGACGGTCCGGCTCGGCCGAGATCGGCTCCATCTGCCCCTGACACGGATTGGCGCGGTCCCCCGGATTCACATCCACATGAAGACTCCACAGGCAAAACGGGCAGTGATTGCGGGAAGTGAACCCGAGCGGTTTCACTTCCCGTTTGCAATGCGCACAGACAAACCCGCTGTCATTCTTGACAAATCGTTTTTGCTCCATCTTTATTTCTTCAGAAGAATGGCGGCCTTGGCTTTGGCGGCGATCTGTGCGGCCGTCAGCCCGTAGATCTCCATGAGCGCATCCGGCGTACCGGAACGGCCGTAGGTGTCTTCCATACCGACCCGGAGAACCGGAACCGGCCGGGCTTCACAGACGGCTTCGGTCACGGCAGAGCCAAGCCCGCCGATCACGCTGTGTTCTTCCGCGGTGACAATCGCGCCGGTCTCGGCCGCGGCCGAAAGGATCAGCGCTTTGTCAAGCGGCTTGATGGTGTGAATATTCAGCACCCGTGCCGAAATATGATCGGCAGAAAGCAACTCGGCGGCCGCAAGCGTCTTTTCCACCATCAACCCGGTGGCAACCAGCGTCACATCGTTCCCCTCTCTGAGCGTCACACCGCGTCCCAGTTCAAAACGGTAGGTGGCCCGATCGTTGAACACCGGGACAGGTAAGCGACCGAAGCGCAGATAAACCGGCCCTTCGTGCAGAATAGCCGCTTCCACGGCCGCGCGGGCCTCCACGGCGTCGGCCGGATTGATGATCACCATGCCGGGAATGGTCCGCATCAGGGCAATGTCTTCGTTGCACTGATGGGTGGCGCCGTCCTCGCCCACCGAGATTCCGGCGTGCGTGGCACCGATCTTGACATTGAGATGGGGATAGCCGATGGAATTCCGGATCTGCTCAAAGGCTCTTCCGGCCGCGAACATGGCAAAAGAAGAGGCGAAGGGAACGATGCCGGCAGCCGCGAGCCCCGCCGCCACGCTCATCATGTTTCCCTCGGCAATGCCGCAATCGAAATGGCGTTTGGGGAATTTCTTTTTGAAAATGCAGGTTTTGGTGGCCTCGGCCAGGTCGGCATCCAGCACCACAAAATTATATTTGTCACCGAATTCGGCCAGCGCGTTTCCGTAGGCCTCTCTGGTTGCGATCTTTTCGCTCATTTTCTCTTCCCCCCTCACATCTTAGCCTTGATCTCGGCCACAGCTTCTTCATACTGTGCGTCGTTAGGCGCTTTTCCGTGCCATCCGACCTGATTTTCCATAAAGGACACGCCTTTGCCTTTGATTGATTTCATAATGATGGCCGTCGGTTTTCCTTTGTTTGCGCGGGCGCGGCGGAAGGCTTTTTCAAGCGAATCGAAATCATGCGCGTCTGCTTTTTCGACCGCAAAGCCGAATGCTTCAAACTTTTTGTCGTGCGGCGCGGGGTTCATGACCTCGGCCGTCGGACCGTCGATCTGCAGACCGTTGAGATCCAGTATCACGCAAAGATTGTCCAGTTTGTAGTGCGCGGCAAACATGGCCGCTTCCCAGACCTGGCCTTCCTCGCTCTCGCCGTCTCCGATAATGGTATACACCCGGTAGTCATTTCCCCGCAACTTGGCGGCCAGCGCCATGCCGCAGGCGGCCGAAATGCCAAGGCCCAATGAGCCGGTGCTCATATCAATCCCCGGGGTATGTTTCATATCAGGGTGCCCCTGCAGATAAGAATCCGCCTTGCGCAGCGTCAGCAGATCCGCCCGGGGCAGAAATCCCTTTTCGGCCAGAACCGCATAGAGCGCGGGCGCGGTGTGTCCTTTTGAAAGAACCAGGCGATCCCGGCTTTCATCTTTCGGATTTTGGGGATTCACCCGCATTTCCGAAGTATAAAGATAGGCCAGAAGATCCGCAATCGAAAGCGAGCCGCCCGGATGTCCGGATTTAGCGGCGTGGACCTCATCCAGAATATCCAGCCGGATCTGCGCGGCAAGCGCCGCCAGCTCCTGTTTTTTTGTCTTTTCCATATTTGCCTCCACCAAGACGCGCGCGCGCCGATATTTACAGCATTTATTATACACCTCGATATTTTATCTGTCAAGAGCGCCTCCCGATTTCGCCCCGGTTATGCCGGATTTTCCGCTTTTGATTCCGGGCGAAAATTTTTCGGTCTGCGGAAAAAAATAAAAGAAAGTACGGGGGCAAAAAAGCATTTGCCGCGGCGGCACTTTTTCACAGCGACATCAAAAGTCGTTTTCGGACAACAGCGCTTGTTTTCAGGGGTTTTACACAGTTTCCACAAAGTTTTCCACAGGCTAAAGGCACTTTTTCGGGTGAAAAACGGGAAAATTTTCCCACTTTCCGTTTTCGGAAAGCAAGTCCTTTTTCGGAAAAGCCTCCGGTTTTCCGTCTCAAATCCCCCTCAAATTTTCTCTTTTCTCTTGCTTTCGGCGTGCATCTCGGTTATAATGAGGACAAGAATTGCGCCACCGAACAGGCAACCGCGAAAAAGGAGTAAAAAAATGAAAGTATCCGTCAGTTCCTATTCCTTCAGTCAGGCTCTCAGAAAGGGAGAAATGACACAGTTTGACACTCTTTCTGCCGCTCATGATATAGGCTTTCGCGCCATTGAGTTTACCGATCTCGCACCGAAACCCGGCGCTACACTCAAAGAACAACTGGCCTATGCCCAGGCGCTGCGCGCCGAAGCCAATCGCCTTGGTATGAAAATCGTATCCTATACCATCGGCGCGGATCTTTTTAAAGAGGGGGACGCCGCCAAAGCCGAAATTGACCGTCTTTGCCGACAGTTGGATGTGGCCGCCGCGCTCGGCGCACCGCTCATGCGGCACGATGTCTGCTCAAAACTTGCGCCCGCCGGGGCGGGGCGGAGTTTTTACGGAATGCTCCCGACGCTTGCACGGAATATCCGGGAAGTCACCGCATACGGGCAGTCGGTCGGCGTGCGCACCTGTTCGGAAAACCATGGCTTTGTGGCACAGGACAGCCAGCGGGTGGAATCGCTTTTTGTTGCTGTCGGCCATGACAATTACGGCCTTTTGCTGGACATGGGCAATTTCGCCTGTGTGGATGAGGATATCCCCCAGGCCGTTTCCCGTCTGGCGCCTTATGCCATTCATGCCCATGCCAAAGATTTTTATTTCCATCCGTTCGGCGACGGATTCACCGGGGGTATTTATACCCGCGCGGCCAACCGTTTGGTCGGATGCGCCGTCGGCGACGGAATGGTGCCGATACGGCAATGTCTGGCCATTCTCCGGCGTGCCGGTTATGACGGTTATCTTTCAGTGGAATACGAAGGAGAAGCCGACTGCCGGGAAGGTATTGCCCGTAGCCTCAACTTCCTCCGGCATGAGGGCGTAGAACTCTAAAAAGCAAAAAGCACCCCGTTCCGGCACTTTTGGCCGGAACGGGGTGCTTTTTTCTACGGGGAAATTCTTGAGGGAAGGTGCTGTAGACAAGCTCAAAAAGAAAAGATGTCCCCAAACGGGGTTGATTTTCAGTTTTTCAGGCTATGAATCGGCGCCGGGATGCGGCCGCCGCGGCCGACAAACCGGGCGGGCGATTCGGTCCGTACCGGCATAACCGGTGCATGCCCCAGCAGTCCGCCGAACTCCACCGTGTCGCCGGCTTTCTTCCCGTAGGCGGGGATAAGACGGACAGCCGTGGTCTTCTGATTAATGACGCCGATGGAGATCTCATCGGCAATAATTCCGCAGATGACATCCGCCGGCGTATCGCCGGGTATGGCGATCATATCCAATCCAACGGAGCACACCGCCGTCATGGCCTCCAGTTTTTCCAGCGTCAGCACGCCCCGTTCGGCCGCTTCAATCATACCTGCATCCTCCGAAACCGGAATAAACGCGCCCGAAAGCCCGCCGACATGAGAAGAGGCCATGACGCCTCCTTTTTTCACCGCGTCATTGAGCATGGCCAGCGCCGCAGTCGTGCCCGGCCCGCCGCAGCAGGAAAGCCCCATTTCTTCCAATACACGTGCCACCGAATCGCCCACGGCCGGGGTCGGCGCCAAGGACAGATCGACAATGCCGAACGGCACGCCAAGCCGCGAAGCCGCTTCTCCGGCCACCAATTGCCCGACCCGTGTGATTTTAAAGGCAGTTTTCTTAATAACATCGGCCAGCGCGGAAAGATCGCACGCTCCTGCCCGCCGGATGGCGGCTGCCATCACGCCGGGGCCGGAAACCCCCACATTGATGACAGTATCGGGTTCTCCTACGCCGTGAAAAGCGCCGGCCATAAAGGGGTTATCCTCCGGCGCATTGGCAAACACCACCAGCTTGGCGCAACCGATGGACGAACGGTCGCGCGTGAGATAGGCCGCATCCTTCACGGTCTGCCCCAGCATCCGGATCGCATCCATGTTGATGCCCGCCTTGGTGGTGGCCACATTGACCGAAGAACAGATATGTTCGGTCGTTGCCAATGCTTCCGGTATGGAAAGAATGAGATTTTTCTCCCCCGGCGTCATTCCTTTATGCACCAGTGCCGAATACCCGCCGATGAAATTGACACCGAGGTCGCCCGCAGCCTTTTCAAGAGTCTGTGCCAACCGGACATAATCCTCCGGTGAAAGTGTGGCTCCGACCAGCGAAACCGGAGTAAGGGAGACGCGCTTGTTGACGATCGGCACGCCATATTCCCGCTCGATTTCCACGCCGACCGACACCAGCCGTTCGGCCTTTTTCATCATCTTGTCATAGATCTTGTCGCAAAGCCTTCCCGGGTCTTCGCTGACGCAATCAAGAAGTGAGATCCCCATGGTAATCGTCCGGATGTCCAGATTCTCCTCCCGGATCATTCCGATGGTTTCCAGAATATCAGCTACATTCAGCATGGCCGTCTCCCTTACACATGGTGCATGGTGTTGAAAATATCTTCATGCATGGCGCGGATATCCAATCCCCTTGCTCTTCCCATTTCGGCAAGTTCGGCCGCGAAATCCGCGAAAGGAAGATTCAGACGGTCAATTTCCGTCAGCATAATCATGGCAAAATATTCCGAGAGCACGCTCTGTGTGATCTCCACAATATTGGCGCCATGCTCCGCGCAAAGCGCAGATACGCCCGCAATGATCCCGACGCTGTCCTTCCCGGTAACCGTAATGACTGCTTTCATTTTTCACTCCTTCCCGGCGCGGTGCGCCGACTGACCTTTCGGGCAGAAAAAATATATTACTATTATAGCTGAACTTCACTTTAAATGCAAGGTTCTCCCAAAAAGTTCTTTTTTGATTTAAAAGATTGCTTTTGAGAGGAAGGTGTGCTATAATTTTTCATATCAGGCGCAAAGGCGGTGTTTTTTATGTTTGAAAACGAAACCTATGAATACGCAATCCGGCAAAAAATCGAAGGGGTGTGGATTTTCCGCCGCATCGGGCTTTGCCTTCTTTATGTTCTTTTCGTCTGCGCATGGCTCCTTTTCGGACTTCGCACCCGAATCCTGGTGCCGCTTCTTGCGTTGATTCCGATTTCCACCTGGATCCTGATTTTTGTGACCTGGCGCTATGTCAATGTGGAATATGAATGTTCGGTCACCTCCGGTATCCTGACATTTGCCAAAATTTACGGTGGGCGCTCCCGCAAGAAAATTTTCGAACTGTCGCTCCGCGATGCCATCCGCATTGCGCCGCTTTCGGATGACGGAGAATATCGCCGCGCAAAGGAATTCCGGCCGGAACGCTCGTTTTCGGGCGTTTCTTCCCTGCATGACGAACATGTTTTCTTCATGCTGTTTGAATTGAAAGGCAAATCGCGCAAGGAGACACAGCGTGCTATTTTCTATTTTGAAGCCAATGAAAAAATGTGCCGGATGTGCCGTTATTACAACCCGTCCGCCACGGTTTTGTCCAAAAACGCCCCAAAATCCACCGACTGAAGAAATTTCTTCACATCCTCTGATACGCACCGAAAAAATTCCGGGAAAGGAGTTCTTATGATTCACGAAACCCTTGTTGCCGTTGTGGGTGCCGGTCATGCCGGTATCGAAGCGGCACTGGCCAGTGCCCGTATGGGCGTGGACACGGTTCTTTTCACTCTTTCACTGGAATCCGTAGCCAATATGCCCTGCAATCCCTCCATCGGCGGAACGGCCAAGGGCCATCTGGTCTATGAGATCGACGCGCTCGGCGGTGAAATGGGGCGGGCGGCCGACGCCGTGACACTGCAGTCCCGCACATTGAATCTCGGAAAAGGCGCCGCCGTTCATTCCAAACGCGTGCAGGCAGACCGGAAAGCCTACCACCTTTATATGAAATCGGTTCTTGAAAAGACACCCCATCTGCGCCTTGTGCAGGCAGAGGTCACCGATATTCTGCCGGACGAAACCGGGCGAGTCGCTTCGCTTTGCACCCGGCTGGGAGAAATTTACCGTTGCCGTGCAGTCATCATCGCGGCCGGCACCTATCTCGACAGCCGGATTTTTGTGGGAGACCGAAACTATGAAAGCGGGCCGGACGGATTTTTGCCCTCGCGCGGTCTTTCGTCCTCGCTTTCCAAACTGGGCGTTTCGCTTCGCCGTTTTAAAACCGGCACTCCGGCACGCGTCAACCGGCGCTCGGTCGATCTCTCCCGCCTGGAACGGCAGGACGGAGAAGAGCATGCGCTCCCGTTCTCGGCCGATACGCCCGAAACCTACCTTGATTCCGCCGCTCAACTCCCCTGCCACATTGTTTACACCAATGCCGGAACACATGAGATCATCCGGCAAAACTTAAGTCGTTCGGCCATGTATGGCGGGCACATTCACGCGACAGGGCCTCGGTATTGCCCCTCTATCGAAGACAAAATCGTCCGTTTTGCCGACAAGGAGCGGCATCAGCTCTTTCTGGAGCCGCTCGGGAGACAGACCGAAGAACTCTATCTTCAGGGATTTTCAACCTCCATGCCTACCGATGTGCAGGAAGAAATGCTTCACAGCCTGCCGGGATTTGAAAAGGCTGAAATCATGCGTTATGCGTATGCCATTGAATACGATTGCTGCGATCCGCTTCAACTCCGCGCCACGCTGGAATTCAAAGATATTCCGGGGCTTTTCGGAGCAGGGCAGTTCAACGGCACTTCCGGCTATGAAGAAGCCGCCGCGCAGGGACTTCTGGCCGGTATCAATGCCGCGCTGAGCGTAAAAGGAGAGAAGCCACTCATTCTGCCGCGCGCCAGTTCCTATCTCGGCACGCTGGTAGACGATCTCATCACCAAGGGGACAAACGAACCCTACCGCATGATGACTTCCCGCTCGGAATACCGCCTGCTTCTGCGCCAGGACAACGCCGATGAACGCCTTACGGAATATGGGCACCGGGTAGGTCTGATCCCCCCGGAACGCTATCGGAAATTCAAAGAAAAACAAGAGAGGATTGCGGCCGAATGTAAGCGATTGGAACACACCTATCTTTCACCCGAAAAAGCCAATCCGCTTTTGCAGTCCTTGGCGCTTTCCACACTCTCAAGCGGCGCGTCACTGGCCGATCTTCTGCGCCGTCCGGGCCTTTGCTATGAAGCGCTCGCTCCTTTGGATGATGCAAGGCCCGCACTGTCGCGTACCGAGGCGCTTTCTGTAGAAGTCCGTATCAAATACAGCGGATATATTGACCGCCAGCTCTCGGAAGTCGAGCGGCAGGAAAAGCTGGAGTCAAGGACGATTCCAACCTTCCTTGACTATTCCAAAATCAGAGGCCTCCGCCTGGAGGCCGCGCAAAAACTTTCGCAGATCCGCCCGGATACCGTGGGGCAGGCCGCCCGGATCAGCGGCGTCAGTCCGGCGGACATTTCGGTGCTTCTGATCGCGCTCGGCTTGCGCTGACAGCCTTGGCAGGCGCGATTCCGGACGCTTTATCCGTCCTCTCACACACCGCTCCCTTTTTGCCGCTTTCCGAGCGGCAAATGTGTCTTTTGCCCTTCTCCCTTATCGTTCCGCCGTTCCCGGCTCAGACAGCGTTGCCGTCTCCCCTCTTGTTCTTTTTCGGCGGTTCCCGTCCTTCGCCCGCTTCTTCAAATCCCGCGCACCGCGCGTTCAGGAGGCCTTCTTTTGGAATTTTCCGAATTTTCATCGCTCTTGCTGTCCCTGCTTGAAAAAAACAATCTCTCCGTGCCGGACGAAATCGCCTTCCGGAAACTGCACGCATTTTTGGGCCGGCTTTCGGAAGCAAACAAAATCATGAATCTAACCGCCATTCGGGACGAACGAGAAGTTCTACTGCTTCATTTCGTGGACTCCCTGACCGTTTCTTCTTTTCTGCCGGCCGGCGCCAGGGTTCTGGATGTCGGATGCGGCGCCGGGTTTCCATGCTTACCATTGGCCATCGCTCGCCCGGATCTCTCCTTATTCGCCATTGACAGCACCGAGAAAAAGCTCTCATTCGTAAAAGGTTGCGCAGATTTTCTTGCGCTTGACAACTTCAGGGCTCGCGCTTGCCGAGCTGAGGAGTTGGCGCACAATCCGGTTTTCCGGGAACGTTTTGACGCCGTCACCGCCCGCGCCGTAGCGGCTCTTCCGCAATTGTGCGAACTTTGTCTGCCCCTTGTACGCGTTGGCGGCGCATTCCTTGCCATGAAAAGCAAAAAAGGAGACGAGGAACTGTCCCAGGCCCGGAACGCCATCCGCACCCTTGGCGGGGCCGTTACCCTGAAACATGTTTTTCAACTGGCAGACGGGGAGCAAAAAGAGGACAGAATGCTTATCCGCATCGCAAAAACAGCGCCCACACCTGCCATATATCCGCGCCCATGGGGAAAAATCAGCAAGAGCCCCTTATAAAACCCACTCTTCGCACTTTTCCGTCCCTGTAGCCCTCCGCAGTCCCCGCAAATCCATTTGTCCGTGCCCATAAATTCAAAAGACGGCTTCGGCCGTCTTTTTTTATAGCGCCGCGCCTGCCGCCCGCCAAATTGCAATCCGCCCCGAATGGTTTGGTTTCGCTATATCTGTCAAGAAAAAGAGAAGATTGTTTTCCATATCTTAAAAAGAAAATTTTCATTTTTCAGAACCCGTTTTGGCACTAAATATGATTTATATGGTTAATATTTCCTTTTTGTTTCCATTTTTATCAGGCCCTCTTTTTTGCCAAGCGATCGCTTTTATGTATCACGCCGCCCCCTTCCTCCACCTTTTCCGGCCTTTCTCTCCCGGAAAAATCATTTTTCTGCTGAAAGGCTGCAGGATGTGACAAAATTTCCCCGTCCGGGTTGCTATGATAGCAAAAGAAAAGAAAAAAGAAGGTGAAAACGATGAAACAGATTATAAAAGACGACCGGACAAGCGCTTTGCCATCCGAATCGCTGCTTTTCCTCAGCCCGGAACAGATCCGCGTTCCCAAAAGGAAGGGTGGAACAGCCGAAACCAATGAGATAATCCGCCTGTCCGAATCCATCCGGAGATACGGCGTATTACAACCGCTTTCGATCCGGGCCATCCGGGATTCGCAGGGTCAGACCGCCTTTGAATTGGTTGAGGGCGAGCGCCGTTACCGCGCCGCCTGTCTCATTGGCCTGCAGGAGTTGCCCTGCAGCGTTCTCGACGCAGAAAGCGCCGCGTCAAGAGAAAGGCAGGAAGCCGCCCGGATCAAAGAAAGTTCGTTGCATTTTTTTGATCAGGCGAGAGCCTTTGCTGCGCTCTCAAACGAGTTCGGTCTGACGCAAGAGGAAATTTCACGGCGCATGGATCTTTCCCAATCCACCGTGGCCAACAAATTGCGACTTCTCCAATTCAGCCAAGAAGAGGAAGGGCTCATTCGCGAAGCCCGACTCACCGAGCGGCACGCGCGGGCGCTTCTGCGGGTAAAAAATCCAATCGCGCGCAAAGAGTTGCTGCAAAAAATCATCCAGGGAAAGAAGAATGTGGCCGCCAGTGAAAAAATGATTGATGATTTCCTTGCTTCCGGCAATTTGTGTTCTAACCTTTCTGCGGAAAGCAATTTGGGCACCCATCCGTGTGATTCTAAAATGGGGGGAATGAGCTTTGCGGGGTATTTTGATTGTCGCGAAAACGATTTTGCCCCCCAAAACAGCGCCCCGCAAATTAAAACAAACGGAAAAACAGTAGATTTCACGGCAGAAAACGCCATAGCAACGCACTTGGCAGAAGCAAAATTCCCGCAAACGCCCAATGCGCACGAAGATCCGAAAAATTCGGAGGAACACCAGACCATAGGCGAACCTTTCACGGGATTTATACCGGAGGAAACGCCGGATTTCATGGATTTCTCCGAAGAAATGCCTTATTCAGGCCCGCAAGAATCTCTGAAATCAAATATTCCTGATCCACCCGATTTATCAAAGGGAAAAGACCCTTCTCTGCAGACTACATTAAATACATATGCGCAAGAAAGGCGTTCCAAGCCGGCTTATACGCAAAATTCCACCCCTTATCCCCCGAAATCTCCCGCATTTCCACACGGATGCCCTTTTATCCTGCAAAAAACGGCTATTTCTTATCCCCGCAAAGTGCCGGAAGAAGAACAACCTTATCCACAGACCCCGCCTTTAAATTCTTTCCGCTCCTCCCATGGCACAATTGAGCCGGAAGAAGTGCACATGTGCAAGGAAACGGACGCTGAAAGGAAAAAAGAAAAGCATATCACCGAAGGATTGTCCACCAAAACTGCCACATTGGCCTCTTTGGAACGCCAAGCCCCCCCTTTTAAGGAGGAGTATGATTCCCCCGCCAATGAGTTTTCATCGGATTTTAATGAAACTTCGCACGGCGTATATCCCAGAAAATTCGCATTGCGGGATCTTAGGCCGCTATACAATTCCATTGAGCGCACGCTCGCCATCTTCAGAAAGACCGGCGCCCCCGTTCACTGCTCCAAAACAGAGGATGCTACCGGAGCACGCATCGTCATTTACATTGAAAAAGCATAACACTTATCACTTAAACGGAAAAGCTCTCCTATTGTAAGAAATGTTTCACATGAAACGGGCATTACGATTCAAGTCAATGTTTCACATGAAACAATCACTAAAGTCATTTCTGTTTCACATGAAACATTTTCACGCCCCCGATGTTTCTGATGTTTCATGTGAAACAATACGGCATATCGAAAAACTGTGCCGTTTCCCTATATCCGCAGCAATATGCCTACTAACGAAGGGCGAAAAATTTCTCCGTTATTACAAAACCTTGCCTCGAAAGAACACCCGCTCTTTCCTCAAAGTCTTCCCGAGCGAGCATGGTGTCCGGCCAAATCCTCGGCAAAAATATTCGGTTTTTTAGCAGAAACTGTTGCAATAAGTCGCTTATCGTGATATAATAGGAGCAACATCCGGCCTTGGAGATTTGAGCTTTCCCGCAAAGGAACATTTCTCCGAAAGCAGAAGGGAGGGCTCATGGGCAGAATTTTGGTTTTTGCGAACCAAAAGGGCGGTGTTGGAAAGACAACCAGTGCAGTAAATACCGCCGCTTCTTTGGGCATCCTCGGATATCGCACGCTTTTGGTCGATATGGACCCTCAGGGAAGCGCAACCGGCGGAGTTGGCGTCGCTAAAAAAAGCTTGCGTTATACTGTCCGTGATCTATTGGCCGGCGGTTGCCGGGCAAAAGAAGCAATCCTTGCCACTTCCTTTCAGAACCTCTCGCTGATTCCGGCCAACGCCACTCTGGCGGGCGCCGAATTTGATCTTCTTGGCGTAGAAGAGGGGGTCGGCGCGACACTGGCGGAAGCGCTCGGCAGCGTTCGGAACGACTATGATTATATATTGATAGATTGTCCGCCCTCGCTCGGGATGCTGACAGTCAACGCATTGGCCGCTTCTGACGGCGTAATCATTCCTTTGCCGTGCGAGTATTATGCACTGGAAGGGCTCACACAGCTGACATTGACTGTCACGCGCGTCAAAAAGCGGTTTAACCCGCGCCTTGTCACCACGGGGATTCTTGTCACAATGTATAATGGCAGACTGTCGCTTTCCGCGCAGATCATGGCCGAACTTGAAAAGCATTATCGGGACAGGCTGTTCCGCACAACCATTTCCCGTAATGTACGGCTTTGTGAGGCGCCAAGCTTCGGCATGCCTGTTTACTACTATGATAAAAGCGCAAAAGGCGCAAAAGAATATACCGATTTTGCCCGCGAATTGCTGACGCGGGCCTGATTCGGAAAGGAGAGATTTTTCATGGCAGCCAAAAAAACCGCTTTGGGAAAAGATTTTTATTCGATTCTCGATGACAACATCATGGGCATGAAGGAGGGCGCGGCTACCACCCTGCGGATCTCGGACATTGAACCAAGAAGCGATCAACCCCGCAAACAATTTGCACGCGAAACGCTGGAGGCTTTGGCCGAATCCATTGCCACCTATGGCGTCCTTCAACCGATTCTGGTACGTCCCAATCAAAATTTTGAGGGGAACTACGAGATCATCGCTGGAGAACGCCGTTGGCGCGCCGCAAAAATGGCAGGACTTTCTGAAATTCCGGCCATTATCCTTGACGGCGATGACCTGAAAACCGCCCAAATCGCACTCATAGAGAATGTGCAGCGCGAGGATTTAAATGTCATTGAAGAAGCAAGCGGCTATAAAGCCCTGATTGACAGGTTCGGCATGACCCAGGAAGAGGTCGCAAGGCAAGTCGGAAAATCCCGTCCTGCCATTACGAACATCCTCCGGTTGCTGGATCTGCCGGAAGAAGTCTTGCTGTTGGTGGAAAACGGAGACCTTTCAGCCGGACACGCGCGGGCGCTTTTGGGGCTCAAAAATCCCGAAAATATGGCCCTGCTCGCCCGCCGCATTGTGGAAAAAGGCCTTTCGGTCCGCGAAGTGGAAAATCTGGTTCGCCGTGAAAACACCGCACCCGAAATGGAACTTCCCGATATCACAGGCAGTACGCAGAACCGTGTTTGGCTCAAAGACCTTGAACGCCGTACCCGCGAAAGCCTTGGCCGGAAAGTAAAGATCACCAAAAACGACAAAAAACACTCTATTGAGCTTTTTTATGAAGACGACCGTGATATGGAAGCTTTGCTGAACGCCATCTGCGGTACCGATATCTTCAACGAGGAATAAAATAAAGGAAGGAATCTCCATGTTAGACATCAAATACATCAAAGAAAACGCCGAAGAGGTCAAAGCCCGGCTTGCCACCCGTCAAAAAGATTATAGCGCAGAAATTGACCGCCTGTTGACCCTGGATGTGGATCGCCGTGCGCTGATTGCCGACACCGAAGCCAAAAAGGCCGAACAGAATCGCATTTCCAAGACCATTCCCCAGCTGAAAAAAGAGGGGAAAGATGTCGCGCCGATTTTTGCCGAGATGAAAGAACTATCCGATAATGTGAAAGCGGATACCGACAAAATCGCTGCGATTGATGCCGAAATGACCAATCTTCTGCTCTCCATCCCGAATCTGCCCAACAAACTGGTTCCGATCGGCAAGGATGACAGCGAAAATGTGGAAATGCGGCGTTGGAGCACGCCCCGTGAATTTGATTTTGACCCCAAAGCCCATTGGGATCTCGGAAAAGATCTTGGCATTTTGGATCCGGATACTGCCGCCAAAGTGACCGGCACCCGATTCCATTTCTACCGTGGCATGGGCTCCCGTCTGGAGCGTGCTGTAATCAACTATTATCTGGATACCCACACAGATCACGGTTACACCGAGATTTTTCCGCCTTTCATGGTCAACCGCGACTCCATGCGCGGCACCGGTCAGCTTCCGAAATTTGAAGAGGACGCATTCCGCGTGGCCAATAATGATTGCTTCCTCATTCCGACCGCCGAAGTGCCCGTCACCAATATGCATCGGGATGAAATTCTGGATGGCAAAAAATTGCCCATCTGCTATTGCGCTTATTCCGCCTGTTTCCGCGCAGAAGCCGGTTCGGCGGGGCGGGATACCCGCGGTCTTATCCGCCAGCACCAGTTCAACAAAGTAGAATTGGTAAAATTTACCACACCCGAGACTTCTTATGACGAACTCGAAAAACTGACCGCCGATGCAGAACGCGTTCTGCAGGGTCTTGGTCTGCCCTACCGCGTGGTAAGACTCTCCAGCGGAGATCTTGGGTTCTCCAGTGCCATGACTTATGATATCGAGGTCTGGATGCCTTCTTACGGCCGCTATGTGGAAATTTCCTCTTGTTCTGATTTTGAGGACTATCAGGCCCGCCGCGCCAACATCCGCTACCGCGAAGAAGCCGGTGCAAAGCCCCGTCTGGTTCACACGCTGAATGGTTCCGGCGTAGCGGTCGGTCGGACGGTTGCCGCCATTATGGAAAACTATCAGAATGCGGACGGCTCCATTACAATTCCGGAGGCTTTGCGTACCTATATGGGTTGCGACGCCATCCGTCCTGAAAGCAAAGAATGAGGCCGCGCCTGTCTGTTTTTGACATTCCGACAAGCGGCACTTACGAGCACTTTTCGTTTACGGCAGAGAAAGCCGACTCGGTGAGAAATGCCATCCTGGCGCTTTGTTTCGGCATTCTGTTGGCCGCTCTTTATATGTTCTACCAACAGTCCGTCCCCGGCGCTCTTGTCCGGGCGCTTCTGAGGGTTGAGGCGCTTTCTCCCGAAACCGCCAAAACGCTGGATGAACTGGAACTGCGCCAACGCCGGTTGCTCGGTTTTGAATTGCGGCACAATGCGGCGCTCCGACACACCGTGAAGGAAATCAAAGACGGGGAAGTCACACGGTATTACATCCCGGAAGAAGGAAAATACCGGGCCGCCGTCCGTTTTGAGAAAAAGGGAAACGGCCTGCGCGATCTGATCCTGACCACACTGCTTACTGTCGGACTCTCCATCCTGCTCATTCGTCTGTTCCCGTTGCTGCTCCTCTTTATTGACGCCATTCTGTAATAAAAGCAATAAAATAAAAAGACCCGGAAGCGCTTGTCCTTTGCTCGCTTCCGGGTCTTTTGCATAAAACAGACGGCTTGACACACCACACGCAACATGATATAATGTGTTGAATAAAGATCCATTTGTTTTTTACATTTCGTCTGCCACCGCACGGAGGAATAAAATGAAAAAGAAAGTACGCACCTGCCCCACCATCCGCTCCCTTGCCGATCTGGTCTCTCAGATGAAGGAAAGAGGCGCCAAAACGGCGTTCCGCTTTCCGGAAGGGAAATCCTTTTCTTCGCTTTCGTATGCCGATTTTGCTGATAAAGTTCTGGCCATCGCCGCCGGACTGACCCAAAAGGGCCTTGCCGGAAAGCGCATTGCCATCATCGGAGAAACCTCGCCGGAATGGGTCGCCGCCTATCTTGGCGTGATTGTCGCGGGCGGCGTGGCGGTTCCCATGGACAAAGAACTGGCCATCCGGGAAATCGAAGGGTTTTTATCCGGGATTGATGCCGAAGCAATCGTTTATTCCGCAACTTTTCACGACAAATTTGCTCCGGCAAGAGAAAGCCACCCCACGCTGAAGACTTTCATCCCTTTCACACAGCCGACAGGCGAAATGCAGGACGAGCGCGTGCTCCCCTTGCCGGAACTGATGCTCGCCGGGAACACGGCCGTGGCCGCCGGCTACCGGGCGCCGGAACGCAACCCGGAAGATCTTGCCGTCATGCTCTTTACCTCCGGAACGACCGGAACCAGCAAATGTGTGATGCTCTGCGAAAAAAATGTCTGTGCCGCCACCAATTCGGCCTGTGCCACGGTGGACTTTTCCGATGCGGATACCACCCTTTCGGTTCTGCCGCTCCATCACACCTATGAACTGACTATTATGCTGGCCAGCCTCACGCTGGGCGTGACGATCTCCATCAATGACTCTCTCCGGCATCTGTCCCGCAATCTGAGAGAATTTCGCCCTACCCGCATGATTCTGGTCCCGCTTTTTGTCAATGCACTTTACAAAAAGATCTGGGACGAAGCCAAAAAACAGAAAAAAGAGGGGAAACTGCGCCGTGCGCTGGCCTTTTCCGAATTTCTCCGTCACCTCGGCATTGACCTTCGGAAAAAGCTTTTTTCCGGCGTACTCTCGGCATTCGGCGGCCGGCTTTGCATGATCATCAGCGGCGGCGCGCCCCTGAATGTGAAAATGATTAAGGGCTTTGATGCCTTGGGAATCCAAATCTGCGAAGGTTACGGCATCACGGAATGTTCCCCCCTCATTTCGGTCAATCCCTATTTCGCGCCGAAACCGGGCTCTGTGGGGCCTGCCGTCCCCTCCTGCCGTACTCGCATTGCCCCCAGTGGCGAAAAGGCCGGGAACGGCTATGATTTGGGCGAGATCCAGGTAAAGGGCGACAATGTCATGCTCGGTTATTATCATAACGATGAAGAAAACCAAAAAGCCTTTACCGAGGACGGTTGGTATCGCACCGGCGACATCGGCTACATGGACAAGGACGGCTATATCTTTATCACCGGACGAATGAAATCGGTCATCGTACTGGAAAACGGCAAAAATGTCTTCCCGGAAGAAATTGAAGAGTATCTGGCCGGAATTCCGGAGATTGGCGAGGCCGTGGTCGTCGGCCGGAAAGGCGAGGACGGCGAAACAGTCCTTCTCACCGCCATTGTCTATCCGAACCCGGAATTTTTCCCGGAAGGAAGCGACAGGGAAGCGGCCTATTCTCTTATTTTCGGAAAAATCAACGAGCTCAACCGCTCGCTGCCTTCCTTCAAAAAAATTAAGGCACTCGAATTGCGGGAAACCGAATTTGAAAAAACCACCTCAAAGAAAATCAAAAGACAGCTTGTAAAATAAAAAGCCCCCGGAGGGTTTATAACGCAACAAAAAGAACTCGTCCAAAACAAAACACCGGAAGTTACAAAATCAAAAAAAGGAAAAATGGTTGCTTTTCTTTTGCTATTTGTTTCTTCTTTCCTTGTCGGGAGTTTTGCCGGATGGATCTAATTTCTCATTGGCTTTGCGGGCCTTTCGCTCTTTCACCTGCGGCTTTGGGACTACCCCGGCCTGTTTTTGAATCTCGGCGGCATTGTTTACTTTCGCAGTGTCTTCCGTTTCGGTCTGCTCGGCCTGTTTTTCCACTATGCGGTCGAACCCCGGACCCGAAAGATTTTTCAGAAAACCGCCCCTGCTGTCCTTTTGGGAATTTGCACCTTCCTCTTGCTTGTTTTTCTCACCGATATCATTTTCAGCGCCCTATTCCGAACCCCGATTTCCTATTAAAAAAGCACCCCGTCCGGGGTGCTTTTTGTTTGTTAAAGTTTCAGATCGTTTTCTTTGATCCAACCGATCTTGCGCAGCAAAAGGCTGAATGCAAGGCTGAGAAATGCCGGCAGAATGAAACAGATGAGAAGTAATCCGATCCAGTCTGTCACGGTCACGGCGTCGGGATATTCGCCGCCATACCAGCCGAGGATCACGCCGATCGGCCCCAGCAGCCCGCAAGTGCCCATGCCGGAATTGATGGCGGCCGAATACATCCGCATCCGGAAAACGCAGGTCGCAAGCGGACCGGTCACGGCAGAAGCCAGTGTGGGCGGAATCCAGATGCGCGGATTCCGGATAATATTGGGCATCTGGATCATACTGGTCCCCAGCCCTTGCGAAACCAGCCCGCCCCAGCTGTTTTCCTTAAAGCTCATTACGGCAAAACCGACCATCTGCGCACAGCAACCGGCAATCGCCGCGCCGCCGGCCAATGCCAGCCCCTCGTAATCCAGCGCCAGCAACACGCCGTTCTGATATACCGCCATACCCGAAAGGCCGATAGCGGCGCAAATGGCGGCCGAGGAGATCGGCAGCGTCAGCGCAATGCCGATGCTGTCAAAGCCCGAGCCCATGTTCGCGCTTGTCGCGGGCACTTTTACTTTTATCAACTGTTTTCTCCCCTTATTTTTCCCATCCTGCAGGGATATCCCTTT
>CAJJIY010000002.1 GCA_905187695.1 uncultured Eubacteriales bacterium | reverse complement strand
AAAAAAAAAAAAAAAAAAACCCAAAGGGGCCCGCGGGAGGGGGCCCCTTTTGGGTTTTACTCAATATCAAACAGTTTGATGGGCTTGACGGCGCTTCCGTCCGGGAAATCCCGCGTTTCGCCCAGTGCGAAAAAAGCGCTTTTTTCATCCCGTAGGCGGACTTTTTGTCCGATTGGAAACGAAGTCCCGATCTTTTTCTGATAAATTTCACAGCCCGAGCGCGCCAGCTTTTCAAAAAAGAGCGACAGGTTTACGGCCGGGTATTCTTTGAAAAGCGTTTCGGTCGGCAGGAGCAGGCCGGAAAGTTCATCGGGAGAAAGCTCTTTCAGCGTTTCCGGTGTGTGCGCGTCCGCAAGAGCGAAATCCCCGACACGGGTGCGCCGCAAAGCGGCCATCGCACCGCCGCAACCGAGCGCCGCGCCGATATCGGCACACAGCGTCCGGATATAGGTGCCGGCCGAGCAGGAGACCGTCATCCGGTAAAGAGCCGGATCGTCGGTGGGAAAGACCTCCAGTTTTTCAATGCGAATCGGCCGCGCCGTCCGTTCCACCTCAATGCCGCGGCGTGCCAGATCCACCAGCTTTTTTCCGCCGATTTTGAGGGCGCTGTACATGGGCGGCGTTTGCAGAAGATTGCCCCGGAAGGCCGCGGCCGCATGAAGAACGGCCGCGCTGTCCGGGAGCGTTTGGCTTCGGGAAAGAACGCGGCCGGTCGTGTCCTCGGTATCGGTCGTAAGCCCAAGGCAAAGGGTGGCTTCATAGGTTTTGCTGTGTACCGAAAGATATTCCGCGGCTTTGGCGGCACGGCCGATGAGCAGGATCAGCAGGCCGGTGGCCATGGGATCCAGCGTGCCGGTGTGACCGACGCGGCGCGTGCCGAAAAGACGGCGGGCAAGCCCCACCGCATCATGGGAGGTGATACCTGCGGGCTTATCCAAAAGAAGCACCCCGCTTGGTTCGTGTTGAGGCATATTCTTTCCTTTCAGATGAGGATATCGGAAAGCGGCAGTTTGGGCACGATCTGCACACCGTTTTCCCGATAATAGGCGGTATTGCCGTCTACGGCCTCTTTTATGAGCACCCGTTCTGCCGGTTTGCCCAGCGCAATGGCCAACTGCGGCGTGTAATATGCGGGGATTCCGAAATCGGCCGAAAGACACCCGGCATCGAAACTTTTCAGCATACAGCCGCCGAATCCCTTTTCGGCGGCGGAAAGCAGGATGGTCTGCGCGGCAATTCCCACATCGATCAGGCGCAACGGTTCGGGAGAAGCGACGCGGTTATCCGAAAAAATGAGAATAAAGCCGGTCGGCTCTTTTCCCGCCGGCGGGAGCGGAATATTAAGGCTGGGCGCAAAGCGGCAGTTCCGAAGCATTTTGAAGATGTCGGTTTCCAAGGTGAGGACCCGATAACGGAGCGGCTGAAGATTTTTCCCGGATGCCGACTGCCGGGCAAGATCGATCAGTGACAGCAAGGTCTCCCGCGGGATGGGATCTGTGCGGTCAAAAGCGCGGCAGGAACGGTTGGAGGCCACAAGTGAAGAAAGCATATCTTCTCCTCCTTTAAAAGCGGAGCGTGACGGCATGAATGGGAAATCCCTTTTCCGAAAAGTTCCGCTCGTATTCGGTCGTGATGTTGCCCTCGGAAAGCGGACTATGGTGAAGATCGCGCGTGAGTTCGGAGGTGCCGATGCCGAGCGCTTCACATTCTGCCAGCGTGAAGTCGAAAAGCCCCGCATTGTCGGTTTTGAACCGGATTATGCCGCCTTCTTTTAAAATTTCACGGTATTTGAGAAGGAAATCCCGATGGGTAAGGCGCCTTTTGGCGTGGCCTTTTTTCGGCCATGGATCGCTGAAATTGAGATAAATGATATCCAGGCAGTGCGCAGGGAACAGATCGGTCAGGTTTTGGGCATTTTCCATGAGAAAGCGAAGGTTGTCCGGGCGGGTATCGGCGGCTTTCATGGCCTTTTCCAGCGCCAGACAAAGCACATCCGGCACGCGTTCCATGGCAATGAAATCAAAATCCGGGTGCGCCGCGGCCATGCCGCAGGCAAAATCCCCTTTGCCGCAGCCAATCTCAAGGCAAAGCGGCTTTTTTTCCGGAAAGAAAGAAAAGGGGTCGTTTTGCAGCGCTTCTTTATCTTCGATAAGCAGCCGGGCGCAGGCGGCAATCCGCTCCGCCCCGTGCTTTTTCTTGCGGGCGCGCATCAGACATTGAAACGGAAGACCACAATGTCTCCGTCCTGCATGACATAGTCTTTTCCCTCGCTGCGCAGGAGTCCCGCTTCTTTGACGGCGTTCATGCTGCCCAGCCGCTCCAGGTCGTCAAAAGAAACCACTTCGGCGCGGATGAAACCGCGCTCAAAATCGCTGTGGATCTTGCCGGCCGCACCGGGCGCTTTGGTTCCTCTTGTAATGGTCCATGCCCGCACTTCTTTCGGGCCGGCCGTGAGAAAACTGATGAGTCCCAGAAGGGAATAACTTTCTTTGATGAGACGGTCAAGGCCGCTTTCGGCAATGCCCATATCGGCAAGGAATTCTTTTTTCTCCTCGCCGGAAAGCTCGGCAATCTCGGCCTCGATCTGCGCGCAGACGGGGAGGATGCCGGCGTGTTCGGCGGTGGCAAATTTCTTTAAATCTGCATACATGGGGTTGCCGAGCGGCTCGGCGCCGGCCTCGCTTTCCGCAACATTGGCCACATAAATAACCGGCTTCATGGTGAGAAGCGGCGTATCCGCAAACACGGCGCGTTCATCCTTGGTCAGTTCCACCGTCCGTGCGGTTTTTCCATCGCACAGCGCCTTGTAGACCCGCTCCAGCACGGCAAGTTCTTCAGAGAGCGTTTTGTCGCCTTTCATGGCTTTTTTGGTGCGGTCGATGCGCCGTTCCATCATTTCCATGTCCGAGAAAATCAGTTCCATGTTGATGGTCTCAAGATCCCGCATGGCGTTGACGCTGCCGTCCACATGGATGATGTTGTCGTCTTTGAAACAGCGCACCACATGCACAATGGCGTCCACCTCCCGGATGTGGGAAAGAAACTTGTTGCCAAGGCCCTCCCCCTTGGAAGCGCCTGCCACAAGTCCGGCAATGTCCACAAATTCGATCACGGCCGGCGTATATTTTTCCGGGTGATACATTTCGGCGAGAAAATCCATCCGCGCGTCCGGCACGGCCACTACGCCGACATTCGGCTCGATGGTGCAGAAGGGATAGTTGGCGGATTCCGCGCCCGCATTGGTCAGCGCGTTGAAAAGCGTGCTTTTGCCGACATTCGGCATTCCTACAATTCCGAGTTTCATGAAAGTCTCCTTCGGTCAGGGCATGGTTGCCCGATATCATCAAAAAAACATTATACCGCAAAAGAAAGTTTTTGGCAAGTCCCCGCCCGCCAAAAATTCAAATTTGCGTGTGAAAAGAGAAAAAGAAAAGAAATGTTTACTTTTTTTGAAAAAAGACTTTTCAAAATGAAAAAATTGTGTTATAATTAACCATAATGGAATCTGTATGCAAGGGCCGTGAGGATTTTTGCCTGCGACCCGGCAAATTTACCGGGAGAGGATGAGTAAAAATGGTAGGGACAAAAATTCTGGTTGTGGATGACGATCTCGGCATTTGCGATGTTCTGAAAGTGTATTTTGAAAATGAGGGGTGCGAGGTTATCACGGCCAATGACGGCGTGGAAGGCGTGAATGCGTTCAAGGCCAGCGATCCGGATCTGGTGCTCCTTGACATCATGCTGCCCAAAAAAGACGGACAGCAGGTGCTGGCCGAGATCCGCAAGGAATCCTCCAAACCCGTCATTATGATCACGGCCAAGGGAGAGGTCTTCAACAAGGTGCTGGCGTTGGAAATGGGCGCGGACGACGTGGTGGTCAAACCTTTTGACCTCAAAGAGCTGAACGCCCGCATCAAGGCGGTCCTGCGCCGCTATCAGTCGCACCTCAATCAGGACGACAGCGATGTGATTAAGTTTGATAACTTTGAAATCAGCCAGGATCGGTTTGAACTCAAACTGAAGGGCAAAAAGGTGGATATCCCGCCCAAAGAACTGCAGTTGCTCTATTGCCTTGCCTCCAACCCGAACCGGGTGTTCAGCCGCGAACAGCTCCTGGAGCATGTGTGGGATTTCGCGTTTCTGGGCGACAGCCGCACCGTGGATGTACATATCAAGCGTCTGCGTGAAAAACTGGAGGGCGTTTCGGACAAATGGGCGCTCAAAACCGTATGGGGTATCGGCTACAAATTTGAGCTTTACAACTAAGGTGGGGAGTGGGCCTTGCACCATGGTGCGAAGCCCTTTCCTTTTTCCGGAACCGGTTGAGAGAGGAGGGCCATGTTTAAGAGCGTTTTTGCGAAATATATCACCACTTTCATGCTCATCATCTTCGTGAGTTTCCTGCTTTTGGTCCTGCTGATCACGGCGATGGTGAACAATTACGCGGTCAACGCCAAGAAAAAACTGCTTGATAATACGGCCGATTTCGCGGCTGGCTACCTGAGTGACCGGATGGAAAGCGGAAACACCGAAAGCGATGCTTTTGCCAAGATGATTCTGCGGATGTCGGGCGATGTGGACCGGATGTTATTGGCCGGGGCCGGAATGGGCGATGACATTACATTGCTGTTGGTGGACAAAAACGGCCGGATTCTTCGCATGGCCAGCGGGGGAAAGGCAGCGGCCGGTTCGGCCAGCCTGCCGCGAAGTGTGATCGACGAGGTCATCAGCGGTGTGGCGGTTTCCGAAATTTCCGCGCTCTCGGGCGTTTTTGATGAGCCGCAGTTTTTCTGCGCCGCGCCCGTGTTTACGACCGATGGCAGTAGCGTGTGCGGCACGGTGTTTGCCTGCGCGCCGAGCGCCGCGTTGGACGAACTGCTCGGGCTGATGGTCAAAACCGTGATTATCGGCAGCCTTTGGGTGATGCTGGCGGCGCTCATTGCCGTGTATGTCATCACGGAAAAGGTCATCGGGCCGCTACGGGATATGAGCCGGATGGCCAAGGAGTTTTCCACCGGTAACTTTGATGTGCGCGTGCCGGTCCGCGGCAAGGATGAGGTGGCGGAACTGGCGGAGGCTTTCAACAACATGGCCGAGTCCGTTTCCCGGCTGGAAGCCATGCGCAATACTTTCATGGCCAATGTGTCGCACGATCTGCGCACCCCGATGACCACTATTTCCGGATTCATCGACAACATTCTCTCCGGCGCCATTCCGCCGGAAAAACAGGGACATTACCTGGAAATGATCAAAAACGAGGTGCAGCGTCTGGCTCGGCTGGTGGCCTCTCTTCTGAACATTTCGCGTATCCAGGCGGGCGACCGGAAGTTTACGATGGTGCCTTTTGATATCTGCGAAATGGCGCGCCTCATCCTTTTCTCTTTTGAAGGAAAAATTGACGAAAAACGGCTGGATGTGGAGTTCTGCTGCGATGATGAAAGGATCACCGTACTGGCCGACCGGGACGCGATCTATCAGATTCTGTATAATATCTGCGATAATGCGGTAAAATTTTCAAAAGAGGGCGGGAAACTGCGCGTCAGTTTTTCATACATTCCCCAAGATCATGTAAAAATCGGGGTCTATAACGAAGGCGCAGGTATTTCCAAGGCTGATCTGCCTTTTGTTTTCGAGCGGTTTTACAAAGGAGACAAAAGCCGGGGCCTTGACAAAAGCGGAGTGGGGCTTGGCCTTTTCATTGCCAAGACCATTATGGACGCGCATCACGAGAAAATCTGGGTGGAAAGCGAAGAAAATAAATATTGTGAGTTTGATTTCACATTGCCTTTGGCCGATGTCGAAAACGGATAAGCCCACGCGAAAGGAGCCAATTTGGAAAACAACGAGATGAACAAGGATTTTGAACGGTTGCCGGAGGATAAAAAAGCGCCGGTTACGCCGGAAATGCCTGCGGCCGGAGCGGATGCCGCGGACGATTCGGCGACCGCGACGGAACCGGCTGTGCCGGAACCCGGAACGGCGCCTGAACAGGCAGAGCCTGCTGTGCGGACGGAAAAGGAAAATCATCCGGAAGCGTCGGCGCCTTTTTCCGGTAGCGAGTCGGCGCCCCGCCGGCCGAAACGCAACGGAAACCGCGCGTTTTTTGCGGTTTTTGCCGCGATCTTCGGCGTTTGCATTCTGATTCTTTTACTGACGCTGTTTTTGGGAGATGCCGGATTTAAGATCATCAAAAAAGTGGAAACCGAGCGCATCGTTTATGTGCGGGAGTATGACAGCGAAAGCGGACTGCTCACCCCGAACGAGGCGGCAGACCGCGTCCGCCGCTCTACCGTATCGGTTTCGGTGCGCACCGAAACGGCCACGGCCATCGGTTCCGGATTCATTTATACGGAAGACGGCTATATCGTGACCAATTATCATGTGATCGAGGGGGCGCTCACGGTACAGGTGATCCTGCCGGACGGGGAAGCGTTGGATGCCCGCGTGGTCGGCAGTGACGAGCCTTCGGATCTGGCTGTGCTGAAAATCGACCGCACAGGACTTACGCCCGTGGAACTGGGTTCTTCGGCCGATCTGTTGGTGGGTGACGATGTGGTTGCGGTGGGAACGCCTGCCAAACTGGATTTTGCCGGCACCGCGACTTTCGGTAAGATTTCCGCCACCAAACGCATTGTGGCGCTGACCAATGAAAGCAATGTCATTTATAAAAAAATGACGCTCATTCAGACAGATGCCAGTGTGAATCCCGGTAATTCCGGCGGACCGCTGGTCGATATGTACGGCCGGGTGGTCGGCGTGGTGGTCATGAAAGTTTCTTATTTCGGCGGCACAGTCTTTGACGGTATCGGCTTTGCCATTCCGATGGACGGCGCCAGAACCGTGGTGGACGCTATTATAAAGAACGGCGCTTTCCGCGGCGAAAATCCGATTTCTTCCTCCCGTTCGTTGCTTGGCATCGGCGGCCGCGGTCTTCAGGGCGGTGTGTGGTACAGTGATCCGACCGCTGAACAGGTGGACGCTTCGACCGCTGAAAAACCGGGGTATTTCAAAATGCCCTTTGACGGTGTGTATACCGTCTCGGTCAGCGGCGCGAACGCGGTGGGCAAGCTGCAGGTCGGAGATATTGTGACCAAAGTGGACGGCCTTCGGGTGTATACGGTTTATGATGTCATCGGGGCGGTCAATCGCCGTCAGACCGGCGAGGAGGTCACGCTCACTTTTTACCGTGCTTTTGAAAACTATGAAATCGAGCACACGGTCAGAATTATGTTGTCGGCCGAATAAGGCCTGATTCCCGGAAAAACAGAGAGGATATCATCATGCTTTCTTTCCTTGATCCGCTTCGGATCATTACTTATGACAATTGTGCTTGGGTGGCGCTTTTCCGCCTTGGCGTTGCGGTGCTGTGCGGTGGCGTCATCGGCGTTGAGCGCGGCCAGAAACGGCGCCCGGCCGGATTCCGCACCCATATGCTGGTCTGCCTGGGTGCGGCGCTGGCTATGGTCATCAGTCAATACTTGAATATGATGGTGGAGGCGGACTGGGCTTCGTTGGTGCATTTTGAAGGCCAGAAGTTCTCGGATGCCTCGCGTCTGGGCGCGCAGGTCATCAACGGCATCGGTTTTTTGGGTGCCGGAACGATCATCGTCACCGGTCGCCAGGAGGTGAAAGGGCTTACCACGGCCGCAGGACTCTGGGCCTCGACCTGCATGGGTCTTGCCATCGGAGCCGGCTTTGTGGAAGGGGCATTTTTCGGATGTCTGCTCATTATCCTGACCATTACGCTGTTCAGCCGGTTGGAGCGCCTTATCCTTTCCCGGAGCCGGAATCTCAACCTGTTGGTGGAGTTTCTTCATGTGGATGATATCGGTGCGATCATCTCGGCCATCAAATCAAAAGATATCCGGATCTTTGATGTGGATGTGCACCGCAACAAAGCGGCCGGCGCCAACCAAAGCGCCGTATTTTCCGTCCGGCTTCCCAAGAGGATGTCGCACGCAACGCTGATGACGCTGATCTCCCAAGTGGAAAATGTGCGTGCCATCGAAGAACTGTGAGGGTACATATTATGAGTGAATTTCTTTCTTTCATCCGTTTCAGTGACGGGTTTCATTTCTGGGGGGCGGTTATCCGGATGCTGCTTGCGATCCTGTGCGGCGGCATTATTGGCCTGGAGCGGGAGACCCGCCGCCGACCGGCCGGGTTCCGTACTCATATCCTCATTTGTCTGGGTGCTTCCATGACCACCATTACCAGCCAGTATCTGTATCTCTCTGCCGGTATGTTTACCGATCCGGCGCGGTTGGGGGCACAGGTGATTGCGGGCATCGGCTTTATCGGTGCAGGCACCATTATTGTGACAAAACAGCGCCAGGTCAAAGGCCTGACCACCGCAGCCGGCCTGTGGGCGGCCGCCATTGTGGGATTGGCCGTCGGCGCGGGCTTTGTGGAGGCGGGGCTGATCGCCACCGCGTTTATCCTGCTGGCGGAGCTTGTGCTTTCAAAATTGGAGTGGTACATTATGTCTACCGCCCGGACGCTGAATATTTATGCCGAATACCGTGAAAACAGCGCGCTGGTCGAAATGACCGAACTGTTGCGCACGCAATCCGTCACGGTCAACGATCTGCAGATCACCAAATCCGGTGCCGCCACGCAGAACCCGTGTGCCATCTTTCAGCTCAGCCTTCCGCGAAAGCTGACGCACGAAAAGTTGATGACCGCGCTTTCCGGCATTGAGGGTGTGGTCTCGGTAGAAGAGCTGTAACGCCTTGAAAAAGCAAAAATGCCCCCGCCGAAGCGGGCGCATTTTTGCTTTTTCTAAACACTCATATCCGTTTTCAAATTTTCCTGATTGTCAGTAACGAGAGTATTTTGAGCAAAATGACGAATTTTGGAAATGAAAGTTGACAAATACCGGTAAATATGTTATTGTATATTTGAGAATATAGTTCAGTTCTTCATCGGGAATGGGCCATGTAAGAAAGGGGCCAGCGGCGCGGGAAGTTCATATGATTTTAAGTGGTTTGCGCGAAAAGTAACTGCGGTTGATATACATCCAAATTTGAACTTGCAAAGGAGAGTTGTTATGAAAAAATGTTTGCTGTTTTGTCTTGCCGCGCTGCTTTTCTGCGAGCTTTTTCTCTTTGGTTGCGCACCGAAGTCAAAGGTGAAACCGCTTTCTTTGCCGCAGTACAGTTATGAAGGGAAAATTCTTTCTGTAAGTCCCGAAAGCGGAACAAAACTTGCTTTTCGTTACTTGGGCGCAGACGCTGTTTGGAAATCTGAAGAAGACAGAATGTTTTACAGTCTCTTGGAAGATGAATCTTTTGAAACTATCGAAATAAAAGAAAACGATGTGGCGCAGAGAAAGGAATTTGTCTTTAACGGTTTCACTTACTCGCTTCGTTATGAACACACGATCGTGTGTCCGTCTTTAGGTAAGCAGTATGAAGTTTATGGCCTGTTGCAAGAAGATCTTACGCAGGAAATGCTTGCTTTTGTCCCGGAAGAAATGCGATACCTTTATTTGGTGGAGGAAAAAACCCCGCGTTTTGTCAGTTCCGTTATTTTTGACAAATCAACCGGGGAAGTTCATTCAATCTCGGCTTTGCCCAACGGATACTTTCTGCAGGGGGACGAAAGCGAAGCGTTTTTGAAGCAGAAAGCTCTCTCTTTTGCGTCCCCTTATACAATGGCTTCTTTGGAAAACAGATCTGTCGAAATAGAGACCAACGGACGGCAGACGCTTGGATTTTTTACAAAGAGCGGTAACTATACCCCAGAGAGATATGTTTTTCGGTTGGATCGCCTGATAGATGGGAAGCAGGCGCTTGCAGATCGCGTTGAGGTCATCTTTGCCAATTACGGAACCTTCATCTATTATTACTCAACGGAAGGCCGTTCTTATACGGCATCTCAAGAAGAAAAAATTGCCAAGGCCGATGTTGAATATATCCAAAAGCAAATGGCGGCTTCCGTGGCCGAAAGTCTCAGCGAAAACTGGAAACTGACAGGATTTGAAGTGATAAGCGGCGGTTTTGATCTTTATGAGAATGAACTTTATTATGAGGCAAATGTAAAGGTGACTCTTCAATGTTCAAAGCCCAGGACGCTGGCTGACGGCGAACAGGATTCTTATCGGTTTTTCATTAAATTGCGCGCCGAGATCGTTTAACCTCTTATGTAGCTTCTGTAAAAGGGAAAGGGAAGGGAGACTATTATGAAAAAGTGTTTGCTTTGCTGCCTTGCCGCGCTGCTTTTCTGCGAGCTTTTTCTCTTTGGTTGCGCACCGAAGTCAAAGGTGACGCCGCTTTCCTTGCCAACGCTCGATTACAAGGGGAATATTCAAGCATTGGATAAAAGTAAGGTGGAATATTGCGATACCACATTTATGATTTTCAAAAGAATGATGCCGGAAAGCGATTTTTGGCTGACAATAGAAGAAGACGAGGACGCATTGCCGCAGACAATCACAGAAGAAGAGGCTCCGCAGACCCGTGAATTCACCCTGGGTGGATTTGCTTATACTCTCAAATACGCCAACACCTTGGTTTATTCCGACGGAGAAAAGACCCGGCGGTATGGGCTCCGCAGAAAAGATCTGAGGTCGGATATGATGGCGTTGGTTCCCAAAGGTCGGAGAGAACATCTTAAGAGCGAGAATATAGAAGACTTTGTCTGTACAGCTTTTGTGGATGTGAATTCCGACCGGGTTTATGCGGCTACGGATTTTCCCAGCGGATATTATGCCACGGGGCAGGAAAGCGAATCTTTCCTGAAAGAAAAGGCCATTGCGTTGCTTTCTGAAAATTCCGATTTGCCCTATGAAACCTATTATTGTACGATAACAAGTTATTATCGGGACAGCCAGGGATCGCCCCAAAAAGAAACGGGCGTTTATAATCTGAAAGAGGGAGAAACGCTGAATAGTTATAAATTTGAATTCAGCATGGGGCACGAAGGAAGACTGACAAACAGGATTGCTTATGTATCTTTTTTCGGTTACGGTTCTTCGTATATTTGGTATGGCCAAACCCCTGATTTTACCGCGCAGGATATGGAGAAGATCGAAACAGTCGACCTTGAGTACCTTTATGGACAAGTGGTTGCGACCTATGCCAAAGAACTGCCTGCCGATTGGAAACTGACCGATTATTCGGTCCAGTCACAGAATTTTTCAAAAAAAGACGGAGTACTCCGGCTGTATATGAATGTGACTTTCAAAGTGCAGACCGACAACCGACAACGCATAAAAGAAGGCGGCAAAGATACCTATGAATTCCCGCTGACGCTTTACGCCGAAATCATTTAACCCTTCATTCCCCTCCCGCGAAAGCGGGGGGAACAGGAAAGGAGACTGTCATGAAAAAATGTTTGCTTTGCTGCCTTGCCGTATCGCTTTTTTGCGGACTTTTCTTCGGTTGCTCGCCGAAAGATCCGCCTGCTTCCCTGTCCGAATTCACATGGGAAGGGGAGGTGTGCGTGACCCACAGTACCCAGCACCATTCCTTGCCCTTTGCGGATCCGGAAGCATTGAAACTCTATGAAACGAATGAAGAGATCCGAAACAGAAGCGAACGCAACCACGCGATCACCGTGGCCAACGCACCGGGAACTCAAAAGGAATATGAAATCGGCGGGAAGACCTATACGCTGACCCGCACGCCTGAGATCATCCTCGGCGGCGTCCGCGCTTTCCATTACGGTCTTCGGGCCAAGGATATTACCGAAGAAACGCTGGCTCAGATCCCGGAAGCTTACCGGGCGGCTTTCCGGCGGGATGATCCGGAAGATTTTGTCGGATGGGTTTCCTTTGACCGTGCCGGAGATGTGGTTTCTTTCAACAATCTTCCCGGCGGGCCTTTCGGGGTGAGGGGAAAATCGAAAGATGAGATCCGGGATGAGGCCATTGCGATGGCCAAAGCCTATACCAACGAGCCTTTTGAAACCTATCATTTTACGCTTGTAACGGTTTACAGAACTTCGCAGGGAGAAAAAATCCATTCCGGCTATCGGGCTCTTGAAGAGGGAGAGTCGCTGGTCCGGTATGAAGTCTCTTTTGAGCGCTCCCGGAACGGCAAGACGGACGGACTGGTCAGGGTTCTGTTCCCGGCGGATAAAGGCGCTTTTTTCGAGGTGCAAAAAAGAGAATTTACAGATGCGGAATATGAAAAAATCAACGCTGTGGATGAAGAAAATCTCAAAAAGCAGGCAAAAGCGTTTGTGGAGAAACAGCTGGCGGCAGACTGGAAACTGACTCAATGGCAGCCGGAGAGCATCACGCCCGTCAAGAAAGGGGAACAACTGTTTTTGTATGTCTGCGCCAAGGCGAAGGCCGAGTACAAAAAAGGCGAGCCGGAAAACGGTTACAAGCCGGAAGGCGAAGATCTTGAACTGTATTTTGCTATTCCCTGAGTTCAATATTCAATAAAGAACCCCCGGAGAGCCAAGGCTCTCCGGGGGTTGGTTTATTTTCGCCCGGCTTCTTTGAAGGGGAGAATGTCATTGATGTGGGCGGGCAGGAGGCGGAATTCAAAGGTGAATGCCTTTTCGTTGAAACTGAGCGACTCCGGCAGGACGGGGCCGCAGGAGTTGGAACCGATGCCGTTCTGACGGTAATCAAGATTGACAACGGTTTCTTTGCGTGGGACGAGTTCGAAATCGTGCCGGGCGACTGTCAGATCGTGTGCGGTGAAATGCGCACAGTTGAAACTGAAATCGCGGTCGGTCATCAAAGCGGCAAGACCGTGTCCCTCCCGGTTGGAAACGAACATCCATTTTGTGCCCGCGTGCGCACTGTTTTCCTGCGGGCGGATATAATGCTCGAAGTGATCGGTCACGCGGCACTCATAGTGCCCCAGTTTGGCCGAAACGCCCAGATCGGCATAGGCCGCGCCCGGTCCGCGCCCGAAGAAACCAAGCCGCTCAAATCCGGCCGGCGTAAGAAATTCAACGCCGAAGCGGGGCAGACTCTCGGAATGGAAGAGCCGGTCCATTTTTACTTCATAGCGGCAGATCACGCCGCCGCGCGAAAGGAAGGTATAGGTCACATGGGCGTGAAGGACCGGCGAGAGGATTGGTGCGCCCAACGAAATAAAGGCGCTGACATCAACTGCAGTTTCGCTTTTTGCGCTCACATGGCAATCATAGCATTTAACGGTGGTCTTATCAAGGCCATCGGCTTCCCAGCGCTGACGGATTCGCCGGTCATTGTCGGTCGGTGCGCGCCAGACTGTAGGGAGGAGCGGTGTTGTAAGCAATTTTGTGCCGTCATGGATGATGTCGGAAAGAAGGCCGGTCTGCCGGTCTATGACATAAGCGGTGTCGGCGGTTTTCACAAGGATGCGGTTTTCCTCCTGCATAACCCGCACAAAGTCGCCCGCCCGCAGGTCTTCGGCCAGCGGCGCGGCCGTTTCTTTTTCGGAGAGAATAAACTGGGCGCTTCCTACCTCAAAGCCGGCGGGAGCGAAGAAGGTTTCGGTATTTTGGCGCACGCTGATATCCAGCGTGTACCAGGCGTCTGTCCGGATTTCAAAATGCGGCAGGGTATAAGTGCGGGTGTGTTCGGGTGCGATGGCAAGCGCGGTAAAGCGCCCCTGCATGACGGCTTCCCCGTTCCGGCGGAGAACATAGCAAAGATCAAGATCGGAAAGGTCAAGGAAGCGGCGCAGATTTTTCACTTTCAGTTTTCCGGGTTCATAACTGACCGTGAAGGGCTTGAGAACCTCTTTGTATTCTTTCATTCCCGTGTGCGGTTCGCGGTTCGGTGAAACCAATCCGTCCACGCAGAAGTTGCCGTCGTTGGGCGTATCGCCAAAGTCACCGCCATAGACAAAACGGGGGTCATCCGGGTCGTCGTTGGTGGCCAGCGAATGGTCCAGCATTTCCCACACGCAACCGCCGAAAAAGCAGTCGTTTTTGTAGATGAGATCCCAATAGGCCGCGAGGTCTCCGGGGCCGTTACCCATGGCATGGCTGTATTCGCAAAGGAAGAGCGGGGCGGTCAGGCCTTTGATTGCAAGATGTTTTTCCCGGATGCCCTCAAGGGAGGGGTACATACGGCTCTCCACCGAGACCACCGGGGAGTTCCGGTGCGCCGCGTCGTCCGGCACGGGCGGAATATTCATATAACTGCATCCGTCCACCAGCCGACGGGTGATGTCCTCGCAGTGCACCAGATTTCTCGGATCGCGGCTGCGGAGATAGTCGGCCATGGCCACCTGATTGCATCCGACCCCCGATTCGTTCCCCAGTGACCAGAGGATGACGCAGGCATGGTTTTTGTCGCGCTCATAAAGGAGCTTTACGCGGTCAAGATAGGCCGCTTCCCACTCGGGATTGTCAGTGAAGTAATCCCAGTTGAGATTGCGGGAAGTACCGTGACATTCCAGATCGGTTTCATCCACCAGATAAAAGCCGTATTTGTCGCAAAGGCCGGGGAAACGCGGGTCGTTTGGATAGTGGCTGGTGCGGATGGTGTTGATATTGTTGCGTTTTAAGAGCATCAGATCGGCCACCATGTGGTCAAGCGGCGTGGCAGAGCCGAGGTAAGGGTGAGAATCGTGCCGGTTGACGCCCTTGGCCTTTACCTTTTTTCCGTTGATGTAAAAGATCCGGTTGCGGATGGCAAGGTCACGCAGGCCGACAAAGAGGCAGATATGTTCTGCGCCGACCGTGAGGAAAAGACGGTAAAGACGGGGGGATTCGTCGCTCCAGAGTTCGGGAGCGGATACGGGAATTTCAAAGGTTGCTGTGTCCTCGGCGGGCAGGCCGCCTTTTGCAAGGGTCTCGCCCCCGGGTGTTTCCAGACGGAAAGAAAGGTCTGCCTTGCCGTTCAGGGCGGCAAAAACGCCGATCTTTCCGGCCGAAAAATCGGTATCCAGATAGGTCTTTACTTCAATATCGGTCAGATGTACCGGCTCGCGTTCCAGGAGATAAACCTCACGGAAAATGCCCGAAAAACGAAATTTGTCCTGATCCTCCAGATAGGAGCCGTCGCACCATTTGAGGACCACCACCGCCAGCGTATTGGTGCCGCCGTGCAGATATTTTGTGAGGTCTATTTCGTGGCTCATGTGGCTGACCTGTCCATAGGCGGCGAAAATGCCGTTGACGAAGAGATAAAAACAGGAATCCACGCCCTCGAAATTCAGATAGTAGCGATGGGAGGCCAACCGCGTGGCGGAGATTTCTATGTCACGCATATAAAGCCCGCAGGGATTCTGATCCGGCACAAAAGGCGGATCGAAGGGGAAGGGGTAGTTGACATTGGTATAGTTGGGCAAATCGTAGCCCCGGCCAAGGCAGGTCTGCCAGCTGCGCGGGACGGAGAGCTTGTCCATATCTTCACGGAGAAATCCGGGCACACGGAAATCTTCAAGCAATGAAAGAGAGGGGTAAAAACGGAAATCCCAATCGCCGCAAAGCGAGGTGAAAAAGGCACTGTCGGCACGGTTATCCGCGGCCGCTTTTTCTTCGTTGTCATAGGGGATAAAATAGGCGCGCGGCGCCTCGCAGCCCAGGTGCAGTTTCTTCTCGTTCTGATGACAGTCAAAGACAAAATCCATAAAAGCCTCTTTCCCCGGAAAACCGGTTTGTTTCTTTCATCATCATAGCATAGAACAGGCTTTTTGTCAATCTCCGGAAGAAGGAAAACTTTCACGGAAGCGCTCTTTACAAAAGCGATGAAATGTGGTAAAATAGAGTATCGCAAAAAGAGGGGGGAGCGCCGTGCGATTGGATAAATTTCTCGGAAATTCAGCCGCCGTCACCCGGAGCGAGGCCGCAAAAGCCATCCGTGCCGGGCGCGTGACGGTCAACGGCACGGTGGTCCGGCAGGCGGATTTCCCGCTTGAACCCGAGCGCGACCGGGTGACTTTTTGCGGGGAGACAGTGCGGTATGCCCGCTTTCATTATTTCCTTCTCAATAAGCCGGCCGGGTATGTCAGCGCCACGGAAGACGGCCGGGATCCCACGGTGCTTTCCCTGCTTTCACCCCAGGACGGGGCGGGACTCTTTCCTTGCGGGAGACTGGATAAAAACACGCTGGGGCTGATGCTTCTGACCGATGACGGCGACCTTGCCCATCGTCTTCTTTCTCCCCGCCGTCATGTGAAGAAAGTGTATGCTTTCCGCGTTAAGTATCCTCTTGACGAAGCGGAATGCGCGCGTTTCCGGACGGGGCTGACACTGGAGGACGGCTACGAGACAAAACCGGCAGAGATCACGCTCGGAGAGGACGGCTGTTCGGGGACAGTTGCGCTGGTAGAGGGAAAATACCATCAGATCAAACGGATGATGCTGGCGCTGCACAATCAGATCGTTTTTTTGGAGCGGATTTCATTCGGCCCGCTGTCCCTGCCGACCGACCTGCCGCGCGGGGCCTACCGGGCGCTGACCGCACAGGAAACGGCGGCGCTTTATCGCGCAGCCGGGAGAGAAGAATCCTTGGAAAAACAGAAAAAACAAGGCGTCACCGCACGGTGACGGCCGGAAAACGGAGATTTTTATGACCATTTGCCAAATCCTTGCCAAAGAACTGAACATCCCGGAAGATCGGGTGGAAAAGACGGTGGCGCTTATTGACGAGGGAAATACCATTCCTTTCATTGCCCGCTACCGCAAAGAAGTGACCGGTTCGCTGGATGATACCGTCCTGCGGAAACTGGAAGAACGGCTGCAGTATCTGCGCAATATCGAAGCGCGCCGGGAAGAAGTCAAGAACCTGATCGCCGCGCAGGAAAAACTCACGCCGGAGATCTCCAATGCCATTGACAATGCCAAGACCATTACCGAAATCGACGATATTTACCGTCCTTTCCGTCCCAAGCGCAAGACCCGTGCCTCGGTAGCCCGGGACCGGGGACTGGCGCCGTTGGCCGAGGCACTGATGGCGCAGGAAAAAAGCTATACGCCCACGCTGGAAGAAATGGCCGATGCGTTGGTGAATCCGGAAAAAGAAGTGAACACGCGGGAGGAGGCTTTCGCGGGGGCCATGGACATTCTTGCGGAAGATATTTCCGACAACGCCGATTACCGTAAACGGGTGCGCGCGCTTACCGTGGCCAACGGGATGATCACGACCAAAGCCGCCAAAGAAGAGCCGTCGGTTTATGAGCCTTATTACGACCACAGCGAACCGGTGGCCAAAATCCCGGGGCACCGGGTGCTGGCCATTAACCGTGGCGAAAAAGAAGAATTTCTGAAAGTGAGCGTGACCGTTCCGACAGATCTGATCCTCAACGATCTTTCCGCTCTGATTCTCAAAGCACAGGACAGCCCGGCCAAGAAATATGTTCTGGCCGCACTGAGCGACGGTTATGAACGGCTGATTGCGCCCAGCGTGGAAAGAGAGATCCGGAACGATCTTTTTGACCGCGCCAGCGAGGGGGCCATTTCGCTTTTTGCCGATAATCTGGAACATCTGCTTATGCAGGCGCCCATCAAGGGCAAGACGGTTATGGGCTTTGATCCCGGCTATGTCAATGGCTGTAAACTGGCCGTGGTAGACAAAACCGGCAAGGTACTGGATACGGCCGTGATTTATCCGACCAAGCCCCGGATGCGGTTGGATGACGCCAAGCGCACCATGAAGCGCCTGATTCTTTCCTATCATGTGGATGTCATTGCCATCGGAAACGGCACGGCCTCGCGGGAGAGCGAACGCTTTGTGAGCGACCTTATTCACGAGCTCGGCGTCGGGATCAAATATATCATCGTCAGCGAAGCGGGCGCTTCGGTTTATTCGGCTTCCAAACTGGCCGCCGATGAATTTCCGGATTTTGATGTGATGCAGCGCTCGGCCGTTTCAATTGCCCGTCGCCTTCAGGATCCGCTTGCGGAATTGGTGAAGATCGATCCCAAGGCCATCGGCGTGGGGCAGTATCAACATGATATGAAACCCGCCCGGCTGGACGAAGCGCTTTCCGGAGTGGTGGAGGACTGCGTGAACCGGGTCGGTGTGGATCTGAACACCGCTTCTCATTCACTTCTTTCCTATATTTCCGGTATCAATGCCACCAGCGCCCGGAACATTGTCAAATACCGGGAAGAAAACGGCGAGTTCTCCTCCCGTGCGCAGGTGCTGAAAGTGCCGCGCATTGGCGGAAAAGCCTATGAGCAGTGCGCCGGATTCCTGCGTGTGCCGGGCTCTGCCGAAGTGCTTGACAATACGGCGGTGCACCCGGAATCCTATGCGGCAGCCAGAGCTTTGCTTGAAAAATTCGGTTATACCGAGGCGGATATTACGGAGGGAAAACTGGGCGAACTGCCGGCAAAAGTCAAGGCGTTCGGCACAGCCAAATTGGCGGCTGAACTTTCGGTGGGCGAGCCGACGCTTCTGGATATTGTTGCGGAACTGCAAAAGCCGGGACGCGATCTGCGCGATGATTTCGCGCCGCCGGTGCTTTCGGCCGATGTGTTGGAAATTTCGGATCTGAAGCCGGGCATGATCCTGACCGGTACAGTCCGGAATGTCACTGATTTCGGTGCGTTTGTGGATATCGGCGTGCACCAGGACGGATTGGTCCACATTTCGGAACTGGCCGACCGGTATGTCAAACATCCGCGCGAGGTGGTGTCTCTTGGGGATGTGGTGCGCGTCCGTGTATTGCAGGTCGACCCGGCAAAAAAACGGATTTCGCTTTCCATGAAACTGCCCAAAGAAGAGAAAAAGAACTGATTCGCTCATAAATGAACAACTTTTCGGGGGTAACTTCTTCGAACGGCTGACGATTTTGCAAAATCACATTTTTTCGTTGTTATATTTGCACAAAGAGCGCTTTTAAATTTCGGAAGTTTGACATCTTCCCAAATGAAGTGAAATTTGTTATAATAGATAAGTACAGATATGGGCATTTTATGCCCGCTAAGGAGGATAAAGCATGGCAAGCCTTTCGCTTCGGCACATTTATAAAAAATATCCCGGTGGTGTCACTGCGGTTTCGGATTTCAATCTGGAAATCAAGGATAAGGAATTTATCGTTTTTGTCGGCCCTTCCGGTTGCGGTAAGACCACGACCCTGCGTATGATCGCGGGCCTGGAGGAGATCACCGAGGGCGAGTTGTTTATCGGCGACCAGCTGGTCAACGATGTGGCGCCGAAGGATCGGAAAATCGCCATGGTGTTCCAGAACTACGCGCTTTATCCGCACATGTCGGTGTTTGATAACATGGCTTTCGGCCTGAAACTGAACAAGACCCCCAAGGAAGAGATTAAGCGCCGTGTGGAGGAAGCTGCCCGGATCCTGGACATCACGCACCTGCTGGACCGTAAGCCGAAGGCTTTGTCCGGCGGTCAGAAACAGCGTGTGGCGCTGGGTCGTGCCATTGTCCGTAACCCGAAAGTGTTTCTTCTGGACGAGCCGCTTTCCAACCTGGACGCGAAACTGCGCGCGGCCATGAGAACCGAGCTGACCAAACTCCATAAGAGAGTGGAGACCACCTTCATTTATGTGACGCACGACCAGGTCGAGGCTATGACGATGGCCACCCGTATCGTGGTCATGAAAGACGGTCTTATTCAGCAGGTCGATACGCCTCAGAATCTTTATGACAATCCCTGCAACATTTTCGTGGCCGGATTTATCGGCACGCCTCAGATGAACTTCATCAACGGCACGCTGACCAAAAAAGGCAACGATGTGTTCTTCAATTTTGAAGGCAACTCGCTCAAGCTTCCCGCTGAAAAGTCTGCGGAAGGCGTGTTGGATGAATACATTGGCAAAGAAGTGGTTGCCGGTCTGCGTCCGGAATGTATCCATGACGAGCCGATGCACCTGGCCTCCCTTGAAGAAAGCTGCATTGATGTGGATGTCGATGTAACCGAGTTGATGGGTGCCGAGATTTACCTGTACCTCAAGTGCGGCGAAGAGACCAACCTGATTGCCCGCGTTTCCTCCCGCTCTACCAGCCGTGCCGGTGACAAGATCAAGGTGGCGTTGGATATCTCCCGCATTCACCTGTTTGACAAAGACACCGAAAGATGCATTGTGCACTGATTGCATTGAATTGACAAAAGCTCCGCGCCGGATTTTTCGGTGCGGAGCTTTTTCATGGAATTTATGTCTATTTTTAATTTCAAAAATTCCATTTTTTAATAAAAAAATTCTATTTTAAAATTTGAATCTCCTTTTCGCTTTTTGAGGGCAGGGGAAAACAAGAAAAAACAACAGAAAAACGCAAAAAAATATTTGCAATTGCAATAAGGATATGTTATAATACTCTTACACCGCATTTCCTGCGCGTGCGCAGGACGATTCCGGCCGCTTAATATTTTTGCGGGCTTTCGCTTTTTGCGGATGAACCGAACGAATCCCGCTCTGCGCCGGCCGACTTGAATCCGGGAATGGCAAGCCAGGGCTTCACATGGTTAACGGAAACGCTTGCCGGCGGACGGACGCCGGATGCGCGGCCGTTCTGCCCGGATCCGGAGAGCGGGTTGCGATCGGCGGCAGATATTCGCCCTGGTTGCGGTGAATTTTTCCCCTTGTTGTTTTCCTTTTTTGCCATGGCCCGTTTGCGGCTCCGGAAAACAGGGGTTTGTCATTATTTTGCTTCGTACAGAGTTTTCTGTCTCTGTGTTTTCTCGCGCCGCGGTCCGCGGTGACGACTATAAAGGTGGTTCCATATGAAAGAATTACTGGATCAGCTGTTTTCGGGTGGCCTGCTTTCTTCGTTTTTTACAGAACCGTTCAGTCAGTTCGGCTGGCGGGATGTGTTGGATATTTCCTGTCTCGTTGCCCTGTTTTTTGCGCTTTATCTTTTTGTGCGTAATCGACGGGCAGGGAAACTGCTGGCCGGTCTGGCGGCGCTCATTCTCATTTTGGTATGCAGTTATGCGCTGAATCTGGCGGCTTTGCGTTATCTGTTTGCCAACGCTTTCGGCTATGGGCTGGTATTGCTTGCCATTATCTTTCAGCCGGAACTCCGGGCGGCGTTGGAACGGCTGGGGTCTTTGCCGTTTCGCGGCTTGGAGTCTTTTGGTGGAGAATCAAAAGATTTTTCGGGGACGCCGGTCGCCTTGGACGCAGTCGTGCAGGCCGCAAAAGCAATGTCCTTTTCCAAAACCGGCGCGCTTATCGTGATTGAGCGTTCAACCAAAATCGGCGAATATATCCGCACCGGCACAACGCTGAATGCCGATCTGACGCCGGAACTTCTGCGTGCCATCTTCTTTGACAAGGCTCCGTTACATGACGGCGCGGTGATTATCCGGAACGGCCGTATTTTCGCGGCGGGGTGTTATCTGCCGCTTTCCGACAAACTGGACATTTCAAAAGATCTCGGCGCACGCCACCGCGCGGCGCTCGGCCTTTCGGAACAGTGCGATGCCATTACGGTGGTGGTTTCCGAAGAAACGGGCAATATTTCCATTGCCTATAAGGGCGAGTTGTTCCGTGGATTCACCTCGGTGTCCCTGCGCCGGAAGCTATTTGAGCTGATGCGGCGTGAAGAAAACAAGGAACAAAAAGACAGGAGGGACTGACCGTGAAGTATAAAGATCCCAAAACCGATGGGCCGGACACCGGCGAGTATGCCATTAAGAGAAGTTACAGCGCCGACATTGTGGCGTTTGTCGTTTGTGTATGTCTTGGACTTTTTGTCTGGCTGTGCATCATGCACGCCAGTGACACAACCTATCTGACGCTTTGCGTGGAGGGTGGCGAGAGCGACTATGTCTACGAACTTTCCGCCAAAGAAATGAAGGTGGAGGGTTCGGTTCTGTCGCTGAAGCGGGCAACGGAAATTGCGGTCAAGATTCCGGATGACGCCTTGACTCCCGGCGTTCACACGCTGACGGCGGACAACCTGATTTTCCCCGCCGGGGTTACGCCTGTCGGCACGCCGGCAATCACCCTGACCGTGACTCCCAAACAGCCATGAGCATAGAGAACTATACTTATTTGCTTTCCGGTGTGCGCGCGCCGTTTGATGCGCCGCCGGAGACAGTTTTACAAATAGCACGAGAGAAAATGAAGCGCGTGTGCAGTTCTGCCGCGGAGCTTCATTTTCGCCTTTATAAAAAGTCTTTGGATGCCCGCCGCCCCGGCGAGATCTTCCAGGTCTGCACGGTTTTCATTACCGCTCCGCGCCCGTTGGATGTTTCCGGGTCTGCCTGTTCATCGCTTCAGTTGCGTGCGCTTTGCGAAGAGAGACCGGCGGCCGGGAAAGGCACTGCGCGGATGAGTGCGCCCCCTCTGGTGGTCGGGATGGGGCCGGCCGGCCTTTTTTCGGCGCTTTTTCTGGCCGAGGCCGGTTTTGCCCCCACACTGATTGACCGGGGGGAAGATGTGACGGCCCGTGCGGCCGCTGTGGCGGCCTTTACCGCGGGCGGGGCGCTGAATCCCGAATCGAATATTCAGTTCGGCGCGGGTGGCGCCGGGACTTTTTCGGACGGGAAACTGATTACGCGGGTGAATGATCCTTACTGTCATTATGTTCTGGACCGGTTGGTGGAGTTCGGCGCGCCCGCCGAGATTCTGACCCGGGCCAAGCCGCATATCGGAACCGACATTTTGCGCCGCGTGGTGGAAAATCTGCTGGCGCGCATTAGGGCGCTCGGCGGCCGTGTGCTTTACCGCACGCGACTTTGCGGGTTTGAACCATCGGAAAACGGTATGCTGGCCAGGACTTCGGCCGGTGATATCCGGGCGGGGGCTCTCCTGCTCGGCATCGGGCACAGCGCCCGCGATACTTTCCGGATGCTCCGGGAGGCCGGTGTGAAACTGGAGGTCAAGCCCTTTTCGGTCGGTGTGCGGATCGAACACCTGCAATCGGAGATCGACCGGGCGCTTTACGGTCGTTTTGCCGGTCATCCGGCACTGGGGCCTGCCGAATATGGGCTCTCGGATACCACCGGCGAACGAGGGGTCTATACTTTTTGTATGTGTCCCGGCGGTACGGTGGTGGCGGCTGCTTCGGAAGAGGGCGGCGTGGTGACGAACGGCATGAGTTATCACAGCCGGGACGGACTGAACGCCAATGCCGCACTGGCCGTTTCGGTATTGCCCTCCGATGTCGGCGGTACGGTGGAGGGGGCCGTTTCTTTTCAGCGGATGTTGGAACGCGCGGCTTTTGCGGCGGGTGGCGGCGACTATCGGGCACCGGTGGAGACCGTGGGAGATTTCCTTTCCGTTTACCGGGGGACCGAACCCTCCCGGATTTTGCCGACTTATGGCGGCGGTCGCGTAACGGTGGCCGATCTTTCAGCCATTTTGCCGCCGCAGATTGTCCGTGGCCTTTCGGCCGGTATTTGTTCTTTCGGGCGAAAGCTGCGTGGCTTTGATTGTCCCGAGGCCGTTCTTACCGGCCTTGAGACCCGCACCTCATCTCCCGTTCGTATCCTGCGCGGGGAGGACCGCACTGCGCCGGGTTTTCCGTTTCTTTATCCTATGGGTGAGGGCGCGGGATATGCGGGGGGCATTACCAGCGCGGCACTGGATGGCCTGCGTACGGCGCAGGTCCTGACCCAACGCTTTGCACCGGGAGGAGATCTTTTATGAAAACGACGGCGACTGTCATCGCCCGGAATGCGGACGGAACCGTAACGGTCGAGGTAACGCGCGCAAGCGCCTGTGAGGGTTGTCACAAAAAAGAAGCGGGGGGCTGTTCGGTCTGCACGCTGCTTGGCGGTGACCGGCGTATGCGCGCCCGGGCGCGTGACCCTATTGGCGTATCGCCGGGGGATCGGGTGGAAATTGAAAGCGACACCCGGCGCACGCTTTTTTATGCGGTGCTTGTTTTCCTTCTTCCGCTTCTTCTCTTTTTTGCCGGTTTCGGAACGGCGCGCCTTTGCGGGGCGGGGGAGGGTTTCTCTTTCCTTTTCGGTCTGGTTGGCTTTTTCCTTGCGTTTGCGGGAGTGGCCGTCTATTCACGCGCGGTGATTGCCAAACGGACAGAGACGGTGATCGTGGCGCGGCTTGAGTGTGCGGAACCGGAACAAGCAAAAGGGCCGGATGCCGACGCCTCCTCAAAAGAATAATTTTTACAATAAATAATATAGACGGCCGCATCGGGCGGCCGGTATCGGGTTTTGTCGGCAGATGGGGCAAAGACCGGAAAGGATGACAGAATCATGAATTCCCCTAAAAATGCCCGGTGGGAATTGATCCCTCCCGTGCCGGATGAAGCTGATCTCGCCGGAGAAATTGCCGCAGAAACAGGTCTTTCTCTTACAACGGCCACGGTACTCTGCCGTCGCGGATACCGGAACGCCGAAGAAGTGCGTTCCTTTCTTTCCTGCACAGACGCTTTGCTTTACAGTCCGTTTCTGATGAAGGACATGGAAAAGGCGGCGGGGCGATTGCACGAAGCCATTGAAAAAAACGAGCCCATTGTCATTTACGGTGATTACGATGTGGACGGCGTAACTTCTGTCAGCCTGCTTTATCTTTATCTGAAGGAAAAAGGGGCGGAGGTATTTTATTATATTCCCAGCCGGACCGGGGAAGGCTATGGCCTTTCCGGGGCCGCTGTCCGTCGTCTTTATGAAGCGGGGGCACGGCTGATGGTGACGGTGGACACCGGCATCACGGCCAACGAAGAATGTGCGCTTTGCGCCGAACTGGGGCTGGATGTTGTTGTGACCGATCACCATGAGTGCCGGCTGCCGCTTCCGGACGCCGTGGCCGTGGTCAATCCGCACAGACCGGATTGCGATTATCCTTTCAAAGATCTAGCCGGCGTGGGCGTGACCTTCAAACTGGTCTGCGCCTGTGAAAGTCTGTTTTACCGGGATTCCGGTGAGAGTGAAATGGATGCGGTGCGCCGGATCTGTATGCGTTTTGCCGATCTGACTGCCATCGGGACGGTGGCTGATGTGATGCCGCTTTGTTCCGAAAACCGCCTGATCGTCAAGTTGGGTCTGCTCCGTATGGCCAAAACCGAGCGGCCGGGGCTGGCGGCGCTGATCCGGGAGGCCAGCGCCGGAAATCGCCCGGCGGGGGATACCCGCCCGGTTCGTCCCAAAAAGATGACGGCTTCTTTTATCGGCTTCGGCCTTGCGCCCCGGCTTAATGCCGCCGGGCGGATGCGGGAGGCAACGCTTGCGGTCAATCTCCTTTTGTGCGAAGATCCGGGAGAGGCCGAAAAACTGGCCGCCGAAATCTGCGAGATCAACCGGGAGCGTCAGTCGGAAGAAAACCGCATTGCCGCCGACGCCCAAGAGATGATCAGCCGTGATCCCGGCTTTTCCGTTGACCGCGTACTGGTGCTTTCGGACGATCACTGGCGACAGGGCATTATCGGAATTGTGGCTTCCCGCCTGACGGAAAACTATGGAAAACCGGCGATTCTCATTTCTTTTGACGGGGCGACCCGGGGATTTGACAGCCCGGATGATCTGGGCAAGGGTTCGGGACGAAGCGTCAAGGGACTCAATCTGGTCCGTGCGCTTTCCGCGTGCGAGGATCTGCTTTATAAATTCGGCGGGCATGAACTGGCCGCGGGGCTGACGGTCCGGCGTGACCGGGTGGATGAATTCCGCGAACGGATTAACAAATATGCCGAAAAAGAACTTCCGGAAGGCTTTCCGGGTGTGACACTGACGGCCGATGCGGAACTTTCCTTTGCCAATCTTTCGCTTTCCTTTTGCGAGGAGCTTTCGTTGCTGGAACCTTTCGGCGTGAGCAACCCTGCCCCGAAATTCCTTTTTTCCGATCTTTATCTGGAGCGGATTACCGATCTTTCCGCAGGAAAGCATCTCAAACTGACCCTTCGCTCCGGGGCACTGACCTTTCCGGCGCTGTATTTTTCCATGCCGAGGCTGCGTTTCCCCTATCGTGTAGGAGATCGTATTGACCTTTTGGCCGGTGTGGATATCAACGAGTTCCGGGGAGAACGCACCGTGCAGCTGGTGGTGGAGGATGTTCGCGCCAGCGAGCAATACAGAAAAGATCTTTGTGCGGCGCGCGAGCGTTTTCTTGCGGTCAGAGCCGGGGCACCCTTTGATTTCTCGGAGGGTTTTTTGCCGGATCGGAATGATTTTGCGCAGGTTTATACGATCATCCGGCAGGAATACCGGATTGGAAACGACACCTTCCCGGAGGAGACCCTGCTTTCGTTGATCAATGAAAATTCTGCGCGGGAAATCACTTACGGAAAGCTTTGCTATATACTGGAAATCTTTGACGAACTGAAAATCTGCGGCGTAAAGAAGGAGGGGCGTATCTATCACTTCACCGTCTATTTCGCCGGAAAGACCAATATTGAAAAATCCTCGATTCTGCACAAACTGCGTTCGCAATGCCGGAACCGGGGCGGAGAGGAGGCACCGTAATGGAGGCTGAAAAAACAGTCAGTATTCAGCCGCTTCTGGATATTCTGGAAGCGTCGGGCAACAACTATCAGATCGATAAAATCAAAAAGGCCTTTGATTATGCGGCTCTGCTCCATGAGGGACAGCGCCGGGAGAGTGGCGAACCCTATATTTCCCACCCGCTTGCAGTGGCCGAAATCGTGGCCACACTGGGTCTGGATTCGGATTCCATCTGTGCCGCATTGCTTCATGACACCGTGGAAGACTGCGGCGGGAAAACCGATCTGAAGGAAATCGAAAAGCGTTTCGGGGCGGATGTAGCGCTTTTGGTGGACGGGCTGACCAAAATCGTCATGCTCAAGGTGGAAGACAAAGAAGAAGCGCACATTGAAACGCTCCGGAAGATGCTTCTGGCCATGTCCAAAGATGTCCGCGTGATCTTTATCAAGCTTTGCGATCGCCTTCACAATATGCGCACATTGGGTGCCAAATCCGATGCCAAACAACGCATCATCGCGCTGGAGACCATGTATGTCTATGCGCCGCTGGCACACCGGCTCGGTATGCAGCGCATCAAGCAGGAACTGGAAAATCTCAGCCTGCGATATCTGGATCCGTACGGTTATGCCGAGGTGCAGGAGGACATTGAAAAGAAATACGGCCAACACACGGATTTTGTGGAATGTGTGCGCCGCGAGGTGGAGGAAAAGTTGCGGGAGAACGGCATCCACTTCACATTGGAGGGGCGTATCAAAACCGTTTACAGTATTTATCGGAAGATGTATACACAAAACAAGAGTTTTGATGAAATTTACGACTTTTACGCATTGCGTGTCATCGTGGAGACCGAACTGGAATGTTATACCGTGCTCGGCATCATTCACGAAATGTACAAATCGATTCCCGGCCGATTCAAGGATTATATTTCCACACCGAAGCCGAACCTTTACCGCTCGCTTCACACCACGGTCATCGGGCGCTACGGGATTCCTTTTGAAGTGCAGATCCGTACACGGGAGATGCACCAGATCGCCGAATACGGTATCGCCGCGCACTGGAAATACAAGTCCGGTGTGCAGAGCAAAGAGGATATGGATCGGAAGTTGGCGTGGGTTTCCCGGCTCCTTGAAAACGAGAACGACACCCGCGACCCGGACGAGTTTATCCATGCGTTCAAGACCGACATTTTCCAGGATGAAACCTTTGTTTTTACGCCCAAGGGCGATGTGATCTCTTTGCCGCAGGGCGCAACGGTCATCGATTTTGCCTATGCCATTCACTCGGCGGTCGGCAATAAAATGGTCGGCGCAAAAATCAACGGCATGATCGTGCCGATTGATCGCGTGCCGCAGAACGGCGAAATTGTCGAGATTCTGACTTCCAACACTTCCAAAGGCCCCTCGCGCGACTGGCTCAATATCATCAAGACCAGCGAAGCGCGCAGCAAAATCCGGCAGTGGTTCAAGAAGGAAAAGCGGCCGGATAATATCCGCGTCGGCCGCGCCGCGGTGGAAATGGAATTCAAGAAATACGGCCGGACTTCCAGCGACGCTCAGCGTGAAGAGGTGATGAACGCCACCGCCGCGCGCATGGGTTATACTTCGGTGGAAGATCTTTACAATACCATCGGCTATGGCGGAATCTCCATGAGCAAGGTTGCCACCCGCCTGCGGGAGGAATTTGACAAAGTGGTGCGTCCCGAACCCGAAAGTACCGCCGCGCCGCTCTCTGCCAACGACATCCAGCTTGCGCCTACACCGCGCCATATCTGCCGGAACGGCGGAATTGTGGTGGATGGCGAAAGCGGATGCCTTGTGAAATTTGCCAAGTGCTGCAACCCGTTGCCGGGAGACAGCGTCATTGGCTTTATCACCAAAGGATTCGGCATTTCAATTCACAAGGTGGACTGTCCCAATGTGGTCAACGCCATGAAAAACCCGGAAAATGTTACCCGTTTTGCCGAAGCGCACTGGGAAAAACCCTCTCATGACCGGCAGGAAGTGTACGAAGCGCTGATTCAGATCTACGCATACGGCAGCCTTACGATTCTGGCCGACATTACCATGGCGCTGGCCGATATGAAAGTGGTGCTTTTACAGGTCAACACCCGCAAAAAAGGCGATGACCGGATGATTATCAATCTGAAAATCAGTTGCAAAAATGCGGAGCATTATCGCTCGATCGTGGCCCGGCTTAAAAGTCTGCGCGATGTCATTGATGTAGGGAGGGGTTATTCATGATTGCGGTGCTTCAGCGTGTTTCCCGTGCTTCGGTGATAGCGGACGGCGTTTTTTGCGGCGAGATCGGCCGGGGACTGGTGGTTCTGCTCGGCGTGGCCCAGGGGGATACCGAGGCGGATGCCGAAAAACTTTCCCGTAAAATTGCGGGATGCCGGATTTTTCCGGATGAAGCCGGCCGCATGAACCGTTCCGTGACCGATGTGACGGGCGGAATACTGGTGGTTTCCAATTTTACGCTGCTGGCCAATTATGCGCATGGCAACCGGCCGGATTTTTTCGCCGCGGCCGCGCCCGATGTGGCTCAGCCGCTTTATGAAAAATTCCTGTCGTTTCTGAGACCGTCGTTTTCCGCTTTTGCCTGTGGCGTTTTCGGGGCGGATATGGAAATTGATATGAAGGCAGACGGACCTGTGACCCTTGTGATGGACAGCCGGGTGCTTTCTGCCGGAGGCACAAAATGAAACTGACAATTGACGGAAACATCAATGAATATTATGTCCAGACACTTTGTATGATCTTTTTTCCGGGGGTCAAATTCACACCGGACGGAAGCGACGGACATACGCTTTCTCTCTTTTTCCGGGAGGAAGAGGAGGGTATGCGGGCACGGGCGCAGTTCACCTTTGAGGGCAAATCCGCCAAGGCTGAGCGCTTTTGTCCTTATCGCACGGATCTGGAACGCGACCGGCAAAAGAAAATCGTCATCGGTTATGCCGTGTTGGGCGCAGCCGGGGAGCTCATTCATTATCGCCCTTCTTGGGGGATGCTGACCGGTGTGCGCCCTTCCAAAGTTGCCACCGAACTTCTCCTGACCGGTATGGGAAAGACCCGCGTCAAAAAGGCGCTTGTCACCGATTATATGGTCATACCCAAAAAGGCGGCGCTGGCCACAGAGGTGGCCCTGCGGGAGCAGGAGATTATCGGAACCCCCACGCCGCGGGATTGCAGCCTTTATATTTCCATTCCGTTTTGTCCCACGCGCTGTTCTTACTGTTCCTTTGTCTCCTATACCTCCAAACGCTTGCTGTCGCTGATCCCGGATTATCTGGAACTGTTGCTTTGCGAAATCCGTCAAAAGGCGAAGACCGTGCGGGAACTGGGGCTTCGGGTGCTGACGGTTTATATCGGCGGCGGTACGCCGACGATTCTGACCGCCAATCAGTTGGCAAGACTTCTTGACACTATCGGCGAATCGGTGGAGGTCTCTTCGCTTTTGGAATATACGCTGGAATCCGGCCGGCCGGATACCATTGACCATGAAAAAATGGCGTTGGCCAAGGCGGCCGGGGTCACACGGGTCTGCGTCAATCCGCAAACGCTTTCTCCGTCGGTGCTGGAAGGGGTCGGGCGTTGCCATACGGTAGAGGATTTTTACCGTGCGTATGATATTGCGCGGGGTGCCGGCATAAAGTGTATCAACACCGATCTGATCGTGGGTCTGCCGGGCGATCGCTTTTCCGGCTTCTCGGCCACTTTTGACGAGATCCTGCGTCTTTCTCCCGAAAATATCACGGTTCACACCTTCTGTGTCAAGCGTGCCGCCGAAATCCTGCGGCAGGACCACCGGGTCTACAATCTCCGGGGTGGTGATGCGGGGAAATGTGTGGATTACTCACAGATCCGCGCCGCCGAAGCCGGTTATGTGCCATATTATATGTATCGGCAAAAAAATATGGTGGGGAACTTTGAAAATGTGGGCTTTGCGAAACCCGGCACCGAGGGGATTTATAACATCGACATGATGGAAGAAGTGCACTCGATCTTTGCCGCCGGCGCGGGCGCTGTTACCAAATTGGTGGATTATGCGCCGGCGGGAAGCGGGAAAAAGTCGGTTATCCGCCGCCTTTTCAACCCCAAGTATCCATATGAGTATCTGGAAAGCGATGAGGGCCGCACACAGACCGATCAGATTACGGCATTTTATCGGGAACGGGGACTTTGATTTTTCCCCCTTCCCGGGGAAAAGAGGAATGCCCTGATGCCCATTTCCGGCGAAACAAAAAACAAACAAAGCAAGACCCTGGTGCGCGGCGTGTTTGTTCTCATGCCCGCCATGCTGATTGCCAAGATCATCGGGCTTTTTTACAAGATTCCGCTTCTTTCGGTGGTCGGCGTTACGGGGATGGCTTATTTTCTGTCGGCCTATCACATCTATGCGCTTTTGTTTGTGCTTTGTGCCGCGGGTCTTCCCACGGCGCTTTCGCTTTGCGTGTCCGAAAGTATCGCGGCGGGGAAGAACCCCGGGAGAGCGCTTTGGCTTTCTCTCGGGCTTTTTCTGTCGCTGGGTGCGCTTTTTGGCACGCTTCTTTTTTCCTTTTCACCGCTGATTGCCAATGCCATTTTCCAAAAGGACGCGGCGGAGTGCCTTGCGGTGATTGCCCCGGCGCTTTTGCTCGGCGCTTTTACCGGCGCCGTAAAGGGCTATTTTCAGGGGCGGCAGAATATGTTGCCCACGGCCGTTTCGGAGGTGCTGGAGGCCGCCGGGAAACTGGGGTTCGGCCTTTTCTTTGCCATCCGGATGGCCGCGACCGGCGCACCGTCCCACAAAGTGGCCGCGGCGGCGGTGGCGGGAATCCCGGCCGGTATGGCGCTTTCGGCCGCTTTCCTTTTGCTTTGCCTGCTTCTTTTCAGAGATACCGCCGTTTATACACAGCCGCCTTCTCACAGCGGAGCCATTTTTGCCCGGATTTTTCGGGTGGTTTTGCCGGTTACGGTCGGTGCGGCGGTCATGGGAGCGGTCACGCTGATCGACACGGCGCTGATTCCGGGGCGGTTACAGGCGCTCGGTTATGCGCCCGAGGCGGCCAATCTGCTTTACAGTTGTTATGGCAATCTGGCCGTGCCGCTTTATAATCTGGTGCCGACATTGCTTTCTCCCATCACGCTGACCTTTGTGCCGATTTTAAAAAGCGCCGTGACAAGGGGGGATCGGACAGCCGCCGGAGAAGCGCTTTCTTCCGCTTTCCGACTGGTCACGCTTTTTGCGGTTCCGGCGGCGCTGGGGCTTTCTGTGTTTGCCGCGCCGGTGCTTTCCTTCCTTTTCAGGGGACAAAGCGACGCAGTGGCTTTGGCTGCGCCGATGCTGTCTGTGCTTTCGCTTTCGGTGCTCCCGGCCGTGCTGGTCGCTTTCACGGCCGGTGCGCTTCAGGCCGCAGGGAAGCCGGTTTTGCCGGTGGTTTCATTGTGGATCGGCGCGCTTGTCAAGTTGACGGCCGAATGGATTCTGCTTTCTTTGCCGCGCGTGCAGATTTATGGCGCTCCCATTTCCACACTGCTTTGTCATTTGACTGTTCTGACCATTCAGGGGATCTGTCTTTCCCGGATTCTGCCCACGCGCGCAGTCTGTTCGCTTTTCCGGCCGTTTGCCGCTGCCGCCGTGTCGGTTGGGATCGGCGGCGGCGTGTATATACTTTTGTCAAAACTTTGGGGAGCGGGCAATTGGCTCCTTCCGCTCACGCTTTTTTTGGTGGTTTTGCTTTATTTGCCGCTCTCTTTCCTTTTCCGTGCTTTTCAAAGAACCGATCTGCTTTCCCTGCCGTGCGGAGAGCGCATTGCGGATTTCCTGTCAAAGCACACCGGAAAAAGAGTCGGGGCTTGACTTTCACGCCTGTTTGCGGTATCATTAAGAAGTAAAAATCCGGACGGAGGTCAATTATGGAAAAGGAAGCAAAAGAACTTCTTGAAAAAGAAAAGTATGATGTAATGGATCTGGTGCGGATCGTGACGCTTCTCCGGCGTCCCGGCGGTTGCCCCTGGGACAGGGAACAGACCCATGAATCCATTCGTAAAAACCTCATTGAGGAGACCTATGAGGTGATCGAGGCAATTGATAAAAAGGACCTGAAACTTTTGCGCGAAGAATTGGGAGATCTGCTTTTGCAGGTGGTGTTCCATGCGGAAATGGAAGCGGAAGCCGGGCACTTTACTTTTGATGATGTGGCCGGGGATATCTGCCGGAAACTCATTCATCGTCATCCCCATGTATTTGGCGAGGTCCGGGCCGAGAATAGCGACCGGGTTCTTGAAAACTGGGAAGCTATTAAAAATGAAGAAAAGCACCGCGACACGGTGACCGATAAACTGATGGCGGTGCCCCGTCAACTGCCGGCGCTCATGCGCGCGGCCAAAGTCGGCAAGAAATCCGGCGTGCTGGATTTTCCGGACACGGACAGTGCGCTTCTGAAGGTCCGGGAAGAGACCGGAGAAGCCGCCGAAGCGATTGCCGGAAAAGACGCCGGCGCCGTGGAGGAAGAAGTGGGGGATCTGCTTTTTGCCGCCGCCAATCTGGCACGCAAAGCTTCGGTTGATCCCGAGGAGGCATTGACGCGGGCAACAGACAAATATATCCGGCGTTTCTCAATCCTGGAAGGGATTTGTCTGAAAAAAAGGAAGGAAATGGCACTGTGCTCGCCGGAGGAGTTGGATTTCATCTGGGAAGAGGCCAAAAAAATCGAAAAAAGCAAGAAAAATGCCGATTTTTCCGAATCATCCTATTGATTTTTTGTAAAAAATATGGTAAAATAAAATTGTGATGCACCATATCCGTCATCAAAATATGCTGAAATAAAAGAAAGGATGCGAACATCATGAACAAGACAGAACTGGTAAACGCTATTGCGGCCAAGAGCGAACTTTCCAAGAAAGAGGCCGAACTGGCTCTCAACGCAACGATCGAGGCAATCACCGAGGCTCTCAAAGCCGGTGACAAGATCCAGCTGGTCGGCTTTGGCACTTTTGCCGTAAAGGAAAGAGCTGCCCGCACCGGTGTCAACCCCAAGACCGGTGAAAAGATCGAGATTGCTGCCGGCAAGGCTCCCTCGTTTGCGGCCGGAAAATCGCTCAAGGACGCGATTCAGTAAGAAATAGTTTTAACCGGCGGGGGCTTCGGCCTCCGCCGTCCTTTTTCCGGAGGAAATATGAGACTGGATAAATATCTGAAGGTGACGCGGATTATCAAACGGCGCACAGTGGCCAACGATGCATGCGACGCCGACCATGTCACGGTCAACGGCCGTCCGGCAAAGGCCTCCTATGATGTGAAAGAAAATGACATAATCGAGGTCCGTTTCGGTGCCCGCACACTGAAGATACGGGTGCGGGCCGTGCGGGAGACCGTGGGAAAGACCGGCGTGGAAGAACTTTACGAGGTCATTGATGGCGGTTCGTCAAACTGAGCCTGAATGCGAAAGGCCCGGGCAAAACTTTGGCACGGATGTTGCATATCGTTTTTGAGCTTTGCATATAATGCCTTGAATCCGAAAAGGAGGGGCAATTATGGCGGACGAAGGAAAAAACAATGTGGGCTGTCATCATGCGCTGCGGTGCGCGGCGCGAAAGGAAACCGAAATCACCGGCGTCACGGCGATGGAAAGCTTTGACGACACAATGGTGTCTCTTGTGACCGAATGCGGGCGCATGACCCTGGAGGGAGAGGGACTTTCCGTGACAACGCTGGATATTGAGCGCGGTCTGGTTACGGTCACCGGGCAACTGAACGGCGTCTTTTACAGCGATGAGTCTCCCGTCCGGCGCGGAAAACGGCGGCTGTTTGGCTGATGGAAATTTATCCGGCAGACCAGTTTGCAAGTTTTCTTCTGTCTTTTTCGGCGGGTGTCTTTTACGCATTCTGCCTTTTTTTCCTGCGGGTCATCGGCGTACTGCTCGGTGCGCATCGGGTTCTGGCGGAAATGAGGCCGGTCTATGAGCGTCCCTTGCCGTTTCTTCGCCATGCCACGCCTTTGCCGCGCGAAAGAGGCAATCTTTGGCGGCAGACCGTGATTTTTGCGGGCGACTTTCTTTGCGCCCTTTTCTTTGCGGTCTTTTGCCAGGCGATCCTGTATGTGCGTTTTTGCGGTCAGTTCCGGCCGGAGGTGCCGTTGCTGCTGTTTTTCGGCTTTTTGCTGACGCGCAGGGTGACGGGGCGGGTTTCCTCGCTGTTTTGCGCATGGCTGTCCTATTTGCTGTCGGCCGGCGGGCAATATTTGCTGTTCTTTTTAGTTGCCCCCGTCCGCCTGATCCAAAAGAAGATTTTTGCGCCGCTTGCCCGCATGACAAAAGCGCGGCGTGAAAAAAGAAAAGAAAAACGGTCGGAAACTCTTTGCAAGGCTCAGATTACGGCGGCAAAGAGAGGCGAAATTCCCGGCTACAGGGTGCTTTCCATAAAAGAAAAGAGGAATCGGAAACATGAAAAGAAACGAAGGGGAAAACAAAACAAGGATTCTTTCCTTCATCATCCGGGCGCTCATTTTAATCATTTTCTGCGTGGCCATCGTGCTCACCGTCAACCGGCTGGCCGAGTTTCGCCGCCGGAACAGGGAAGCGGCGGAATTGGAAAAGGAAAAAGCCAAAATTGAAGAACAACAGCGGCAACAGGAGAAGAGCGAATCGCCGATGCCGTAAAAAAGAGCCGGAGAAATCCGGCTCTTTTGTATAAAATCCCCTTTCCGGTGCAAAATGAAAACAGAAACCAAAAAAGGGGGAAAGAAAAATGTCTGAGGTATTGAAAAATCTGCCGGGCCTTCATTGCCGGATCCGGGATGAAAACGAGGAATATCTGACCGGGAGCGCCGACATTCTGTGTGATGTGGACGCGGTGGACAGCGAATGGATCCGGATCAGCTATACCGATGAACGCGGCCGCCGGGTGGCCAGACTGGACCGGGTGGAGTCGCTTCAAAGCATTGAGATTTATCTGTAAAAAAGGGAGCAGGGAAATGAACCTGCTCCTTTTTTCAGGCGAAGAATACGCCTTTGACAAAAATTTCAATCCCAATGGAAATCAGCACCAATCCGCCGAAAACGGTGGCTTTTCCGGCCAACCGCGTGCCGAATCGCTTTCCAAGGTAGAGACCGACAGAGCAGATAAGGTAGGTGGCGGACGCAATGATGCCGGCGGCCAGCAGCGCCTCCCACACACCGTATTCGGCAATGGTAAAGCCGACCGAAAGCGCGTCGATCGAGGTTGCCACGCCCTGAAGGAGCAGGGCGGTAAAGGGAAACTGCACCGTAATCTTTTCTTCTTCGCTCTTTTCTTTGTTCCGGATGCCCTCAATCAGCATTTTTCCGCCGATATAAAGCAGGAGCGCCAACGCAATATAGGGAATAAAGCGTGAAAATATCGTGAAATAAGAAAGAGCCCCGTGGACGCAGAACCAGCCGGTCATCGGCATCAGAGCCTGAAAAAAGGCATAAATACCGGCAATTCCTGCCATGCGGGGGACGGACATTTTCGGTTCGGCAAGGCCGTTGGCCAGTGAGACCGAGAAGGCGTCCATAGCAAGCCCGACACCCAGCAACAGGTTGGTCAGAACAAAAGAAAGCATGATATTCTCCTCTTGCGTCCATGAAAATGTATTGTACATTTTAACATAAAAACGCGGCGTTGTCAATCATTTTTGGTCGAATCGGAGAAGTGATCTTTTTTTGAAAATTTTTTGTTTTTCTCTTGAATTTTGTCTGAACATATGTTATAATCGGTCATGAAAAACAAATGTTTCGGTATAATGCGGGCGAAAAGGGCCCGGAGTTTCTACCGGGCGGCCTTCCGCCCGACTACCGATCCGGTCAGCGCCGGCAGTGTGCGGCGCTTTCTTCGGTTTTGGCGGGAAGCTCGGCAGATGTCGGGCTTTTGTTTTTCAAAAACAAACTTTTTGAAAGGGGAAAAACTTATGAACCAGAAACTGGACAAGTTTTTCAAAATCACCGAGCGCGGTTCAAACATCCGGACCGAGATCATGGCGGGTCTGACCACCTTCTTTGCCATGGCTTACATCATCGTGACAAACCCCAATCAGGTCACCGGCTTTATGCAAGGGCCTGATTTCGGAACCATCTGGAACGCGGTGTATGTTGCTTCGATCCTTGTGGCTGTGGTCGGCACGCTGCTTTGCGCGCTGTACGCCAAGATGCCCTTTGCACAGGCCTGCGGCATGGGACTGAACTCCTTCTTCTTCGTTTCTTTCATTCTGCCCGCTCTTTCCGGCGGTGATGTGATTCAGGGCTATCGTGAAGGTCTGACCATCATCCTTCTGGAAGGCATCCTGTTCCTGATCCTTTCCGCCACCGGTGTGCGCGGACTGCTTGCCAAGGCACTGCCCGAAAACCTCAAAAAAGCGATTCCCGCCGGTATCGGCCTCTTCATTGCCTTCATCGGTTTCAAGAACGTCGGCATCATTCAGGCCAACCAGTACACCTTTGTCCAGTTCTTTGATTTCCACGGTGCAATCACCGGCAAGACCTTCATGGAAGGCTGGAGAGCCATCGCTCCCGTCGTGCTGGCACTGCTGGGTCTGCTTGCCATGGCTATCCTCGGTAAGAAGAATGTCAAGGGCAATGTGATTCTCACCATTCTCGGCGTTTCGGTTCTTTACTATCTCACCACCTGGACCGCTCCCGAATTTGATATGAGCTCGATCGGCCAGTCCTTCAAGGACTTCGGCAAGATCGGTATCTTCGGCGCGTTCAAGGGCTTTACCATTTTTGAAGGTGGATTCTCTGCTGTCCTGAATGCCATTGTGCTGACGCTGACTTTCTGCCTGGTAGATATGTTCGATACCATCGGCACACTGTACGGCACGGCTTCTCAGGCCAACATGATGGATGAGAACGGCGACCCGATCAATATGAATCAGTGCATGGTGGCAGACTCAGTTGCAACCGTGACCGGTGGTGTGCTGGGCACTTCCACCTGCACCACTTTTGTGGAATCCGCGGCCGGCGTCGGTGCCGGCGGACGCACGGGCCTTGCCTCTGTGGTTACTGCCTTCTGCTTCCTCCTGTGCCTGTTCCTGACGCCTCTTGCTCTGATCATCCCCGCTTGCGCAACGGCTCCCGCCCTCATCTATGTCGGCGTGCTGATGCTCAGAAACTTTGCCAAGGTCAACATGGATGACATTGCCGAGGCCGTTCCTGCGTTCCTGGCGCTCATCATGATGCCCCTTACCTACTCGATTTCCAACGGTATCGCCATCGGTTGCTTTGCCCACGTGGTGATCACGCTGGTCACCGGCAAGTACAGCAAGAAAGAGATTCCGGTCACTGTAATCGCCGTGCTCTTCCTCCTGCGCTTCTTCCTGGTTTCCATGTAAGAATAACGCACAAAGCAAGCCACGGCACCAAGCCGTGGCTTGCGCTTTTTATATCCCTTTTTGCCCCTTTTTCTTGACAAGAAGAGGGACGCTGTGTTAGAATAATAAAAATTATCTGTGCGTCTGTCGCACCCGCCGAAAGGAGAAAGCATGAATTTTTTTGAGGAACTCGCCAATTACGACAGGGAAGTGGCTGACGCCTGCAACCTTGAACTTTCCCGCCAGCGTCAGAATATCGAACTGATCGCTTCCGAAAACATTGTTTCAAAAGCTGTGCTGATGGCCGCCGGTACCCCTCTTACGAATAAATATGCCGAGGGCTTTCCCGGCAAGCGTTATTACGGCGGTTGCCAGTATGTGGACATTGTGGAGAATATCGCGCGGGAGCGTGCCAAAAAGCTTTTCGGCGCACAGCATGCCAATGTACAGCCGCACTGCGGTGCCTCTGCCAATCTGGCGGTGTTTTTTGCACTTCTTGAGCCGGGAGATACGGTCATGGGCCTTTCGCTGGCGCATGGCGGGCATCTTTCGCATGGCTCTCCCGTCAATATTTCGGGAAAATATTTTCATGTGGTTCCTTACAGCGTTTCGGATGAGACCGAAATGCTTGACTATGACGAGATCCGCCGTGTGGCGCTCTCCTGCCATCCCAAGATGATTATCGCGGGGGCGAGCGCTTATTCCAGAACGATCGATTTCAAAAAAATCGGTGAAATCGCAAAGGAAGTCGGCGCTTATTATATGGTGGATATGGCGCACATTGCGGGCCTTGTTGCGGCCGGATTGCATCCCAGTCCTGTACCTTACGCCGATGTGGTGACCACCACTACGCATAAGACTCTGCGCGGTCCGCGCGGCGGTATGATCCTTTGCCGCGAAGAGCTGGCCGCCAAGATTGACAAGGCTGTTTTTCCCGGCACGCAGGGCGGTCCGCTCATGCATATCATTGCCGCCAAAGCTGTGGCGCTGGGCGAGGCGCTCACGCCGGAATTTGCCGAGTATCAGCGCCATGTGGTGGAAAACGCCAAGACCCTGTGCGCGGAACTTTCCACGATAGGTTTCCGCATTGTGTCGGGCGGTACGGATAATCACCTGATGCTTATTGACCTGCGGCCGTTTAAGATTACCGGAAAAGAGATGGAAAAACGGCTGGATGAAGTACACATTACAGTCAACAAAAACGCCATTCCCAACGATCCGGAAAAGCCTTTTGTCACCAGCGGTATCCGTGTGGGCACGCCGGCCGTGACAACGCGCGGGTTCGGGATTCCCGAAATGAAGCGGATTGCCGCTTTCATGGGAGATATTGCAAAGGATTTTGAAGGGAACTGCGCGCGTGTGCGTGCGGAAGTAATGGAACTGTGCGAAAAATTCCCGATTTATAACGATTAAAAGCGGTTTTATTTCAGAAAGGAGCAGGGATATGGTCAACCGTTCGCGTCAGATTCAAAAAGAACTTGCACTGATCCGTGTGGCGCGGGGTGAATCGCCGGCCGATCTTGTGATCCGGGATGCCCGGTGGCTGAATGTATTTACCCGCTCCTTTGAAACGGGCGATATTGCCGTTTTCGATGGGCGGATTGCGGGCGTTGGCGGCCGATACGAAGGAAAAGAAGTCCTTTCGGCTCCCGGACAGTTTGTCGTTCCCGGCCTGATTGATGCCCATATCCATCTGGAAAGCACACTGGTGACGCCGGTCGAATTTGCCGGGCCGGCACTTTCCCACGGTACGACCGCCGTCATCTGCGATCCGCACGAAATTGCCAATGTCATGGGAGAAGACGGTATCCGTTATATGCTGGAGGCTACGAAAGGGATTGGCCTGGATGTTTTTCTGATGTTGCCGTCCTGTGTGCCGGCCACGCCGTTTGATGAGAGCGGTGCTTCGCTTGACGCTGCGGCACTGTCTCCTTTTTACCGCCATGCGCGTGTGTTGGGCCTGGCGGAAATGATGGACTATGTTGGGGCGGCCTGCGACCCCGCCGTAGTGGAAAAAATCGTGGATGCGCACGCGCACGGAAAACGCGTGGACGGGCACGCACCCGGTCTTTCCGGCCGGACGCTTGCCGGTTATGTGGCGGCGGGCATTTCTTCCGATCATGAATGTACCGATCCGGATGGGGCGCTTGAGAAATTGCGTGCCGGGATGTACATCATGATCCGGGAGGGCACGGCCGCCAAAAATCTGGACAGCCTTTTGCCCCTTTTGACGGATGTATACCGTGACCGGATTCTTTTCTGCTCTGACGATAAGCATACCAGTGACATCGAACGGCTGGGGCATATGGATCATATTGTCCGCCGTTGCGTCGAAAGGGGGGTCGATCCCGCGCTGGCTCTGACGGTGGCCAGCCGGAACGCGGCAGAGTATTTCGGCCTTTCGGACAGAGGCGCCATTGCGGGCGGACGGATCGCCGATCTGGTATTTTTTGAAGATCTTTCAGAGTTCGGGGTCGCACGGGTTCTTAAAAACGGACGGACTGCCTTTGAAAAAGGGAAGCGCGTATGTGTGCGCAATCCTGAAATTTCTCCCCGATTGCTTGCGGCCGCTCACGGTTCCATGCACAGAGAGCCGGTGACTTCTGCGGATTTTGCCGCCGGGCGAAAACCGTTGATCGGCGTCATGCCTCGGGAACTCTATACCCACGCGCACGGTTTTGTCGACCGGGTCGATACGGAGAGGGATATTCTGAAAATCGCGGTGCTGGAGCGCCATGGAAAGACCGGGCACATCGGGCTTGGATATCTTTCCGGGTATGGACTTCGCGCCGGTGCGGTGGCCACGAGTGTTTCGCACGATTCGCATAATATCATCGCGGTGGGTAGCAGCGACGAACTGCTTGCCCTGGCGGTCAATGAGTTGATCCGGATGGGTGGCGGCATTTATGTGACCGACGGGAAAGAAAGCCGTTCGTTGCCGCTTCCGATTGCGGGACTGATGAGCGAAGCGTCCGCCGTCGATACCGAACAAGCCCTGGAGTGCGCCAAGGATTTTGCCAAGTCATTGGGCGTTACGCCGGGGGTGGATCCTTTTATGACTTTGTCGTTTATGGCACTGCCGGTCATTCCGGAATGGAAGATCCTTCCCGGCGGCGTGTTTGATGTGACGAAAATGGCGTATGTTGAAGATCCTGCCGGACAAAGCAAAGAAAAGAAGTGAAAAGAAAAATGAAAAATTTTCAGCCTATGAGGCGTTTGCCGCTTTCCGGCAGTTTCAATACCCGTGATTTGGGCGGATTTGCGGCGGCGGGCTGTCGCACGACTTGTTGGTTCAAACTGTACAGAAGTGACTCGCCGGCCGGCTGATGGCAGAGGACTGGGAATATCTGACCGATCGTGGCCTTTGCGCTGTGGTGGATCTTCGCGGAGAACGCGAAACTGCCGCACGGCCGCTCAGGACGCCGGCAGGGGTTATCTATCAACCTCTTCCACTTCGTTTTCACGGAAAAGATCTGTCCGTGCGCGGAGAAGCCGGCATTCCGCACCGTGCGGACGGTTCGGTTGCATTGGATGATATTCTGGAGGCGCTCATTCCCGATTACGCCAAAACCTTTCAGTTTAGCCTTGCGGCTGTTGTTCAGATTCTTCATTTTCTGTTGGAAAAATTGCCGCACGGCGGTGTGCTTTTCCATTGCTCTGCGGGGAAGGACCGGACCGGCATTGTGGCGGCTACTGTCCTTTTTCTTTGCGGGGTGGCGGCAGACGATATTGTGGCCGATTACGCAGTCAGCGAGATCTATAATGAAAAAGGGGTCAACCGGAGCATGGATCATGTTTCGCCCCAGCTGTTGGCGGTTCTTCCGGATCCGCAGATTTATTACAATTGTTATCGCTCCATGCCCGCTACCATCAAGGCTCTGCTGGACGCATTTGAACGCTGGAATCTGCCCCAAACCTTGAATGAAGCCGGGTTTACATATGAAGAACAGGAAAAACTGGTTGCATTGATGACTGAACCGGCGGAGAACTGATGCGGCCCTCTTGTTGCCGAAAGGAAAAGAAAATTGTCAAAAAAGACCCCGAACGGGGTCTTTTTTTCTTACATTATGCCCTTAAAGTATCTTTGGGTGATCTGTTTCTACCAATGCGATAGGGGCACTCTACCGACAGTAGAGCCGGTATTTTTTGCTCTACTTTGGGGTTTTGAACAGTTTCCGCACAGAAAGTGGGTGTAGATTGACTTTGCCGCTGTTTTGCGGTTACAATAAGGGCAAAGGAACGCCAACGACACAGCCGCCAGCGGCTTTCACATGCGGCGTCATAAAGGAGGTCTTTTCCCGTGCAGAATCCCGAATTTCTTTCCGGTGACCGCTTTGCATCCGGCAAAAAAGAAAAAAGAAAGTTATCCGCTTCTCCGGAAGTTTCAAAAAACACGACTCAGGCAGAGGCTCCCGCCCCTGAAGAAAAAAAGAACACGGGCTTTTCCGCGTTTGAAAAACGTGCAGCCAAGGTTATCCGCATACTGTCGGTTCCCCCTTTGATGGCCGGTGTATTGGTGCTGATTCTTTCCTTGTGCAGAAAGGATGTTTTTCCGGGAGCGCGTGAGATTGTGGCTGCATTGTTGACCTTGACGGTGTTTCCGATTTTAGCCTACCCTGTAGCGCGCCTCATTCCGGCCCTCCGCCGTCGCGGACGGGAGGGCGAGCGGAACACCGCATTTCTCCTTTGCTTTTGCGGATATCTGGCCGCTTTCGTTTGGGGAACGGTCACCGGTTGCAACCGCTATCTGTTGCTTATTTTCCTGACATATTTGCTTTCGGTAGTCTGGCTGCTTTTCTTTAATAAAATTCTGCACATCCGTGCCAGCGGCCATTCCTGCAGTATCACCGGCCCGATCGTGCTGGTTTGTATTGCCGTGCATCCTGCTTTTATTGCGGCGGGCGTATTGGTGTACGGATTGATTTTCCGTGCTTCCGTGGTGACGAAACGGCACACTGTTTCGGAATTTCTTTTTGGTTCGTTGACCTTTTTCCTGGCCTTCGGATTTGCCGCATTGTTCCTTCTGGTCTGATTTCTGAAGCGGAGTACACCCATCCTTTAGTAAAGAGAACAAAATATCAGGCTCTGCGGGCCGAGCGTCGCCATGGCGATACTCGGCCCGCAGAGCTTTTCGGATGCTTCAAAAATGACCTGCCGCGATTTTATTATAAATCTTGATAAATCTTGCCGCTGAGTCTCACATAAAATCTTGATTTTACTTTGCGCTTATGTTATAATAACGTCAGGAGCATTGCCCGCAATGGCCTGCTTCCCGTCTCTGGCCGCGGTTTTTTTGACCGGAACACGGATTATTCCGTGAAAAGGAGCGATTATGAAACACATTCGGCTACTTGCCCTTCTTTCGCTTTTGCTTTTGATGGCGCTGGTTTTGACCGCTTGTTCAACGCCCATGCAGGTGACTGTTAAAAAAGCGTTTACGACAGAAAAATATGAAACGGCGCAGCCCCTCGTTTCCGCAAAGCAGATTGAGTCTCTTTCCGGAAAAGTTTTAATGAGCTCCAACGAGACGCTCTGTTATCTGATTTCGACGGTTGACGGCAAGACACTGCACACCGTATATCATCTTTTGAATGACAAAACGATTTTCGAACAGAGCGACACCGAAAATTCGACGCTGAACGTTCAGCTGTTTGAAACCATGGATATTCCGTATTTTCGCGTGGTAAAGCAAGAGACTATTGGCGAGGACAAAAATTACACCACCACCCTGTATAACGCCGCCGGCAGCGAACTTCAAATGGCGCAGGGAGACCGCCCCGTTTCCTCTGTGCTGAACCTGGTTCTGTTTGACGGAGAGTGTTATCGTCTTTCAAAAGACGGTACGATGGAAAAATCCTTTACGCACGGGGACCTTTCGGGCGCACTGCCGAAGCTTACGCACGGTGTGGGAGATCGTTATTACCAGATCGGGAGCGATGGCTTTACCATTTATGACAGGACCTGCCGTCCGGTTTACCGCTATGATTTTCCCGGCTATGCAAACGGAGCGGCTTTTCTGCTTTCGGACGGAAACATCCTTTTCCAATACTCCTATGTCGTGCCTGAAACGGCGAAAGACTACGACTATCAGGCAGACGGAGAAAAGAGGATCGTCAAGACCGGTATTTATCAGTCTGATAGCGGAAAAATTAAGGAGTTGAAATCCGATTACACGTTTGTTCGGGTTTTGGCGCGCGGTGTGATGGACAGCAGTTCTTTCAATCAGATGGACGAATACTGCTTCCGGAAAAAGATCCAAAATGTGGCTTTCTGTTTCCCGATCGAGAACAAACTCATTGATGTTTCGGTCAAAAATCAACGGATCTATCTGCTGAAGGACAGCGGCGAGCTGGATCGCGAGCTGTCGGTGATGGCGCCCGGTCAGGGATTCAGCCTTCCGCAGGCCATCGGTACGGATCGTTTTTCGCTGAAAACTTCCCTTGGCATTACCTATCTGCTTTCCAAGGAAGGGGAAATGATTGGAGAGATCAGCGGAGCGCGTGCGCTGACCGGGAAATATATTCTCTCCGAAACGCGCATCTACAACACCGATCTGACAGCCATTTTCTCTTATGACGCGCAGGATTACGCTTACAAAGGAAGAGTGGGAGATAACCTCCTTTTCACCCGCAATGGAGAAAGCTATCTTTTTGACGGCCTGATGACGCCTTTGACGGATAGTACAACGGGGAAACGTCTGCTTTCATTCACCGACTCTTACTATATTCTCTTTTCACCGGAAGGTGAATCCGGCGGAAACTATCTGCTTTGCGGCAGTGACGGAAAGGTGTTGATGTCATTCCGTGAAATGCCGGTTTGCAAAGTGGAGAGCGAAATCGGCGAGGCTCTTCTTTTCAGTGGAGTTCAGGATGGGAAAACCGTTTATTATCGTGTAAAATAAATCAAGCAAAAAAGGGATCCGAGAGCATAGCCCTCGGATCCCTTTTTTTGTTTAGATATCCGCGTCTTTGACATATTCAAAGCCGTGCTCGGCAATGAAATTTTTGCGTTCTGCCAGGTTGTCGCCCATCAGCACATCAAACATATATTCGGTGCGAGCCACATCGGCAGGCTCTACTGAAATAAGACGGCGCGTGGCCGGATTCATGGTGGTCTGCCACATCATCTCCGGTTCGTTTTCGCCAAGTCCCTTGGAACGCTGGAGAGTGTATTTTCGATTTTCACTTTCCAGCTTGCGAAGGATTTCGGTTTTTTCAAATTCGTTATAGGCAAAGAGAATTTGATCCTTGGTCGTGATTTCAAAAAGCGGAGATTCCGCGATAAAAATCCGCCGTTCACGGAGCAGGGTGGGCAGAAGACGGTAAAAGAGCGTGAGAAGCAATGTGCGGATCTGGAAGCCGTCTTCGTCGGCATCGGTGCAGATGATGATTTTGGACCAACGCAGGAGCGAAAAATCAAAGCGGCTGATGTCGCCCTTGATCTTTCCGTCAATTTCAACGCCGCAACCGATCACGCGCAAAAGATCGGTGATGATTTCGCTCTTGAAGATCCGGTCATAAGAAGCTTTTACGCAGTTGAGCGTTTTACCACGCACCGGGATGATGGCCTGAAATTCGGCGGCACGCCCCAGTTTGCAGGAGGTCAGTGCCGAATCGCCCTCCACGATATAAAGTTCGCGCACATTGGGATCTTTCGAGCGGCACCCCACAAACTTTTCCACCCGGTTGGCAATATCGATCGTGCCGGTCAGTTTCTTTTTCAGGTTCAGCCGGGTGGCCTCTGCGTTTTCGCGGCTTCGCTTGTTGATGAGTACCTGCCCTGCGAAAAGTTCCGCCTCAGCCGGGTGTTCAATCAGATAAATCTGCAGTTTTTCGCGCAGGAATTTGTTGAGCGCCTCGGCAATGAAGCTGTTGGTGATGGATTTTTTGGTCTGGTTTTCATAAGAAGTCAGCGTGGAAAAACTGTTGATGACCAAAAGCAGGCAGTCGGCAATATCCTGAAAGGTAATCTTGGATTCGTTTTTTGTATATTTTCCGTTTGCCTTCAGATAGTTATCCAGTGTGAAGAGGAAAGCTGAACGCACGGCGCGGTCGGGGGAACCGCCGTATTCCAGATAGCTGGAGTTGTGATAATATTCCAGCGCATTGACCGTGTTGGATACGCAAAAAGAGATGTCGGCCTTCAGTTTGTAATCTTCTTTGTCGGCACGGTCGCGCCCCATCGTTTCCAGATGCCAGAGCACCGGCTCGGTGCGTGCGCTGTCTCCGGCACGCTCGGCAATGTAGTCCGAAATGCCGTGCTCGTAAACATACCGTTCTTCCGAAAAATGCCCGTCCGCTTCTTCCAGGCGGAAAAGGAAAGTAATGCCCGGGTTGACCACTGCCTGCCGGTGCAGGGTATCCCGGAAAAATTCCGGCGGGATACGGATATCGGTGAAAACATCCAGATCCGGCCGCCAACGGATGACCGTTCCGGTCCGCCGCTCGGATTTTTCCAGCGGGCGGGTCATCAGTTCGCCTTTTACCTCGCCCTTTTCAAAGGAGATGCTGTCCTCCTCGGTGCCGTTATAAGAGCGGACCTTCATGTATTCGGAAGAATACTGAGTGGCGCAGGCGCCAAGACCGTTGAGCCCCAGCGAATATTCATAGGCCGCGCCGTTTTTGTTGTTGTCATATTTGCCGCCCGCGTAAAGTTCGCAATAAATAAGATCCCAGTTGTAACGGCCTTCTTTTTCATTATAACGGAGCGGGACGCCGCGTCCGTGGTCGTCCACCTCAATGGAATAATCGCGGAAAGCCGTGACGGTGATGAGGTTGCCGTGGCCCTCGCGCGCCTCGTCTACGGCATTGGAGAGGATTTCAAAGAAGGAATGCTCGCATCCGTCCAGACCGTCCGAACCGAAAATGACGCCCGGGCGCTTCCGGACGCGGTCCGCGCCTTTGAGGGCGGTAATGCTGGCGTTTCCGTATTGTTTTGCGGTAGCTTTTGCAGCCATATTTCCTCCTTTTACCCCAAGGGATGGGGAATTCACTCTTCATAGTATACCATATTTTGTGTAAATTGTAAAGCACCGATGAGATTTTTTTAAAATATCGGCAAAATTGTCTTTCGGACTCTTGCACCGGAAAGAAGAATCGGGTATAATATGTTAAGGAAATATTTGTTTTACAACGAGGTGCCGATGATTTCAGACCGAGTGCGTAAGCATTTTTCCGGAAAGCGCGTGGGATTGCTGGGGTTTGGCCGGTCCAATCGCGCTGTGTGTGATTTTCTCCTGCCGTCGGGCGCTGTTTTGACGGTGTACGATGAAAAAACGGAAGGGCCGGATGCCGCACGCTACCGCCGTGCCGGGGTGCGTTTTGTAACCGGGCCGTTTCCGCCGGTATTTGAAGAAGACATTCTTTTCCGTTCGCCCGGGATCCGGCCCGATCTGCCGGGGATCCGCGCCTGCCTTTCATCGGGCGGGGAGCTGTCGGGCGAGACCGAACTTTTCCTGTCGGCGTGTCCCTGCCGTTTGTTCGGCGTGACCGGCTCGGACGGGAAGAGCACCACCACCGCCTTGTTGCGGGCGTTGCTTGAGACGACCGGACAGCGGGTCTATTCGGGCGGAAATAACGGCGTGTCTCTTTTGCCCTACCTTGACGGGATGCGCGAAACCGATTTTGCCGTACTGGAACTGTCCAGTTTTCAGCTGATGACGCTGGCCGCTTTTCCCGGCACGGCGGTCATCACCAATCTGACTCCCAATCACCTCAACTGGCACCATGATTTTGCCGAGTACCGGGCGGCCAAGGCTCATATCCTACAGGGAGCCACCCGGCTGGTGCTGTCGGTAGAGGATGCCGAGTGCCGCCGGTTGGCCAGAGGTCAGACCGCGCCGATCGCTTTTTTTACCAGTTCGGGCGCCGGCGAACTGCCGCCGGGGGGACAGGGCACTTATTATGAGGGCGATGTTCTCTGCGTCCGCGCCGGAAGCCGGCTCTGGAGCTTGCGGATCGCATCGGCCTACCGGTTGCCGGGGATTCATAACCGCAAAAATCTGGCCGCGGCGGGCGCCGCTTTCCCGTTTCTGACGGGTGTGCCGGGGGATGCGTTGTTGTCGGCGCTTTTTGCTTTCGGCGGTGTGCCGCATCGGCTTCAGACGGTCTGTACGGTGGGGGGCGTGACCTATATTGACAGTTCCATTGACACCTCCCCGACCCGGACGGCCGCGGCGCTTTCCATTTTTTCCAAAAAACCGCTGGTGATTGCCGGCGGCAGAGGGAAGGGGATTTCGCTTTCCCCGTTGGCCGACACACTGGCGGCAGGTGCGTGTGCCGTGTTCCTTTACGGAGAGACGGCTACCGAAATCCTGACTGATGTGAATGACCGGATTCCGGCGGTGGCCTTTTCCTCCTTCCGGGAGGCTTTTGAGGCGGCGTCATCGGCGGCGCGGCCGGGCGATACGGTTTTGCTTTCGCCGGGGTGCACCGCATTCGGTGAATTCCGTGATTTTGAAGAAAGAGGCGATTTTTTTACCGCGCTTGCGCGGGAAAAATCGGGAAAGGAAACGAAGTGAATTTAGAAGAAAAAATCATTGCCTTTGCCTCCTTGCCCAGTGTTTCGGGCAGGGAAAGCGCGGCAAAAGAATCGCTTGAAAAACTCATGTTCGGGTTTGACCAAACCCAAACGGACGCGTTGGGAAACCGGATCTATCTCCGGCGGTGCGGCCGTGAGGGCGCACCGCGCATCCTGTTGGACGCGCATTTTGACGAGATCGGAATGTATGTGTGCGGTATTGAGGAGGGCGGATTTCTGAAGTTGGCGCCGATAGGCGGACTGGACCGCCGGACGCTCTCTTCCGCGCCGGTGGTCATTTACGGAGAAAAAACCATTTCGGGCATTCTTTCTTCCACACCGCCGCATCTGGCCGCAAAGGACGGAAAGGCCGTTCTTCCGGAATTGGGCGATCTGTTGGTGGATACCGGATATTCCAAAGAAGAATTGGAAAAAATCGCGCCGATCGGCACGCCGGTCGGTTTTGCTCCCCGGTTCCGGCATCTTGCCGGCAAACGTCTGACCGGTAAAAGCTTTGATAACAAGGCCTGCTGTGCCATTGCTGCGGAGGCGCTTCTTTCTACCCCGCGCGAGGAACTGGCGGGGGATGTTTATCTGCTCTTTTCGGTTCGGGAAGAGACCGGCGCTTTCGGCGGCGTTTCATCGGCGGCGCTTTCCGTAAATCCGGACCGTGCCATGGTGCTGGACGCGGATCTGGCCGCCATGCCCGGCACAAAAGAGGCCGATACGGTCAAACTCGGCGGCGGCCCTTCTCTTACGCGCGGCCCGGTGCTGGACAAGCGGTTGCGCCGGTCGCTGGAGGCACGCGCGGCGGCGGCCGGGATTCCGGTACAGCCGATTGCTTTGCCGAACAGTACCGGTACAAATGCGCCGGCGGTCAATCTGACCGGCGCAGGCATTCCGACGGTGAATGCCGGACTGCCGGTGCGCGGCATGCACACTGATCATGAAATTCTGGATCTTACGGATGCGGAGAACCTCCGGGAACTGGTCAGACTGTTTATCACCGATAAGGAGGTGTGCGGATGAAAACCGGGGTCGAACTGATTAAAGAACTCTCGCTTATTCCCGCACCCAGCGGGGAAGAGGCGCGCGTGGCCGACGCCATCGAAGCCGAACTTTCCGGCCTTTCCGTTTCGCTTACGCGGGACAGGCTCGGCAACCTGATCGCGCACAAACAAGGGCAGGTGGGCGCCCCCCGTGTGCTGGTTTCGGCGCACATGGACGAGGTGGGCTTCATTGTCACCGAGATTACCAAGGAAGGCTATCTGCGTTTTGCCAATGTGGGCGGCATTGACCCCCGCGTGCTTTGCGGACGAGCCGTTACTTTACTTGGCAAAGAAGGCGATCTTTCGGGTGTCATCATTGCCAAGGGAATTCACCTTCAGAACAAAGAAGAGCGGGAAAAAATGCCCGCAGCGGACGATTTCTCCATTGATATCGGTACAGACAGTCGTGAGGAAAGCGAAAAGTTGGTGGAGATCGGCACGGAAGGTACTTTTGACAGTGATTTTACCTTGCTGGGCGCCAATGGCGAATATGTTGCCTGCAAAGCACTGGATGACCGGATGGGATGCGCCGCCATGATCGAAATGTTGCGTGAACTGGAAGGGAAAGAACTTCCCGTTGACCTTTATATGGCCTTTACGGTGCGGGAAGAAATCGGTCTGACCGGCGCCAAAACCGTGGCGCAGAATCTTTCCCCCGACTTTTCCATTGTGCTGGAGACCACGGCGATTGCCGATCTGCCGGATGTGCCCGCGCATCGGCGGGTGGCCGATGTCGGTTCGGGCGGGGTACTCTCGCTTTGCGACAACGGCACGGTCTATGACCGGGCGTTTGTCGATTTTGCGCTGGCACTTGCCGGGTCCGAAAAGATCCCGGCGCAGGTCAAGCGTTTCGTGTCCGGCGGAAACGATGCCGCCAAAATTCAGCGCACGGGCGTGGGCGTGCGGTGCCTGGCGCTGTCGCTGGCTACCCGTTACCTGCACGCGCCCTGTTCGGTGGCCTCGCTTGCCGACTATGAATCGGTCAAGGCGCTGGTGCTCTCGCTTTTTGCCCATTGGAATGAAGGAGGATTTTAAAAATGTACCGTACACTGAAAGAACTGTTGCCCGTTACCCCCTCGGTTTCCGGGCTGGAGGGCCCCATCCGCGAAATTCTTGCACGCGAAATGACACCGCTTTGCGATAAAGTCTATACCGACGCGATGGGAAACCTCATTTGCGAAAAAAAGGGAACCGGCAAAAATCCGCGCCGCGTATTGCTGAACGCGCATATGGATGAAATCGGTTTTTTGGTGACTTTCATTGAGGAGAACGGTCTTGTCCGGATTGCGCCGATCGGCGGGATCGATTATACGGCAGCGGTCGGTTCGGAGGTAGTCTTCGGCAACGGCACGGTCGGCGTGCTGGCTGCCGAAGCCGGCACGGATCGCGACAAGGCGCCCCGCGCCGACAAGTGTTTTGTCGACATCGGCGCTTCCGATCAGAAAGCGGCCGGGCGCCGCGTGAAGATCGGAGACGCCTGCGCGCTCCGTCCGCATCTTTACCGGCTTTCCGGGAACCGGGTGGCAGGCCGCCCGTTGGATGACCGGGTGGGTTGCGCCATATTGCTTGCGGTGGCGCGAGAACTGCCCGCACCGGCGGATGATCTGAGTTTGGTTTTCTCGGTTCAGGAAGAGGTCGGTTGCCGCGGCGCAGGCACGGCCGCCTATCGCACGGAACCGGATGTTTCCTTTACTTTTGATGTGACCGGTACCGGCGATCTGCCGGGTGCCACGCCCATGGCCGTGAAGCTGGGCGGCGGCGCGGCCGTGAAGATCAAGGACCGCTCGGTTATTTGCGATGCCGCGCTGGTATCGGAACTGCTCGCACTCGGAAAGGAAAAGAAGATCCCGGTGCAAAGCGAGATCCTGCCTTACGGCGGAACCGACACCAGCGCCATTCAGGCCGCCCGTTTGGGTTGTCGTGCCGGTGCAATCTCCATTCCCTGCCGCTATATTCACAGCGGAAACGAAGTGCTGGATCTTACGGATGTGCGCGCGGCGGCTGATCTAGTTCTTGCTTATCTCGGAGGCAAATGATGAATTTTGACGAAAAGCTTCTTGCGCTTGCCGATGAAGCCGATGAAGCGCTCCGGCCGCGTTTTGAGGCCATTGCCCGGGTCAGCCGTGAAAACACGGCACGGGTTCTTTCGGCTTTTGCCGCGCACCGCGTGGACGCGGCCTGCTTTGGCAGTACGGACGGATACGGCTATGATGACCGCGGCCGGGATACGCTGGATGCGGTTTTTGCCCGGGTGATGGGCGCGGAAGCGGCTTTTGTGCGGCACAGTATCGTCAGCGGCACACACGCGCTGACCATTGGCCTTTTCGGGCTTCTGCGGCCGGGCGATATTCTGCTGTCCGCGGCCGGAAAGCCTTATGATACGTTATCCGAGGTCATCGGTCTTGCCGGGGAAGCGGGGAATGGCTCGCTTGCCGATTTCGGCGTTTCGTACCGGCAAATCGAAATGAAAGAAGGCAAAACGCTGGATCTGCCCGCTCTTCGCGCATTTCTTGAATCCGAGGAAGGTGCGCGGGTCAAGGTGGTCTTCATTCAGCGCTCCAAGGGCTATTTACTGCGTCGGACGCTGACGGTGGATGAGATCGGTCAGGCGGCGCGGTTGGTCAAATCCATCCGCCCGGACGCTTTTCTCATGGTGGACAACTGTTACGGTGAATTTACGGAAACCGTGGAACCACCTGCCGTGGGAGCGGATCTCACGGTGGGATCCCTCATCAAGAATCCCGGCGGCGGAATGGCCGCCTCCGGCGGATATCTTGCCGGCACGCGCCGGGCAGTGGAACTGGCTTCCTACCGCCTGACCTGTCCCGGCATCGGGCTGGAGGAGGGCGCAAGCCTTTCTCAGAACAAGAATCTTTTCCGCGGTCTTTTCTTTGCACCGCACACGGTGGCCGAAGCGCTCAAAACCGCTCATTTCGCCGCCTACATTTTTGAAAAATTGGGTTGCCGGGTTGACCCTGCCTATGACGAGCCGCGCTCCGATATCATACAGACGGTTATCACCGGAAGCCGGGAGGGGCTTTGCGCCATTTGCCGCGGTATTCAGGCCGGTTCGCCGGTCGACGCTTATGTCACTCCCGTCCCTTATGCCATGCCCGGCTATCAGGACGATGTGATTATGGCCGCGGGAGCTTTTGTACAGGGTTCCTCGCTGGAACTTTCGGCTGACGGCCCGCTTCGTCCGCCTTATACGGCGTATCTGCAGGGCGGTCTCACTTTTGAAAGCGGCCGCATCGGAATTCTCAGCGCCGCCGCGACCTATCTTGCCGAGGGCAAAATCGAAGAAAAAGAGGAAAGAAAATGAAAAAGTTTTGCCTTGTTTTGCTGGCACTGTGCTGTCTTTTTGCGTTTTGTGCCTGCGCTAAAACCGATGCGCCGGACGGCATGAAAGATGTGGCGCATGAAAACGCCCGGTTTCATCTCTATGTGCCGGATGCCTGGACTTCCACCTCCGATTCCGGTATTTCGGGCGCAAAGGCCTCTGACGGCGCCAATGTCACCCTTACGCTTTATCTGCCGGATACGCCGCTTTCTCCGGCCGGTTATTTCGATGCTTCCTGCCGCACATCTTACAGTGAAAATTTCAAAGATTACACGCTTCTGACAGACGGTGCGGATGCAAAATTGGGCGGCAAGGACGCCAAAGAATATGTCTTTTCGCTGACCATGGACGGGAAACTTTATCAGCTCCGGCAGATCCTGGCCACGGACGGGAACTATATCTATATTCTGACCTATACCGCTCCGGCAGATCTTTATGCCGCGCATACAGAAGAAGTGGATTCCATTGCGGCCAACTTTGTTTTCAGGTGATTTCGATGAACCGGATCTATCTGGATAACAGCGCCACCACCCCGCTTTGCAAAGCGGCACGCGCGGCCATGACGAATGCCATGGAGCACTATGGCAATCCTTCTTCTTTGCATGAAAGCGGCGCGGACGCGGCCGCCCGGCTGAAAAACGATCGCGCGGCCGTCTGCGCGGCGCTGGGAATGAGGGACGCCACGGCCGGTCAGCTTATTTTTACCGGTTGCGGTACAGAAGCCAACACGCTGGCCGTCTGCGGTGTCGCCGCGGCCAAACCGAAAAAAGGGGAGCGCACCGTTCTTTCCACCGATTCGGAGCATCCTTCGGTGGAAAACAATCTTCGCCGGCTGGAGAAAGAAGGATACCGCGTAGTGCGTCTGTCCACCCGGGGGGGCGAACTGGATCTTTCGGCCGCGGAACCCTATCTGGACAGCTCTCTTTTTATGGTGACGGCCATGCTTGTCAACAATGAGACGGGAGCGCGTTACCGGGTGGAAGAACTCTTCCGGATGGCGCACGAAAAAAATCCCCGCTGTCTTTGCCATTGCGACGCGACGCAGGCCTTTTTGAAGGTGCCGTTTTCCTTTGACACGCTGGGCGCGGATCTGCTCACGGTCAGTGCGCATAAAATCGGCGGACCCAAGGGCGTGGGCGCGTTGGCACTTTCCCGCGCGGTTCTGAGCGGAAAGAGTCTTTCGCCGGTTCTCTTCGGCGGCGGGCAGGAGGGCGGACTTCGTTCCGGCACGGAAAATACGGTCGGAATTGCCGGGTTTGCCGCCGCGGCCACAGCCGGCGCGGCAACTTTCCGCGCGGATGTCGAACATATGCGTGCGCTTTCAAAAAAGCTGATTGCCGGTCTTGCCGGGACAGAAATCAGGGTGAACCGTCCCCCTGTCTGCGCACCGCACATTGTCAGTCTCACAATGCCGGATATCAAAAGCGAAACGGTGCTTCATTTCCTTTCGCGGGCAGGCATTGCCGTTTCCAGCGGTTCGGCCTGTTCTTCTCACGAGCGGCATCCCAGCGCCTCGTTGCTGGCATTCGGTCTTTCGCCCCGCGCGGCCGATACCACCATCCGGGTAAGTTTTTCTCCGCAAAACACGGAAGAAGAAGTGGAGAAACTGCTTGCAGCGCTTCATTCGGGTCTCACGGATCTTATCCGAATCCGCCATTAAAGGAGGTCAATGATGAATACCGTAGTCTTGTTTTTTGGCGCGCTGGCCCTTATTTCCTCACCGGCGGCGGCCGGGATCACGCTGATCCTGGTTTTCCTTGTTGCACTGGTTGTCGGGCTTCTCAGCCGAATGAATGCCAAAAAGAGCGAAGGGACGCAGGAGAAAAAAGAAAAAGCCGAAAGCGCTGATGTGCCGGAATCTGCCGGCGAAGCGTCAAAGGCGCCGGCAGAGCTTTCCGCCCCTCCTGAAACGCCGGTACTTGCGGGCAGGGAAGAACCGTTGGCTCTTTCCGGAAAGGAAACACCCGCGGCGCTTCCCGGTGCAAAGGAAGAGACTTTGCCCGACGCAAACGGAACAAAAAACAATTAAATCGGAAAAAGGGGGGAAAGTCCTCCTTTTTCTTTTCGTCATAATCCGTTCTGCCACCTCATAGAATGTAGCGATATTACGCGGGAAGCGAGGAGAAAGGTATGGCAGAAAAATCAATTTACGGGGATATAGCCAAGCGCACGGGCGGCGATATTTATATCGGCGTGGTCGGACCGGTACGGAGCGGAAAATCCACCTTCATCACGCGGTTTATGAATGAACTGGTGCTTCCCAATATGGGAGAAGGGTACAGCCGGGAGCGGGCACGGGACGAAATGCCCCAAAGCGCCGCCGGCGTGACCGTGATGACGACCGAGCCTAAATTTGTACCGGACGAGGCGGTTTCGCTGACGCTTTCGGATGGGGCCACGCTTCGTGTGAAAATGATCGATTGCGTCGGCTATATGATTCCGGCTGCGCTGGGCGGGACGGAGAACGGTGCGGTGCGCATGGTACATACCCCTTGGCAGGAAGCGCCGATGCCTTTTGAGGAGGCGGCTGAACTCGGCACGCAGAAAGTGATGAGCGAACACGCCACCATCGGAATGCTGGTCAGTTCGGACGGCACGGTGGGAGAGATCGGGCGGGAAGATTATGTCAAAGCCGAGGAGCGTCTGGTCAACGAGCTCAAGGAACTCGGAAAACCGTTTGCCATCATTCTGAACGCCGCCGATCCGACCAGAGAAGAAAGTATTGCACTGGCTGAGAATCTGGAGGAAAAGTACGGCGTGCCGGTGGCATTGGTCAATTGCCTGACGCTGGATGCGGAAGATATCCGCGGGATCCTCTCCATGGTACTGGCTGAATTCCCGGTGGATTCATTGGGTATCAATATGCCTTCCTTCCTTTCGGCTTTGCCGGAAGATCATCCGATCCGTCTCTCAGTGACGGAAGAGATCTGCCGTCTTGCCGGAGAGGTCAGGCGGATGGGAGAAGTTTCTGCTGTGTTTGAGAAACTTTCCGAGAATCCGAGTGTCGAAGCCGTTCAGGTAACAACGCTGGACATGGGGAACGGCCGGGCCACGCTGGATGTGAAATTCCCGCAGTCACTTTATTTCGGCCTGCTTTCCGAAATGGCCGGAGAAGAGATCAAAGAAGAGGGCGCACTCTTCTCACTGGTTCAGGAACTTTCGGAAATCCGGCGTAAATACGAACGGATCGAATCGGCACTGACCGCCGCTGAAACCACGGGATACGGCATTGTTATGCCCGAAAAAGAAGATCTGCATCTCGAACAGCCCAGCGTGGTAAAACAGTCCGGGGGCTGGGGAGTCCGGTTGCGTGCGGGCGCAAAATCCATTCACATGATCCGCACCGATATCACGGCTGAGATCAGTCCGATCGTCGGCACGGAACAACAGTCGGAAGATTTTTTGCATACGGTGCTTTCCAAACTGGAGGAAGAGCCGGACGGCATCTGGGAATCCAACTTTTTCGGGCGCAGTCTTTATGAACTGGTGGGAGACAGCCTGAATGAAAAACTGGCACATATGCCGGAAGACGCCCGTCAAAAGCTTTCGGAAACGCTCTCGCGCATCATCAACGAGGGAAGCAACGGACTTCTTTGCATATTGCTCTAAAAAAGGAACAGGGACGGTTATCGGGCGATGACCGTCTCTCTTTTTTTGAAAAAGCTGAAAAAACTATCGTGCCCCTCTTGAAAAATGCCGGGAAATAGAGTATAATAATTACAATTTACAGTTAAAAGATAAGGAGAATCGCACATGGCCTTCTATTACGAAGAACCTTCACACACTTTTAACGAATATCTGCTGGTTCCCGGATTTTCTTCCGGCGATTGCATTCCCTCCAATGTTTCACTGAAAACGCCGCTGGTCCGGTACCGGCGCGGGGAAGAACCGGCCATTTCGCTTAATATTCCGTTGGTCTCGGCCATTATGCAGTCGGTGTCGGATGATAAACTGGCTGTGGCGCTGGCTGTGGAGGGCGGCGTTTCCTTCATTTACGGCTCGCAGTCGATTGAAGATGAAGCCGCAATGGTTGCCCGCGTCAAAGGACACAAGGCCGGATTTGTGCGCAGCGATTCCAATCTGCGTCCGGATCAGACGCTTGCGGATGTGTTGTCACTGAAGGCCGCCACCGGGCACTCCACCGTGGCCATTACCGATGACGGCACGCCGAACGGCCGCCTGGTCGGCATTGTCACCGGCCGGGATTACCGGGTCAGCCGCATGGCGCCCGACGAGCGCATTTCCACTTTTATGACCCCGCTTGAAAAACTCATTACCGCACCGGACGGCACCACTCTGAAGGAAGCCAACGATATTATCTGGGACCACAAACTGAACTCGCTTCCGATTCTGACGGCGGACGGTCGGCTTTCCTATTTTGTTTTCCGTAAAGACTATGATCAGCACAAAAAGAACCCGAACGAGCTTTTGGACAGCAAAAAGCGCTATATGGTCGGTGCGGGCATCAACACGCGCGACTATGCCGAGCGGGTGCCGGCACTGCTTGCGGCCGGAGTCGATGTGCTGTGCATCGATTCCTCGGAGGGCTATTCCGAATGGCAGCGTCGCACCATTGCTTTTATTCGTGAAAAATACGGCGACAGTGTAAAAGTCGGTGCCGGAAATGTGGTGGATGCGGAAGGTTTCCGTTTCCTTGCCGATTGCGGCGCAGACTTTATCAAAGTCGGCATTGGCGGCGGCTCAATCTGTATCACCCGTGAAACCAAGGGCATTGGCCGCGGACAGGCGACGGCCCTGATTGATGTATGCCGTGCGCGCGATGAGTATTTTAAAGAAACCGGTGTTTATGTGCCGGTCTGCTCGGATGGCGGCATTGTGCATGACCATCATATGACGCTGGCATTGGCCATGGGCGCGGACTTTATCATGTTGGGGCGCTATTTTGCCCGCTTTGATGAAAGCCCCACGGCAAAGGTCAATGTCAACGGCACGCTTATGAAGGAATATTGGGGAGAGGGAAGTAACCGCGCCCGCAACTGGCAGCGGTATGACCTGGGCGGCAGCGCCAAACTTTCCTTTGAGGAAGGCGTGGATTCCTATGTCCCCTATGCGGGCAAGCTCTCCGACAATGTGCAGCAGAGTCTCGCCAAGGTGCGCTCCACCATGTGCAACTGCGGTGCGCTCACCATTCCGGAACTTCAGCAAAAAGCCAAACTGACGCTGGTATCTTCGGTGAGTATTGTCGAGGGCGGCGCACACGATGTGTTGCTTAAAACGACCAACAAACCCGTATAAAGACCTGTCAAAAATCCCGGAAAACGCGCAGTTTTCCGGGTTTTTTTCTCTTTTGCGCGTTTTTTGCCAGAAAGGTGATTTTTTACTGAAAAGCCCTTGACAAGCGGAAGAGAATCTGCTATAATGTCATCGTTCGCGGGGCATTAGCGCAGTTGGGAGCGCACAACACTGGCAGTGTTGGGGTCAGGGGTTCGAATCCCCTATGCTCCACCAAAAAAGAAAAGCCCCCCAAAAGGGGGCTTTTCTTTTTGCCGAATGGGGAATCGAACGGGTCGGTGGTGAATGACATGCCGGTGGCATGTCAGAGCCGAGCCTGACCGAGCGCCGCGGGCGCGAGACGATTCCCCTTTGGGGGGCTTTTCTTTTTGCCGAAGGGGAATCGGGCGGCGTGCCATTCGCAACAGATCGAACGATTTTTTGCTTTAAAAACTCATTTGTGCTGAAAAGTGTCAAAATCCGAATTTTTGAGTCGAAAATTGGGACTTCATATCGGTAAAAAAGAAATTTTAAAAAAATATCTGGAAAATAAAAATGGAAAATGGAAAACGCTGTTTTTGTCAGAAAAACGCATCGGCGCTTTCAATGTCATCCTTGATTTGATATTCCAAAAGGGAAGGATCGCTGAAACGCTTTTCCGGCCGGATGTATCCGAGCAGATCCACCTGGAGTGGCCGACCATAAAGATCGCCGTGATAATTGAGCACAAAGGTCTCGCAGGTGACGGTGTCTCCGTCATCAAAAGTGGGGCGTACGCCGATGTTGGTCAGCGCATTATAGGTTTTCCGGCCGATTTTCACACGGCTGGCGTAAACGCCGTGTTTGGGGATCAGTTTTTCCGGCGGAAAGAGCAGATTGGCTGTCGGTGCGTCCATGGTGTGCCCGACATGGCGGCCGCTTTGCACGGTCCCCGTGATAAAATACGGGCGGCCCAACAGGAGCGTGGCCTCTTTGACCCGCCCTTGTTCCAGAAGTTTGCGGATTCCGGTCGAAGAGACCGGCCGCCCCGCATGCAGGACCGGGCCGACGACCGAGATTTTCCGCCCGATCTTCTTCTCAAACAGATCGGCCAGCATTGTCGGCGTCCCCGCGCCGCCCGCGCCGAATGTATAGTTGAACCCGCAGGTCACAGTCTGACAGGCGCAGTCTTTGATAAGAATGTGTTTGACGAATTCTTCCGGAGAATAGGACATGATTTCCGGAAAATCATAAAGAATTACGAAAGAAAGCCCTGCCTGGCGCAAAAGCATCAGCTTTTCTTTCAGCGTTGTCAGTTGCGGTGCCGGATTTCTTGAAAGATAAAAAGCGGGGGGCTTTGAAAAGCAAAGTGCTCCAAGCGGCAGGGGAGGCCGGAATCCTCCTGAAATGCGCTTCAGTTCTTCAATGAGCGCCCGATGCCCGATATGCAGGCCGTCGAAATGGCCAAGGCAAAGGCCACAGCCCCTGAAGAGGGACATTTCTTTTTCCGGATGTTTTAAGTTGATGATCTTCATTTTGCACCTCCGCTTTGTTTATTATAACCGATACCCCCATGAATTTCAAGTGCAAAACGAAATTCCGGAAAAAAGAGAAAAGGGAGCGGTGAAACCCCCGCTCCTTTTTTGTTAGCGCTTTATCTTCGCTTGCCCGTCAAAGCATTTTATTCATGCACGAAAGTGAACTTTTCAAAGGGGATGTCTACCGGCTTTTTGTCGGTGATAATGGAATCCACCTCGCACAAAAGCGGGAAGTCGGCAAGAGAAAGCAACTGTTTTTGCGCTGCCACGCGAACGGCTCTGGCCACACGCTCTGCCACCACCAGGGATTCCAGCGTGACGCCGTTCAGCTTTTCTTTTGCTTCGTCAATCGTCAGTCCTTCACCCAGCAGGATTCCGACCAGGCGCGTGCGCCCGCCGTATACCGTTACATAAAGATCGCCCACGCCCACGCACAGATTTTCCAGTGTCCCGGCCCCCTGATAGGTCAACAGTCTGGCCATTTCTTTGGCCGCCTGCCCGAAAACGGCTGCCTGAGAATTGAAGTGCAGGGTATCGTTTCCGAAGAAGCGACGGTTGAGTCCGATCGTCAGCGCAATCCCCAACGCATAGCCGTTTTTGAGCGCCACGGCCGATTCGATGCCCACAACATCGGTAGAGAGACTGATGTGATAATAATCCGTTTGCAGGATCTTTTTGAGTTTTTTCAGCGTCTCCATGTTTTTCCCGCAGAAGGCGACCTCGGTCTGGTCGTGTGCCACCAGTTCATAGCTGGTGCAGGGGCCGCCGATCGCGTTCAGTTCCACTCGGCTTCCGATGGCGTCCAGCTTTTGCTGCCAAAGTTCCGGATAGCAAAGCAGTTTTCCATCCGGCGTGTCCATCAGGCCTTTCGTGACGCTCAAAACCGGCGTCCCGTCCGGAATTTTGGGCAGGACAAAATCCGAAAACCAGGAAACGCCGAAACTGGAGACGCCGCAGATGACGAGATCCGCCCCCCGGATGACTGTTTCCAGTTCTTCAATCTGATAATAGGAAACGCCCGCCGGGAAGTCCTTTTCAAATTTCGGATGCCGTCCGGTTTTCCGGCAGACATCAATAATTTCTTTGTCCAGATGCGTCCCGCACAGCCGGACTTCGTTCCCGTTTTCTCTGGCGGGAAAGGCGAGCGCACTGCCCATCATGCCCGCGCCGATAATTGCCACAATTGCCATGATTTTTTCTCCTTGTTTTCGCAATATAATTTTAAAAGGCGCTTATTGGTGAAGCCCTTTTTGCCTGAGATAGGCCATCAGCCATGCAGGATCGTTGATGGTGAAAAGCCGGGTGCCAGCCGCCAGAGCCGCGTCAATGAGCGCCGGGTCTTCTACCGGAAAGGTTCCACGCCGTAGCTTTTCGCCAGATCGAAATATTTGGCCAGCCAGACCCGTTGGCCGGGCGTGCCGAACATACAGACGCAATAGGCATAGGTGTAAACAAAGCGCTTTTGGCGCGGTCCCATTTTTTCCTGCGGGGAATAGGCATGAATCCGCAACCGGCCACCGGAATGGTGTTCTGATAGGGTAATTTCATCGGCCCTCCTTTTCCGCACCGCGGTGCGAATCTTGTTTTCAGAATCAAAAATATTATAGCATCTGACAGAAGAACTGTCAATTCCTTTCAGATAGATAGATAATTTCGCATTTTTAACCGCTTTAATTGTCATAAAAAATCATTTTCAATCAAAGAATTTCAAAAAGCCCTTGCATATGGGCCGGAAATGTGTTATGCTTTTCAAAAAGCCGGCTTCAAAAGCAAAAAGGAAGGAGAAAACATGAGCCAACTGGAAAGACAGCAGAAAATTTTGGCCATGCTGCGCCAGCGCCCGTCCGTGACCGTTCGGGAGATCTCTCAAACGCTTTTTTTCAGTGAGGCTTCCGTGCGCCGGGATATCCGGGCGCTTTCGGAGCGCGGATTGGTCACACATCTTTACGGTGCCGTGACGCTGACGCGCTATCTTCACTCCGTGGTTCCGATTGATCTGCGGGACGATGACCACAGCGCGCAAAAAGACGCGATCGCCAGAAAAGCGGCCGCGCTGGTGCGGGACGGGGATACGCTCCTGGTGGATTCTTCCTCCACCGTCCGGCGTATGATGCGCCATCTTTCCGAAAAGAGGGAATTGCGGATTTTCACCAATAATCTGAAAATTTTTGAGGAACCCTGTCCGCCGGGCGCCGAACTTTATGCCATCGGCGGGCGGTTTTCGCGCGAAAATCATAATTTCGGCGGCCCGGCGGCCGAGGAAGCCCTGCGGGGGATCCGTGCCGATCTTTTCTTTTTTTCCAGTCAGGGACTTTCCACGGACGGAGAAATCAATGATATCTCCGAAGGAGAAACCGCGCTTCGCCGGGTGATGCTGACGCGGGCGCGCCGGCGGGTGTTTCTTTGCGATTCGTCCAAAATCGGCGTGTCGCGCCCGTTTGTCCTTTGCCCGCTTTCCATGGTGGAAGAGGTTGTCTGCGAGCGGGAAGCGGATGAGGAAACGATCCGTTCTTTCGGACGCGGCGAGATAAAAGAAATTTACCCGGCAAACGGGTAAAGAAAAGCGGTTTCCGCAAGCAAAAACAAAGAGAAGAGGAACCTTAAAGGTTCCTCTTCTCTTTGCTTGAAAACTCATCCCGTTTGGGGGTATTTTGGGCGAAAAAACGGAAAACCCACGGTGCTTTGGCCGGAACGCCCGGGCGAAGGGCACTGCGCTATCAGGCCCAGTGACCGGCGCGTGCCACGGCGCGGTGCCAGCCGGCAAGGCGCGCTTTGCGTTCTTCTTCGGAAAGTTGCGGTTCAAAGCGGCGGATTGCGCCAAGATGAATTTTTTCCTTTGGATCTGCCCATCCCGCGCCGATGGCGCCCATGCGCGCCGCACCCAGCACCGTGGCTTCCCGCATGGCGGGCACTTCTACCGGTATGCCTGTAAAGTCGGCTGTGCACTGCATAAGAAAGGCGTCTCCCGCCGCGCCGCCGTCACATCGCAGGCGCAGGATCGGTTGATTTGCCGCGCGTGACATGGCCGCCGTGAGGTCGGCGGTCTGAAAGGCAATGGCTTCCTCTGCCGCGCGGACAATCTGCGCTTTGGTGGTCGAGCCGTCTATTCCGATGATCATTCCGCGGGCGTCTGGATCCTGCCAGGGTGCGCCAAGGCCGGTAAAGGCCGGGACAAAAAAGAGATTGCCGTTGGGCGCGGCCGAGGCCGCCACGGTTCCTGCCTCCCGTGGGGAAGTAAGAAAAGCAAAATTGTCCCGCAGAAAAGTCATGGCCGATCCGGCCGTATAAATGCCGCCGTCCAACGCGTAGGTCGTGCGCCCCGCCAGCTGATAGGCCACGGTGGTAATCAGTCCCTCTTTTGAGAAAACCGGCTGTTCTCCGGTGTTCATCAGCAAAAACGCGCCGGTGCCGAAGGTCATTTTCAGATCGCCCGGCCAGAGACAGCCCTGACCGAAAAGCGCGGCCTGCTGGTCGCAAAGAAGCCCGCCGACCGGCGCGCGGATGCCGAGAAAAACAGCCGGGTCGGTCATGCCGAAACGGGCGGCGCTGTCCAAAATTCCCGGCAGTTTCACACCGGTCACGCCGGAAACGGCGCAAAGTTCCGGATCAAAAGCCTTGGTCTTCAGATTGTAAAGCAGAGTTCTGGAAGCCGTGGAAGGGTCCGTGAAGAAAGACTTTCCGCCGGTGAGCCGGTAAAGAAGATAGGCGTCCATGTTGCCGCACAGCAACAGTCCCCGGCGCGAGAGCTCTGCCGCCCTCGGCGTGTTTTCAAGAAGCCACGCCATTTTGGTGGCGCTGAAATAGCTGTCCGGACAAAGCCCGGTGCGTTCCCGGAAAAGCGGACCGTGCGTCCCCCGGAGCGCGGCCGCTCTTGCTTCGGTGCGGCGGTCCTGCCAGACCAACGAGCGTCCCAGCGCCCGTCCGCTCCCGGCTTCAAAAAGCAGGGCGCTTTCCCCCTCGTGATCCAAACCGACCGACAGAATGTCCGCCGGCTTTGCGCCGGCCTCTTTCATGGCCGTGCCGACCGCTTCAAGGAGCGCTGCAAAAAGTTCCTCCGGGTCATGTTCCGAGCGGCCGGGGCCGGGGTGATATTGCGTCACTTCGCAATAACCCTTTCCCGCCGGGTGAAAATTCCAATCAAAAAGAATGGCTGTGGTGCCGGTTGTTCCTTCGTCAATACCGAGAAAAAAGCCGTCCCGTCTTTTTTTTAGATTTTGCATCTGTTTTCACTCCCGTTCGGCGGCTTTTCCGGCAAGATCCCGTTCGATCTGCTCTATGACGGCAGGCAATTCTCCCATGCGGTCAATGGTATAGGGCGCCGGTGCGGCATACGGGGCAAAAACGGGACGGTTCCGGAGCCACACCGGGATAAGACCGGCGCCGCGTGCGCCGCACACATCGTTGACGGGGCTGTCCCCGACATAGACCATTTCTTCGGCCGGACAGTCAAAAAGTCTGCACATTCCAAGGAAGGGCCGGGGGCTGGGTTTGCTGTCCCCGAATTCCCGCGACACGCGGATGATATCCATATAGGCCGGAATGGGGGTCGCGTTCAGTTTGGCGTACTGATAGTCCGTAAATCCGTTTGTCAGCACGCCCAGTCGGTAGCCCCGTTCGCGGAGCGTCCGGAGCGTGGGGAGAATATCGTCCTGCAACCGGATGGCGGCCGGGAAATGCGGCCGGATAAAGTCATAATAGGGCTTTGTTTCGGGGCGGTGACGGAAAATCCCCCGCGCCGTGGAAAGATCCAGGATCTCATCCCATGAACCATCCGGGTAAATAGCGTCCAGGTCCGCGTCGGCCAGCGCGTCGGCCAGTTCCGCGTCCGAGAGATTTTCCGGGAGCTCGTCGCCGAAATGTTCCCGGTACACGCCGATCATGTTGTGGTAAACCGCGCGGCGGTCGTAGAGCGTGTGGTCAAAATCAAAGAGAATGACTCTAATCATGGTGTTCCTTTCTGTTTGTCCCCGAAAGAGGGTTCTTTTCCATGGCTTCCTCCATGTCTTTGTTGCTGACATGGGTGTAAATTTGCGTGGTGTTGAGTTGTTCGTGCCCCAGAATATCCTTAAGCACCCGCACATCTACCTGTCCGGACTGATACATCAGCGTGGCGGCGGTGTGACGGAGTTTGTGCACCGAAAGGTGGCGGTCACCAAGACCGGCCTCGTCCAGATACTTGTAGACCGTCCATTGCACGGTTTTGACGCTGATGCGGCGGTTCTGACCGCTCAGAAAGAGTGCACGGCTGTCTACCGTGCGGCTGTTTTCAATGGCGTTTCGTTCCCGAAGATAGTCGGAAAGCGCGGCGCGGCAGGCCTCGTTCAGATAAATGATCCGTTCTTTTGCGCCTTTTCCCGTCACCCGGAGCGATTTCATTTCCCGGTTGATATCCGAGAGATTGATGCCGCACAGTTCCGAAACCCGCATCCCGCAGTTCAAAAACAGCGTAATCATGGCATAGTCGCGCACCCGGTGACGGGAGGCGGCGTCTTTTTCCACCGTGGCAAGAAGCAGGCGCGATTCTTCCAGCGAAAGAAATTTGGGCAGACTTTGCCGGCGGCGGGGCGACTCAATATCGGCGGCGGGGTTGGTCTGCAGTTTGCCGGCTTTGGTCACCAGATAGCGGTAAAGCATCCGGATCGAAACCAGTTTCCGGGCCTTTGCCGCCCACAGATTTTTGCGGACCGTGCCGGTATATTGAAAAAAAGCGTAGATCTCGGAGGTTTTTACCGAGCCGATGAAATCCAGCGAAAGGGAACTGATGTCAATCTGCGAAAAAGCTTCGCTGTCCGGGTCGATCCCTTCGCGCGTGGCCACGATATAACGGAAAAAAGTGCGCAGGTCAAGCAGGTATTCCGAGACCGTTTTGGGCGAGCAGTTCTGAATGCCCGATTTGTAGGCGGCAAACTCCGCCACGGCCGCCGGCATTTCGGAAAGCGGGACAGCATAGGTGTTTTTCATGGATAAACCTCCGCGGTTGTGATGAATCTGCAAACAAAATGAAAAAAATGCGCCCCGGTGTTGCAAATTATAAAAATAAACTGTATAATAAGCTTGCTACCAAAAATAAAGGAGAAAGATATGAAAGCATTTTTCACACGCTACGCTTCGGTCATCGGGCGGCTTTTCCTGAATCAGTTTGCCATTGCGCTGTTCGGCATCGCGCTGGCCTTTGCCTGCGGCCGGGCGGGCAATCTCACGCTTCAGCGCCTTTCCAGCGCGGGCGCGGTGCTTTTTTATCTGTTTCTTTTGTACGCCGCCATGTGGGAGACCGGTGCCAAGGACGGCATTTCGGCCAAGGCGCGCGGAGAAAGCCGCAGACTCTGGCGCGGGTTGCTGATCTCGCTTTCGGCCAACGCGCTCAACATTCTGTTGGCGTTGCTCATTCTGCCCGGCGCGTTTTTCACCGGCGCCCAGGGGTTCAGTTCGGTCTTTTCGGTGATCGCACTGCTCATCGAGGGGATGTATACCGGCCTTCTGGCCATCCCGCTTCGCGGCCTTTCCCTCAACGCCTATGCGTTTTCCTATTTTCTCATCATTCTGCCGGCTTTGTTGGTTTCTTCGGTGGCCTACATTCTGGGCAGTTACGATCTGCATGCCACCAATATTTTAATCCCTAAGAACAAGGATGTCAAGGGGAATGGCCGAAATTCGGGGAAAAAGGAACCGTAAAGAGGGAAAGACCGGAAAAGGTCTTGCTTTTTGTTGAAATCCGGCGGTATCCGCCGGATTTTCCGCGTTTTCCCAAGGAGGAATTATGAACGAGAGCATCTATCATCTGGTCAGTCCCTTTTCTCCCACCGGCGATCAGCCGGTGGCTATCGCGGCGCTGACCGAGGGCATCCGGGCCGGTATGCGGGCGCAGACGCTGTTGGGCGTGACGGGTTCCGGCAAGACTTTTACCATGGCCAATGTCATTGCCGCGTGCGGGCGTCCCGCGCTGATTCTGGAACCCAACAAAACCCTGGCGGCACAGCTTTGCTCCGAGATGCGCGCGTTTTTTCCGGACGCCGCCGTGGAGTTTTTCGTCTCTTACTACGATTATTATCAGCCGGAAGCCTACATTCCCGGCCGCGATATGTATATCGAAAAGGACGCTTCCATCAATGATGAGATCGACCGCCTGCGCCACAGCGCCACCAGCGCGCTCTTCGAGCGCCGGGATGTCATCATCGTGGCCAGCGTTTCCTGCATCTATTCGCTGGGCGATCCGCACGAATACCGGGATCTGATGATTTCGCTCCGCCCGGGCATGGCCATGAGCCGGGAAGAATTACAGCGGCGGCTGGTTTCCATCCAGTACGAACGCAGCGATCTCAACTTTGTGCGGGACAAGTTCCGCGTGCGGGGCGACACGGTGGATATCTATCCCGCCGGGTTTTCCGATACGGCGGTGCGGGTGGAATTCTTCGGGGACGAAATCGACCGTGTGGTGGAGTTCCGCGCCGTCAGCGGAGAGGTGATCCGCGAACTGCGCTATTTCGGGGTCTTTCCGGCCACGCATTATGCCGTATCGGACAAAAAGCGGGAAAAGGCGCTTGCCGAGATCGGCGCGGAAATGCTGTCCCGTGTGGAATATTTCAAAAGCGAGGGCAAACTGCTGGAAGCACAGCGCATCGAGGAGCGCACGAAATACGATCTTGAGATGCTTCGGGAGGTGGGGTACTGCTCCGGTATCGAAAACTATTCCCGCGTGCTTTCCGGCCGTCCGGCCGGTTCCACCCCCTACACCCTGCTGGACTTTTTCCCGCGGGATTATCTGCTTTTCATTGACGAATCGCACATCACCATCCCGCAGGTGCGGGGCATGAGCGGCGGCGACACTGCCCGCAAAAAAAATCTGGTGGATTACGGGTTCCGCCTCCCCTCTGCCTATGACAACCGCCCGCTGTATTTCGGGGAATTTGAAGAACGCATGGGGCAGACGGTGTTTGTCAGTGCCACACCCGCCGCCTATGAAAACGACCACGCCGAGCAGGTGGTGGAACAGCTCATCCGTCCTACCGGCCTTTTGGATCCGGTGGTGGAAGTGCGCCCCATCAAGGGGCAGGTGGACGACCTCTTGGGCGAGATCCGGGCGCGCGCCGCGAAAAACGAGCGCGTACTGGTCACCACCCTCACCAAACAGATGGCCGAGGATCTGACCTCCTATTTTGCCGAAAACGGTGTGGCCGTTCGCTATATCCATTTCAATGTTGAGACCATGGAGCGGACCGAGATCATCCGCGATCTGCGCCTGGGAAAATTTGATGTACTAGTTGGCGTAAACCTGCTCCGGGAGGGGCTGGATCTGCCGGAAGTGTCACTGGTGGCCATTCTGGACGCCGATAAAGAGGGCTTTCTGCGCACCGAGACCTCCCTGGTGCAGACCATCGGCCGCGCGGCCCGAAACGCCGACAGCCGCGTGATTCTTTATGCCGATACCGTCACCGGCGCCATGGAGCGCGCCATGCGCGAGACGGCCCGCCGGCGCAGGATCCAGGAAGAATACAACAAGGTACACGGCATCGTGCCGCAGACCGTGAAAAAAGAGGTGCGGGACCTCATTGAGATCGGCCGGAGCGCCGAAAAGGAAGAAAAGCGCGGGAAGAAGCTGACCGCGGCCGAGCGCCGCGCGAAGATCGAGCGCCTTACGGCCGAAATGAAGGCCGCCAGCGCCCGGCTGGAATTTGAACAGGCGGCATTTTTGCGGGATGAGATCCGCGCGCTGAAAAAAGAGGAGTAACATGGCAAAGGAACTGATTTTGCGCGGTGTGCGCGTACACAATCTCAAAAATATCGACCTGACCATTCCGCGGGATAAACTGGTGGTGTTTACCGGGCTTTCGGGGTCCGGTAAATCCTCGTTGGCTTTCGATACCATCTATGCCGAGGGGCACCGCCGCTTTGTCGAGTCGCTTTCCTCCTATGCCCGGATGTTTTTGGGTCAGTTGGACAAGCCGGATCTGGACTCGGTCGAGGGGCTTTCTCCCGCCATTTCCATCGATCAGAAGACCACCTCCAAAAACCCGCGTTCCACGGTCGGCACCGTGACCGAGATCTATGATTATCTGCGCCTGCTTTATGCCCGCGTGGGCGTGCCGCACTGTCCGGTCTGCGGTCGTGAGATCGCCCGGCAGAGTAAGGATCAGATTGTGGATCGGATCATGACCCTGCCCGAGGGCACGCGCTTTATGGTGCTGGCCCCGGTGATGAGAGGGCAGAAAGGTACAGGGGAAAAATTCCTTTCGGAGGCGCGCCGCAGCGGCTATGCCCGCGTGCGTGCCGACGGCAGCCTTTATGACCTTTCCGAGGAGATCAGACTGGATAAAAACAAAAAACACACGCTGGAAGTCGTGGTGGACCGGTTGGTACTGCGCCCCGACATCCGGGGGAGACTGGGCGACTCGGTCGAGACGGCGCTCTCCCTCTCGGAAGGGAATCTGCTGATCGTCCCGGTGGCGCGTGAGGGGGAAGAAGCGCAAGCGGAGCTGTCCTTTTCGGAAAACTATGCCTGCCCGGAGCATGGCATTTCGCTGGGCGAGCTGGAGCCGGCCATGTTTTCTTTCAACAACCCCAAGGGCGCCTGCCCGCACTGCGCGGGACTGGGCGTGATGCGCCGGCTGGCCGTGGAGCGCCTGATTCCGGACCGGTCGCTCTCGCTTTCGCAGGGCGCTATTGCCGTCAACGGCTTTAAAACACTGGAAAAAGAAAGTTGGAACGGCCCGCTGTTTGCCGCAGTGGGGGAGCGTTTCGGCTTTACGCTGGAAACGCCGGTCCGCGATTTTACCGAAAAACAACTGGATGTGCTTTATCACGGTTCGGGCGAGGAACGCTATCATGTCGTGCGCTATTTCGGCGGCGAACGGCACGAGCAGATTGTCCGCTTCGAAGGGCTGGTCGCCATGATCGAAAACCGGATGCGTATGGGCGGAAACGAGTACTATGAAGCCTTTATCGAGGATGCGCCCTGTCCTTCCTGCGGCGGGCGCCGGCTTTCCCCGCTCTCTCTTTCGGTCACGGTCGGCGGCCGGAATATTGCCGAATATTGCGATCTTTCTGTCAGTGATGCGCTGACTGCGGCCGATGCGTTTACGCTCACGCCGACCGAAGCCGCGATTGCCAAGGAGATTTTGAAGGAAGTCCGTTCCCGGTTGCGCTTTCTTTGCAGCGTGGGACTGGAATACCTCACGCTTTCGCGCCGCGCAGGGACGCTTTCCGGCGGCGAGGCACAGCGCATCCGGCTTGCCACACAGATCGGATCGGCGCTGACCGGCGTGTTGTATATTCTGGACGAGCCGAGCATCGGGCTCCATCAGCGCGACAACAGCCGTCTCATCGCCACGCTTTGCCGCCTGCGCGATCTCGGAAACAGCGTGATTGTGGTGGAGCATGACGAGGAGACCATGGAAGCCGCCGATTTTCTGGTGGATGTCGGTCCCGGCGCAGGAATCCATGGCGGACAGATCGTAGCGGCCGGCACACCGGCCGAAGTGGCCGCCTGCCCGGATTCCGTCACCGGCGCTTTTCTTTCGGGGCGCCGGAAGATCCCGGTGCCGGCCGTCCGCCGTCCCGGAAACGGACAGTATCTGACCGTGGTCGGCGCGCGGAACCACAATCTGAAAAACCTCACGGTCAAATTCCCGCTGGGGTGTTTTGTCTGCGTCACCGGCGTGTCGGGATCTGGCAAATCTTCGCTGGTCAACGGCATTCTTTATCCGGTGCTGGCCGCAAAACTCAACCGCGCCATTACCTATCCGGGCGCACACGATCGGGTGGAGGGCGTCGAGGCGTTGGATAAGGTCATCAATATCGACCAGAGCCCCATCGGGCGCACGCCGCGCTCCAATCCCGCCACTTATACCGGATTGTTCGGCGAGATCCGCGAGCTGTTTGCCAAAACGCCCGAAGCCCGCGCCCGCGGCTATGGAAGCGGCCGGTTTTCCTTTAATGTCAAGGGCGGCCGGTGCGAGGCCTGCGAGGGCGACGGCGTGAAAAAAATCGAGATGCACTTCCTGCCGGATGTCTATGTCAAATGCGATGTCTGCCACGGCAAACGCTATAATCGCGACACACTGGATATTAAATATAAGGGAAAAAACATTTCGGATGTGTTGGATATGACCGTGGAGGAGGGGCTTTCCTTTTTTGACGGGATTCCCTCCGTCCGTCGGAAACTGCAGACGCTTTATGATGTGGGGCTTGGCTATATCGGCATCGGACAGTCCTCCACCACGCTTTCCGGCGGCGAGGCACAGCGCATCCGTCTGGCAACCGAGCTTTCCCGCCGTGATACCGGTCGCACCCTGTATATTCTGGATGAACCGAGCACTGGCCTTCACAGTGCCGATGTGGAAAAACTGTTGCTGATGCTGAACCGTTTGGCGGACGCAGGGAACAGCGTGATCGTCATCGAGCACAATCTGGACATTATCAAGACCGCCGACTACCTCATCGATCTGGGGCCCGAGGGCGGGGAAGCGGGCGGCACGGTGCTGGCCACCGGCACACCCGAAGAGGTGGCAAAATGCCCGGCGTCCTTTACCGGACAATATCTGAAGAAATGGTTGGTAAAATAAGATGGAACTGATTGCCACCTGCCTTTTCGGGCTGGAAAAACAGCTCGGAGAGGAGATCGACGCGCTGGGTTGCCGCCGTCTTTTCACCATGGACGGCCGCGTGGCTTTTGAGGGTAAGCCCGCCGATGTGGCGCGCGCCAATGTCTTTCTCCGTTTGGCCGAGCGGGTTTTCATCCGGCTGGGCAGTTTTCACGCCGAGAGCTTTACCGAACTCTTTGACGGCGTGCGTGCCCTGCCGCTGGAGGATTATATCGGCCCTTCGGACGCGTTCCCGGTCAAAGGGCACGCCATCCGGAGCCGGCTCTTTTCGGTGCCGGATTGCCAGCGCATCATCAAAAAAGCCGCGGCCAATCGCCTGATGGCCGGTCACGGAGTCAGAACCCTTCCGGAGGACGGCACGCTTTATCAGCTTGAATTTTTTCTTTTTAAAGATGAAGCCACGCTGATGCTGGATACCACCGGTCAGACGCTCCACAAAAGGGGCTATCGCCCGGCGGCCGGCATCGCGCCGCTCCGGGAAACGCTGGCCGCTTCGCTTGCGCTCACGGCCCGGTTGCGCCCGGACGATCTGTTGTGGGATCCCTTCTGCGGTTCGGGCACCATCGTGATTGAAGCCGCTCTCCAAAAGCGCCGGATCGCGCCCGGACTTTCCCGTCGCTTTGCCGCCATGGATTTTGATTTTCTGCCGGCCGGCATTTTCGCGCGTGCCGAGGAAGAGGCCAAAAGCCTTGAAAATCATGAAAAATTTGAAATTCTCGGCTCGGATATCGATCCCGCCGTGCTGAAACTGGCCGCCGAAAACGCCGCCCGCGCACGCGTGGCGGATACCGTCCGGTTCTTTCGTGCCGATGCGCGGCAAATCAAGAAACCCGCTCCCGACCGCCGCGGCACGGTCATTTGCAATCCGCCCTATGGCGAGCGGATGTCAAATGAAAGCGAGGTCGAGGCGCTTTACCGGGATCTAGGCCGGGCTTTCCGTGCGCTTTCCCCCTGGCAGATCTATCTGCTGACCTCCCATCCGCACTTCGAGGCGCTTTACGGCCGCCGCGCCGACCGCACCAAACGGCTTTATAACGGCATGATCCCCTGTACGCTTTACGAGTTTTATAAACCGGAAGGTGCGCGTGGTTTCTCCAAAAAATAAAATGAATGGTCCACAAAGGGCGCCGGTTTCGGCGCTCTTTTTTCGTTTTTTTATTTCCTTCTTATAAAAAACAAAAAAATCTCAAAAAAATTTGCTAAAATCCTTGACAAATGGGAAAAGTAGTGATATATTTTTAGTATGAATTAGCACTCAACGCATGAAAGTGCTAAAATTCAAAGGAGGTCTTCGCATGGCAGAGGAACAAAACCGGCTCAGCGCCCGCAAAAAGCAGATTCTGAAAGCCATTGTGGAAGAGCACATCCGGGGCGGGGAGCCGGTCGGCTCCAAATACCTCACCGAAAGTAAGCAGTTGAGCTGCTCGTCTGCTACCATCCGCAATGAGATGGCGGAGCTTGAAAATATGGGCTATCTCGAACAGCCGCACACATCGGCCGGGCGCGTTCCCAGCAAACAGGGGTATCGCTTTTATGTGGATTCGCTCCTGGAAGAATACGCCATGACCGCCAAGGAAATCACACAGATTAACCAGCTGATGAAGACCAAGGTCTCGGAGTTGGAAGAGATTCTGGATAAAGCCTCGCAGGTGGCCTCGGCGCTGACCAACTACACCGGTTTTGCAGTCAAGACCCGCGCGCACTCGGTGTCGGTCAACCGTTTTGAAACGGCGCTCATCGATGCGCACAGCTTCATCCTCATTCTGGTGCTTTCCAACGGCGCGGTCAAGACCCGCAATGTCCTGACCGACAGCACGGTGACTTCCGCTCTTCTTGCCGATCTCACTGCGGCGCTCAACGAGCGTGCCACCGGCGTAACGGCCGAGGAAATCACCATGCCGCTCATCCTCTTCCTTGAAAACCGTCTCGCGGGCGATTCGGCGCTTGCTTCCACCGTTCTCAAACGGGTCTATGAGGTGCTCTCCGAACTGGACAGCGGCGGGCTGAAAGTGACCGGACTGGACCGGTTGCTCCAATATCCGGAGCTTTCGGGCGCGGACAATCTGGGGCAGTTGCTTTCCGCTTTTGAACACAAAGAAGAAATTCTGGATCTGGTGGCGCCGGGCGAGGGGGACGATGTCAGCGTCGTCATCGGCTCGGACAGCACCGTGAAAGTCATCAACAATTCCACGCTGGTTTATAAACCGGTCAGGAAAAACGGCCACACCGTGGGTGCCATCGGGGTCATCGGCCCGCTTCGCATGGACTATGCCAAGGTATTGGCCACACTGGACAATTTGGGCGACAATATTTCAAATCTTTTGAATGCGCCGGGCCCTAAAGAAAAAGGAGATGAAAGCCATGACGGATGAAGAAAAATGCCCCGAAAAAGAGGATACGACCGAAAAAGAAAAAACCGAGGGCGAACCTAAAAAGCACCCGAAGGACGGGGGAAAAGAAAAAAGGGAACTGGCTGTGGCCAGAAAGGAGCTGGAAGAGCTTCAGAAAAAACTGGACGAAAAAAACGATCAGTATGTGCGGCTTTATGCCGAATATGACAACTTCCGCAAGCGCACCGCGCGCGAGCGGGACAACATTTACAATGATGCCTATGCCGATGCACTGAAGGCGCTTTTCCCGGTGGTGGATAATCTCACACGGGCGGCACAGTACACGGGCGGTGAAGAAGTCGCCAAAGGCGTTGCCATGACGCTTCAGAGCGTCAACGACACCCTCGCAAAACTGGGGGTGGTTCCGGTCGGAAAAGTCGGCGAAACTTTCGATCCCAACCTTCACAACGCCGTTCTCCATGTAGAGGATGAAACCAAGGGCGAGGGCGAGATTGTCGAGGTGCTTCAGGCAGGTTATAAACGCGGCGACCGGGTACTCCGGTACGCCATGGTCAAAGTGGCAAATTAAAAATTCAAAAATTCAGATAAAGAGTTCTTTTTGGAGGAAACAGTTATGGGAAAAATTATCGGTATTGATTTGGGTACGACCAACTCTTGTGTGGCAGTTTTCGAGGGCAATGAACCTCATGTGATTCCCAACCCCGAAGGGGCGCGCACCACGCCTTCCGTGGTGGCGTTTTCCAAGACCGGCGAGCGCATGGTCGGCCAGGTTGCAAAGCGCCAGGCCATCACCAACCCCGACCGGACAGTCAGCTCCATCAAACGGCACATGGGCAGCACCTATAAAGTGGAAATCGACGGCAAGAGCTATACGCCTCAGGAGATTTCGGCCATGATCCTGCAGAAGCTGAAGGCCGATGCGGAGGCATACCTCGGCGCGCCGGTTACCGAAGCCGTCATCACCGTGCCGGCTTACTTCTCGGACGCACAGCGGCAGGCCACCAAGGACGCAGGCAAGATCGCCGGCCTTGATGTCAAGCGGATTATCAACGAGCCGACCGCCGCGGCGCTGGCTTACGGCATGGACAAGGAAAAAGATCAGACCATTATGGTCTTTGACCTGGGCGGCGGTACTTTCGATGTGTCGATCCTGGAAATTTCGGACGGCGTTTTCGAGGTGCTGGCCACCAACGGCAACACGCGGCTGGGCGGCGACGATTTCGACCAGCGCGTCATCAACTGGATGGCCGATCGGTTCCAGCGTGAAAACGGCGTGGATCTGCGCGGCGACAAAATGGTGATGCAAAGACTCAAGGACGCGGCCGAAAAGGCGAAGATTGAGCTGTCCGGCATGACCTCCACCAACATCAACCTGCCCTTCATCACGGCCACCAGCGCCGGCCCGCTTCATTTCGAGGCTACGCTGACCCGCGCCGAATTCGATCAGATGACCGCCGATCTGGTGGATGCCTGCATGGAACCCACCAAGAAGGCGCTGGCCGATGCCGGCAAGAGCGTTTCCGAGATCGATAAGGTCCTGCTGGTGGGCGGTTCCACCCGTATCCCTGCCGTGCAGGATGCCGTGAAGAAGTTCATCGGCAAAGAGCCCTTCAAGGGCATCAACCCCGATGAATGTGTGGCTGTCGGCGCCGCCATTCAGGGCGGTGTGCTGGGCGGCGATGTCAAGGACCTGCTGCTGTTGGATGTCACGCCGTTGTCGCTGGGCATCGAAACGCTGGGCGGCGTTTTCAACCGCATCATCGACCGGAACACCACCATTCCGGTCAAAAAGAGTCAGGTTTATTCCACGGCCGCCGACGGGCAGACCTCGGTGGAGATTCATGTCCTGCAGGGCGAGCGTGAAATGGCCGCCGGCAACACCACGCTGGGCCGCTTCAATCTGGACGGCATTCCGGCCGCTCCCCGCGGCGTTCCGCAGATTGAGGTCACATTCGATATTGATGCCAACGGCATTGTAAATGTCAGCGCCAAAGATCTCGGCACCGGCAAGGAAACGCACATTACCATCACTTCTTCCACCAATATGTCCAAGGAAGAGATTGACCGCGCCGTCAAAGACGCCGAAAAATTCGCGGCCGAGGACAAGAAGCAAAAGGAAGCGGTCGATGTCAAGAACCGCGCCGAGTCGATGATCTTCCAGAGCGAAAAGACGCTGGGCGAAATCGGCGACAAACTGCCGGATGCCGACAAGGCCGAAGTGAAGAGCGCGCTGGAAAAACTCCGCACCACCGTGAGCGGCGGCGATACGGAAGCGATCAAGGCCGATACCGAGGCGCTTGAAAAGGCCTTCTACGCCCTTTCCGAGAAACTTTATAAGCAGCAGGGCGGCGCGCAGGGCGCTCCCGGCGCGGATGCAGGCAACGCAAACAATGCCGGCAACGCCGGCGGCGACGGTTGCTACAACGCCGATTTTGAAGACAAGACCAACCAATAAGAGGCCGCGCGGCCGTGCGGCTTCGCCGGTCGGTCAGGCAAAAAGGGGGATGTCGGAGACGGCCGCCCCCTTCCTCCTTTCAAATGCATAAAAGCAAGGAGCAACCATGGCAGATAAAAAAGACTATTACGAGGTATTGGGTGTCGAAAAAAATGCCGATGAAGCAACGATCAAAAAAGCCTATCGTTCGTTGGCAAAGAAGTATCACCCCGATATGAATCCCGGCGACAAAGAAGCCGAGATGAAATTCAAAGAGGTCAACGAGGCCTATGATGTCCTTTCGGACAGCGACAAACGCGCCAAATATGACCAATACGGTCATGCGGCCTTTGATCCGGCCGCCGGCGGCGGTGCGGGCGGCGCAGGTTTTGGCGGCTTTGGCGATTTCGGAGATATTTTCAGTTCCTTCTTCGGCGGCGGATTCGGCGGTTCTTCTTCGGCGCGGCGTAACGGCCCGATGCGCGGAGACGATATCGGCGCACGGGTCAGCATCACCTTTGAAGAGGCCGCTTTCGGCGTAAAGAAGGAGATCAGCTATAACCGTGTCGGCCGTTGTCCGGATTGCGGCGGTTCCGGCGCGGCCAAGGGCAGCACAGCCGAAACCTGTCCCAAATGCCACGGTTCCGGGCAGATGCGGGTGGTTCAGCGGCTGGGTGGCATGCAGTTTCAGAGCACCACCACCTGTGACAACTGCCGCGGAAAAGGAAAGATTATCCGCAATCCCTGCCCGAACTGCCGGGGAACCGGATTTATCCGCGTGACCAAAAAACTGGAGGTCTCCATACCTGCCGGTATTGACGACGGCGAGCGCATTGCGCTGCGCGGTCAGGGAAACGATGGCCTCAACGGCGGCCCGGCCGGCGATCTCATATTGCAGGTGTCGGTCAAACCCCATGCCATTTTCGAGCGGGACGGTTACAACATTTTCTGTGAGGTTCCCCTGCCTGTGACCGACGCCATTTTGGGCGCCGAGATCGAAATTCCCACGCTGGAGGGAAATGTCAAATATAAAATTCCGGAAGGGACGCAGCCCGGCACGCGCTTTACCCTGCGCGGCAAAGGTATTCCGTATGTCAATTCCTCGCGCCGGGGCGATCTCATCTTTCAGGTGAATGTGGAGATCCCGCGCGGCCTCTCGGAAAAGCAAAAGGCCGAGGTGCGTGCGTTTGCCGATGATTGCGGCGAAGGAAACTATGCCCGCAAATCCGGCTTTTTCAAGCGGATTTTTGAAAAACGCAAGAAGGAGTAACGCATGGAATACGAAGGCAAATGGACGCAGGTGAAGGTGACGGTACCCCTGGAAGATCGGGACGACCTTATTGCCATCATGAGTATGCAAAGCAACAATCTCATGATTGAGGATATGAGCGACATCGACCTTTCCACCTGTTATGGCGACCTCATCGACGAAAGTATTCTCAACGCCGACAAGACCAAGGTCTCTGTTTCGCTTTTTCTGCCGGAGGACAGACCCTGCAACGATACGGTTTCCTTTATCCGGGAGCGGATGAATGCGTCCGGCATAAACGGCGAAATCACGCTGGGCGGCGTCAGGGAAGAGGACTGGGCCAACTCCTGGAAAGCCTATTACAAAACGCTGCACATCGGCCATAAGATTGTCATTGTGCCTGCGTGGGAAGAATATACCCCCAAGGAAGGCGAGCTCATCGTCCGCATGGATCCCGGCATGGCCTTCGGGACGGGCACGCATGAAACCACCCGCCTGGTCATCCGCCTTCTGGAGGAGAATCTCCGTCCCGGCGACCGGGTGTTGGATGTCGGGTGCGGAAGCGGCATTCTTTCCATCTGCGCCGCAAAACTGGGCGCTGCAACGGTCGCGGCCTATGACATTGACCCGATGGCCGTGCGCGTGGCACGCGAAAATATTGAAGAGAGCGGCGAGCGGAACATTACCTGTGCCGTTTCCGATCTGTTAAGGGATGTCAGCCTTGCCGAGGGCCCGTTTGACCTGATCTGTGCCAATATTGTGGCGGATATCATCATCCGCATGGCACCCGATGTCGGCCGTTACTTAAAAGAAGGCGGTATTCTGCTGGCTTCCGGCATCATTACCGAGCGGGCGGAGGAAGTGGCCAAGACACTTGCCGACGCGGGACTGCGAATCAAAGAACGCCGGGACGACAACGGCTGGTGCGCGTTGGTCGTGACCCGGTAAATGAAAAAACACGGAACGAAAATGTTCCGTGTTTTTCTTTCTGTAGGGTATCAGTGCAGCATGGAAACGGCGTCCTTAATCGTCTTTTCCAGTGCTTCTTTTCCGTATTTATCCACTTCGGCGCGGTTCTTTTCGCCGTGCGTCAGGCACCCCGCTCCGCCGATACAGCCGCCCACGCAGGCCATGCCTTCAATAAAGTTGGCGTCCAGCCGGCCCTTGCTCTTTTGAAGAAGCGCCATCTTGCATTGTTCAATGCCGTCACAGGAGCAGGCTTTCAGCGGGAAGTCAATGCCTTGTTCCTTCAGACCTTCGGCCACTGCGTCCGAAAGTCCGCCGCACCGGGCAAAGATCCGCCCGAAATAAGAGGCGTTGTCCAGCACGCCCTCCGGGAGCGCGGTAATGTCAATGTCCCGGCTGTCAAAGAGCGCCTGCAATTCCTCAAAGGTCATAGCCGCGTCCACAAAGGGAGTCACGCTCTCTTTTTGCACCTCGGCTTTTTTGGCTGTGCAGGGGCCGATAAAGACGGTTTTGCAATCAGGTTCTTTTTCCTTTATGTAGCGGGCAATCATGGCCATCGGGGAAAGGTTATGTGAGATAAAAGGAACTAAATCCGGGAAATTTTTGCCGATGTAGTCCACGAAAGCCGGACAGCAGGAGCTGGTGAGAAAGCCTTTTTCGGCCAATTCCTTGGATTCTGCCTGCGCCACCATATCCGCACCCAGCGCCGCCTCCACTACTGTATGGAAGCCAAGCTCGCGCAGCCCGGTCACAACCTGCCCTAATTTGGCATAGGTAAACTGACTGGAAATGGAGGGGGCGACAATGGCATAGGCTTTGGCTTTTTTTGCGTTTTTGAGAATGTCGATCACATGGAGAATGTAGGAGCGGTCGGTGATTGCGCCGAAAGGACACTGATAAACACACGCGCCGCAAGAGATACATTTGTTGTAATCAATGCGGGCTTCTTTGTCCTCGCCCATGGAAATGGCCTTCACCTTGCAGGCTGTTTCGCAGGGGCGCTTGTAATTGTGGATGGCGCTATAGGGGCAGACCTTGGAGCACGCGCCGCACTCCTTGCACTTGGATTTATCAATGTGCGCCACATGGTTCTGGTCAAAGGAGATGGCACCGAAGCGACAGACATCCTCACAGCGGTGTGCCAGACAGCCGCGGCAGGCGTTGGTCACCTCATAGCCGCCCATCGGACATTCGTCGCAGGCAATATCAATAACCTCGATCACGTGTCCGTCCGTATTTTCCCGGCTCATCGCCAGCTTGACACGCTCGGTGACGATCGCCCGTTCTTTATAAACACAGCAACGCATGGTCGGCACTTTTCCGGGAACAATGGTCATGGGAATGTCAATGGCGCTTTCGGGCAGACGGTCGGCAAAGGCATCCCTTGCCACCTCACGCAGGACTTTGTATTTGAGATGTTGGACTTTGGTATCGAATTTTCTCATGGGTTCTCCTTCAGAAATAACTGATCTTTACTTTTTTTCCCATCTTCCGCAGGCACTCGGAAAGTTCTTTGACGAGATTCATTTTAATGTTGAAGTTAATCGGCAGATCTGGGTTTTGATGCGCCGGGTTAACGGCTCTTCCTACGTAAAAATTGATGTCGGTGGCCTCTTCAAAGAGCAATCGGCAGATCTTGGAGGCACCGTCATGCGCAACCCCCCATTTTTCATATAGCTTGTTGTCTCCGATGGCGTCGCGCGCGTATTCCACCACGCGGTTCATGGTGATTACGCCCTCGGTCACCAGATCGACCCCTTCGATCTCGGCGGTGGGGGGCAGATCGCTTCCGCCGTAAGAGAGGCTGGCCTTTACGGTTTTTCCGAGGTAGGCCGCCGCGATACCGGCGGTCGTACCGCCGCATACGATATGTTTGCCTTCCCGCGAAAAAAAGAGCGACATCATCCGCCCGGCGTCGTCCCGGTTGGCGGGCGGCCCGAAAAGCAGATTCATCGGCTCGCGTTTGCGCACACGCAACACGCAGGCGGTGGCATCATCGCCCGGCGCACCGCCGTACAGACGGTTCACCTCGTCAATGAGAATGGTCGAGAGGGTTTTGGCCGTATAGCCAACGCAGGAGAGTGGCTCCAAAAAAGAAACGATCTCTTCCTGCTTCCAGCCGAAGTTATAGGCTGTGCCGATTCCCGCGTGGGGACAACCGTCGCTCATGGCCACGAAAATGTCACCTTCCTGAAGCGGGATCACCGATTGATAGATAATTTTTCCGTCAATCCGTATCTCGGTTTTCGGGTAGTCATAGTTTTTTCCGCCTCTGAAAAGAATGGTTGGGGGATTGTCATACTGAATCAGCTGCATTTCCCGGTTGTTCACCAAATGCAGAATGGTAAAAGTGGAATAGGCCACTCCGCGAACCGAGCAGATGGGCAAGGTTTTGGCAATGGTTTCCACACAGTCGGCCAGGGTCAGTCCGTCAGCCATCATGGTGGAAATGATTTTGGCGGTGAGCGTCGAGAGAATGCTGGCTTTTACACCGCTTCCCAGTCCGTCTGCCAGCACCACAACCAGCGAGTTTTCTCCCTCTTCCACTATATCTACATGGTCTCCGCAGAGTTGTTCGCCCGCATGGTTGATGCTTCTGTATCCGATATCGGGGCAAAGGTCATTCATCCGAAATACTCTCCTTGAGTTTGGTCAGTGCGATTTTTGTTTCGGCCGCAGTCTCACCCAGCAGGGAGGCAATTTCCTGGACAATCCGCATTTGCTTGTCTACCACGCGGTCGGCCACCTCTATGGTTTGGCGGTTGAGGCTTTCTTTCTTTTCGCGTTCGCTTTCCTCGTCGGTTACGTCCCGCATAATGGCCACCAACAAACGGCAGGTCTGGTCAAAGACCACGGTTTCCTCCACATAGCGTTTGTATTCGGCCAGATAAGTACGGCGGTTGTGGATGCTTCGACCGCTCCTGAGTACTTCAAGGAAGGGCGCGGGATCCAGCACACGATTGAGTTGATCTCCCAGCAGATCCGAAGCAGAACGGATGTTCATCATCCGCAAAGCCGCGTTGTTGATCTGCTGAACCTCCATGGCTTCGTTGACCACGACGATGCCGTTGGGGGTGTTGCCGACGATACAGTCCGAAAAACTTTCGGCTTTTTCCTTGAGGAAAGGCAGGCACATGGAGATTTCGGCCTTTCCATGGCAAATGGCAATCGCTTTTTCCCGGCAGGTGTTATAGCCGCAGGAGCCGCAGTTGAGTTCATCCTCCGGCTTGTTTTTGCCCATTTTACGGAGTACCTCGGTAATTTCGGCTTCGCCGGGCATGCCGTTCCGCAGTTCAATAGGCTCAAATTCCTTTGCCAGCGCACCGGTTTCCGGCAGGTCCACGTCAAAGTCTTCTTCGCCGGCGTAGCGGCTCACGGCCGCAAAATCGGTGACGGGCAGACGGCGACTTTTTTCCATGACGGGTCCACCGATGCAGCTGCCCGTACACATCGACATTTCGATAAAGCACCGGTGAAGCTTGCCGCTGGAAATGTCGCGTAGAGCGCTCATGCAGTTTTCTGCGCCGTCAATGGCAAGATAAGTATAATCGGGATTCTTTTCGGTCATGGTGCGCAAGATACCGCCTGTAGTAGGGAAGAGCCGCGCGCGGCTTTTTTCTGCATCGTCAAGGTCGGGCGTGAGCGTCACGCCGGCTTCCTTGAGCCACGCACTCAGTTCTTCAAAGGTCAGCACAGCGTCGGCATAGCCCGCATAATGCTCGGCCTCGTCCTTCTTGGCTACGCACGGGCCGATAAAAACAACCTTTGCATCGGGATGCCGGCGCTTAAGATCGGCGGCGTGCGCCTGCATGGGAGAAAGCACCGGCGAAAGATAACGCAGGGCCGCTGGAAAATATTTCTGAATGAGCAGGTTGACGGAATGACAGCAGGAAGAGATCAGAAGGTCGGGTGTTCCATCTGCGAGCAGGCGTTCGTATTCTTTTTTAACTAGTGTTGCGCCCACAGCGGTTTCTTCCGCGCCGGCAAATCCCAGCGCCCGGAGTGCCGCCGTCATGCCGCGGATCCCCACGCCTTCATAGTTGGCAATGAAGGAAGGCGCAAGGCTTGCAAAAACCGGCGCGCCGGAATCAATCATGACCTTGACCTTTTCCCGCTCTTCTACAATTTCCTTGGCATTCTGCGGGCAGATGACGAAACACTGGCCGCACAGCACGCATTCGTTGCCGATAATGTGCGCCTGGTTGCCGGAAAAACGGATGGATTTCACCGGGCAGTGCCGGATGCATTTATAGCAGTTTTTGCAGTTTGATTTTTTCAGCGTCAGACAGTTTGACACAACTTACTCCTTTGCTTTTTCCATGGCGGGCAATACTTTTTCCGCAAAAAAGGCGGGGAAGGTGGTCGGCGTCACGCCGGTGAAAATTTCATCACCGACCGTCACGGTCACGCCTTCCCGGTTACAGCGTCCGGTACAGAAACTGCCGGACAGGATGAGCTCCGTTTCCAGATGCCGTTTGGCAATTTCGCTTTCAAAAAGCGAAACGATCTCCGGAGCACCCTTTAAGTGGCAGGAACTGCCCACGCAGATTTCAACGAAAAGCATACGGCCTCCTTACAGATTTTTGAGGATTTCATCCCTGAAAAACGCTTCCACGCTGTCCGGGGATACGGAGCAGATGCGGTCATCCAGCGCCACGCATACGCCTTCCTGGCATTTGCCGAGACAAAACGCGCCGCAAAGGAAAACCCGGTCGGAAACGCCGCTTTGCTCAATGAGGGATTTGAGACCGCTTACCACCTGTCTGGAACCTTTGAGATGACAGGAGGAACCGATGCAAACTGTGACTTTCATTGTTTTACTCCTTCGTCTTAGTTTTTGGGGAAAAGGTATGCCATATGGGTTATTTCGTTGGGGGAAGGGTACATTCGCGCCAGATTCGGCCGGAAAGATCGGTAAAAGCGATCCGGTCGCCGGAAAGAAGCACGGCGCCGCGCACGCTGCCGTCTTTCGGAATGGAGACGGAGCCGGGATTGAGGTAATATCCGTCTTTGTTTTCCTCAAAAGCCGGAATGTGGGTGTGTCCGCAGACCAGCACATCGCCGGGGGAGAGGGGGGGACGGTTGGTCGGGCCGAAACGGTGGCCGTGCGTCAGGAAAAAGAGACGGCCGCCCTCGGTAAACCAGGCATATTCGGCCATGACCGGGAAGGGGAGCATCATCTGATCCACCTCGGCTTCGCAGTTGCCGCGTACGCAAAGAATTTTTTCGCTCCGCCCGGCAAGCAGGGCGGCCACGCGCTTGGGGTCATAACCATCGGGCAGGTCGTTGCGCGGGCCGTGATAGAGCAGATCACCCAGCAGAATCAGCCGGTCCGCCCCGGAACGGTCAAAAAGCGAAAGCATTTCTTCCGTGTAAAGCGCACTGCCGTGCAGATCGGAAGCAATCAGATATTTCATTTTCACACCTCCGGGTTGTTTTCATCTCATTATAACATACTTTTAATAAAAATGCTATACTTTTATAGAGATTCCCACAAAAAAACGCGAAAGGAGAGAATTCCCGTTTTTCCGGATTTTTGGGCGGCTTTTTGTTTGAAAGCAAATACTAAAAAAAGGCACCGGGTTGCCGGTGCCTCTCAAATTACCCCCGAAACGGGTTTACTTTTCGCCTTTGTCTGTTGTTTCGTCTACGATTTCGCAGTTTGCCGCGTTTTCGGCCATGCTGCGCAGGGCGTTCTGCGCGCCTTGTTTGGATTTATAGCCTTCTTCGCATATGGCAATCATTTCGCCGTTTTCGGCGATCAGGCGGAAGCGGTAAAGCCCCGTTTTGTCCAGATACAGTTCAAATTTGGGGCAGGGAGATTCGCTCGGCGTCTGCAGCGTGGTATCGGCAATGCGCTTTTGCTCCAGACAACGGCCGGCCACCCGCGAAATACTGTCCAGCACCGCTTTGGCCGAATTTTTGCTTTTGTAAACGCCGGATGCGTTGCAAAGTTTGACCTGATTGGCGGCGTAAAGTGAAAAATTATACCCCGTCGCCGTTTTGTAGATGACAAATTTCCCCATAATAAACCCTCCTTTATATATATTCGGCAATTTTATTATAACGCAAAAAAATCCGATGTCAACCGGAAATCCATGTTTTTGCGGGAAAAGCTTGAATAAAATCGCTTTTTGTCCTATGATAAAGTCGGTTCCGGACGAACGGCCTGAAAACCTCCGTCCGTTTCAGAGGAAAATCAGACCGTACTTCCGCGCGGAATGGGAGGGCGGCTGACGGATAAAACCAAAATCAATTTCAAAGGAGTTTTTTTGAAAACAGCAATGAATCATTCGGAGTGTGTGCACTGACCGGGAGGTCTGGTAAATTCACACACGCCATTCCTTCCGGAAATGCAGAACATTTTGGGAGGAAACACATGAACCGAGAAAACAAACGGAAAACATTTGAAAAAGACTACTATAAATCTCACCCTTGTCACGACAGTTTCACCTGCCGCGTCTGCGGACGGCTCTGCACACCGGAAAATGCCGGGAGCGACCACCGCAACCATTGCCCGAACTGCCTTTCCAGTCTTCATGTCGATGTGACGCCCGGCGACCGCGCAAGCGATTGCGGCGGTATTATGGAGCCGGTGGCGGTCTGGGTGCGTCGGGGCGGCGAATGGGCACTGATTCATCGCTGTCGGCGTTGCGGCGCGCTTTGTTCCAATCGGGTGGCCGCAGACGACAATCCGATGAAACTGATGAGCATTGCGCTGAAACCGTTGACGCAGCCGCCTTTTCCGCTGGAGCGCATCGAGGAGATGACCGCTCTCATGGGCGGCGAGGGAAGCATCAGGTAGTTTTTTCACACCCAAGGGTCGCGTGGCTTGCCGCACGACCTGCTTTTTTCGGTGTCGCTTTTGTCAATGACCCTGAGGAGCAATTGCCTGTGTTCAATTCGTCATCATTTTGGAAAGTATGGCGTCATTGGCGGTAAGGTAGGAGCGCCGCCGGCATCGGATCAGCTTTTTTCGCCCTTCTTCGCTCCGGGTAAAGACGGCCGAAAAAGGCCGGGTGGTCTTCCGGAGCTCTTTTTCCAGTGTCAGAACGGCTTCCTTCCTTTTTCCGAGAATATCCGGGCAGGCAAAAGAAAACCGTTCATTGTCCCGTCCGAATCTTGTTTTGGCAATCAGAATATAGCGCGGGTTTCCGATCGGGGAGAGAAGCTGTGTGACAGCTTCGTTAAAAAGATTTTGCTCCCGCAAAGTGGCGTTTGCAAGCGAAAGAGAGACATAATTTTTTTCTTTGTCGGATTTTGTGCACACGCGGGCATTGGGAGAAATATGGCCGTAACACTGCAGGGTTTTCAATACAGCCTGCACCATCGTCCTGATCGAACGGGCAGGGCTCAGATGTAAGAGCGTTCGCCGCAGGATTTTGAAAAGCAAAGGCAGGAAAAGCAAAAACGACACGGCAAAGAGCAGAAGAAAAACGGGAAGCGTGGAAAATAAAAATTCCTTCAAAAAAGCTGTCGAGGCCGACGCGAAGAAAAGCGATGCAAGATAGTCCGGCAGGAGATCCCAAAAGGTAAAGGCCGGGATCCGCTTTTCTTTTGGAACGCGCGTTTCCGTTTTTACTTCCGGGGCGGTCTTTTGGGAAACTTCCCAAAGTGTCGCAAGCCGTTCGCGATGAGACGCCTGGTTGCACATTTCACGATTGATGCGTTCAAAACCGCTCGGAGAATAGGGCGGTTTTATGGCGGTTATCCGTTCTATGCCACTTTCGATCCGGCCGGTTTCGTCATTGGGGCCCATAAAAGTATCAAATCGCCGTTTCATCAGCTCAAAATCCATACCGTTCGGCTCTTCCTGATTTTCTGTCAGGAGCGTGCGCAGGGGAATTTTTCCGTTTTGAAAATGTGTGGGCAGAACCGATACCAGATGCCAGATGTTTGCACTTTTTTGGGGGTCGTCCCGGCAGACCCGGATCGCGCGGCCGCGCATCTGGTTGGAGAGCACAAAACTGCCCACAAAACTGGCTAAGATTAGCGTATTGACAAAAGGCGCGTCCCACCCTTCTCCAAGCAGAGATTTGGTTCCCACGAGCAACTGAATCTCTCCGGAGGCAAAATGTGTTTTGAAAAAGTCCAGCGCATTTTTTATCGGTCCGGAAAAAGTGACCGTGCAATAGTCCGTCCCCGGAATGTCTGTCTTGCGGCAGGAAACGCCGGTTGTTTCAAGAGATCTTGGCAAAATCATCAGCGAACCGGAAAGCAGACCCATCCGGATCTGTGGGCAACGGGAAAGAAGCGTCCTGAAAATACTGACGGCATGAACGGCAAAGGGCTTTTCATCTTTTCCGGTTTGCGAAAGATTTTCTTTCCCGATATAGTCGGTCAGAATCAGCAAACGGAGTTTTTCTTTCATTGCGTCGTATTCGGTTCTTGCAATTTGCGCAATGCTGTCCAATTTTCCGGCAGAGGCGACCAACCGGCGGTTCAGTTTTTCGTTTGCGGCAAGAGCCGCTTCGCCTTTTTCAAAGACTCCGTGCTTTTTGAGTATTTCTTTAATCTGCGTCTTTTCACTTTCGTCCGGGAAATCGCTATGAAGTAAGAAACGGATGGCCTTTTCGGCATTTGAAAGACGAAAGAAGGGGAGAATCTTTTTTCCCGTCAGGCGGCGCACGGCCCCGGAAGAGACCGGATAATCATATTCCCGAAGCAACAAAAATAACGACTGCGCTTCATCGGGAGCAACTTCAAAGGCTTGCGGCGTGCGCCGGGCGTGGAGCGTCCGGTAAAGCCGGCCGAAAAGGGGAAGTGAACGCAACTCCAAAAGGGCTTCTTCGGCGTGTTGCCGATAAATTTTTATGCTTGAAAGCTCTTCTTCGGTGGGGTAATTGAAGTAAATATAATCCTGATGGGGGCAGAGCGTTTGCTGGCGTACCAACTCCGGCACCGAGATTTCTTCGTCAATTTCTCCGCACACCCCCACATAGCGTTGCCACTCGGTTGTTTGGGCGTCATAGGGCGGCGTTGCGGTCAGAGAAATGATTTTGATTCCGGGATCCAGCGCGGACACAAATTTTTCCAGGGCTCTTTGCCATTCGTTTTTCAGGTGATGCGCCTCGTCCAGACAAATTGTTCGGATGTTGCTCTCCCGGAGAATATCAAAAAGATCCAGATCCGAGCAGTCCTCTCCGCTCAGACGCACTTTTTCTACGGCACTGAAGAGCGCCTGATAAGTGACCGAGTTGATCAGTTTGGGCGTGTGCAGATCTTCCGAATACAGCGCATGGACCTCATCGGGAACGGAAAGAAAATCTTCTGCCAGTCTTTGTCCCCATTGCGCCCGGATGGCGGTGGTCGGGGAGAAAATAATACAGGGCATGCCAAGCCGGCGGATCAGTTCCAGTCCCAGAACGGTTTTCCCGCTTCCGGGCGCGGCGACAAGGTTCAGTTTCCCGTCAGAGAGATAGGCGCCGGCATTTTGAAGCACACGCTCCTGATAATTGCGAAAAGCACCGCGAAAGCACAATTTTTCAAATCCGGCCATGGTTTCTCCTTTCGCTTTTCATGATGACAAAGGACAGACGGGAAAACAGGTTTTCCGATAGGATCAAAAAAGGGGCGAAACGGGATTTATCAGCGGCCTCACGGCAAAAGAGAACATCTGCCTTGCGGCACATTAATTATCCCGTTCCCGGGTTTCGCATCTGTCTCATAACATAAATATACCATTGATCCGGCCGCTTGTAAATACCTAAAACCGCAAAAAACAAAAAGGATGATTGTTGCCCATCCTTTTTGTTTTGCCGATGACGCAGAGAAGGGAGTAGGCGTCCGCAGAGGATTTGAAGCGATTCAACCGGTCCGCCTCGTGATATCTTATTTGGCCGTGTATTCGCTTTCTTTCGGGAATGAAACCGTTTTACCTCTGCCTGTTTCGTCGAAAGAAGCGCTGTAAAACTCGCCCGAGTTCTTAAAGTACAATTCGTTCTCGCCGTAGTTGCAGTAAACGGTGGTCGAAGCGGAATAGAGCACATCCGTAATCACACTCGTTTCATCGCTGATGCTTGCGCGAGAGGAAAAAATATCCGTTTTGAAAGAATATTCGGGCAAATAGGATTCCAGCGCCGCTTTCAAGTCGGAGTAACTTTCGCTCGTGGCGTTGTAAGCAAACTTCCCGTTGCCGTTTTCGTAAATCACGCCGCCTTTGATAACATAGGTCTTGTTTGCGTATTCGCCGTAGTTTTTATCAAACTTTAAAGAGAATAAGGTCGTGTTTGCCACGGTGTATTTGATAATCTCGATTTTCCCGTTTTCGCCGTAATAATATATGGTGTAATCGTTTGTGGAAAAACACTCTTTGACAGCGGTGGCGACTGCTTCGCAACCGTCGTTATATTCTCTTTTGCGTTCGTCTTTTTCAAACTGTTCGAGTTTTTTGTCAAAACTTTTTTTTAAGCATGTCGGAATTCCCGAAAACCGCACCGTTCAACAAGTAACCGGTGGCAAGAGCCACGCCGGTTATCAAAAGTACCACAACGGCGGTAATCGCCAAAAACTTAAAGACTTTACCGGCCTTTTTTATTTTTCCGGCGTTTTCTTCGTGCTGACATTTCCCGCACAGCCGGTCACGGACGATCGCGAAATTGTCGGAATCGACCTGAACCACCGAGGACAGATCACTTTCATACCGAGCGTTCCATTCTGTTTCCAGAAGTTTGCCGCAGCAAGCGCAGTAATGCTTGATTCTGCCCGTATAAACATATTTTTTTGCCATACATTTCTCCCTTCACAACTTTGCAACGCTATAATGACAATACCATATTTTATTAATTTTGTCAAGCAAACAGGCAAGTGCCGGGCATAAACGGGATGACTTCTGACACAATTAAGCGTAGGGCGTGAAGGTTATCGCCGGAATTTCTGCCCCGCGCAACATCAAAAGCAAAGAACAAATCCCTACGGCGATATGCGAAGAAACAACAAAAAGGGTAAACTGACATAAAATCGGCAATTTTCCCCTGTTTTGCATAGAAAAAGACACACGCATCGGAGTTTTATATGCTCCTTTTGCGTGTGTCTTTTTGTCAATGACGAACAAAAAGGAGCGTCTTTTTAAGCCTAAAAGGGTGCAGGCGTCCACGGGGAGTTGAACTTGAATATGTTGATTTTTGACGAATAATTTAGGTCAGTTTACAAGGAACTACACGCAGACCGTGAAACGGGCTGCTGACAACAAACGGCGCTATGCTCCCGGCTGGGTGCATAGCACCTGTTTGTTGCGGGGGTTTCCAAAGGGGGCAGCGCCCCATTTGGCACACGACTTTGCGGAGCAAAGTGTAGTGTGTTATACGCTCTGTCGGCGTTGCCCTGAAAATACCGTTGCCGCCGGGGAGGGCAAGGGCATTTGACGCGGCAGGAAAGCAGGGCTTTGTTTGGGGCTGGTAAGCCGGAAACAAAGGGCTGATTTCAGCAGCAGACAGGGCGTATTATGAAAGCCCCCGTCCCTCGTCCTCCGCCCCCGGCCTATGGGACAAAAAGTCCCAAAGCTCTGGACACCGTGACCAGATGTGTGGCCACACTCCGGGAAAAGTAGCAGGACGGCAGGAAACCGTCAAGGCTGAAATGAATGGGCTGACGCCCGGCCTTGACCGTTCCCCGCCGCCCCGCTGGATGGGTGGACAAGGTGGCCAATCCCTAAAAGTGTTTGGCCGCACTCGTTCATTTTGGGGCCTTTCTTCTCCCAAAATTGAAATGGGCGGGAAAGCCCTAAAATGGCTTTCCCGCCTTGATTACCCATTAGCAAAGACGGGCGAGACTGTCAACGGCGGCGCTGAAAGCGCCGTTCATCTTGACCGTTGACTGGCTCGCCTGGCTTTGCTACTGCCCGTAAGAGATGGAAAAACAAGATGGAAAACAAGGTTAAAAATGGTTGACAAGTCTATCGGATGTGTGTTATACTGTGCGACAGTTTGAGATTGGAAGGAGGCTTACGTGTGTTAATTTGTGTACGCTAATAAGCAATAAAAAGTAGAAGTACCTTTCCACATGATGGTGGGCTTTTTTTGCGTGCGTATGCAAAGGAACACGTAGGTTTGACACGAGCAGTCTTTGAACTGTATCGTGGTGTTTTTTCGTGCTTTGTTGTTATGCAGGCGTCTGCCCTCTCTGTGGGACAACGCCTGCTTTTTATTGCAGAAACAAAGGAACAATGCAATAAAAAAGGAGGTTCGCATTATGACCCAAAACAACAATTCATGGAGAAAAACTTATTTTACACTTCTTGCCGGACAAGCAATATCCTTTATTAGCAGCGGTATTTTGCAAATGGCCATTATCTTTTATTTGGTTGCGAAAACTAATTCTGCAATCATATTGACGGCGGCAACACTGATTGGATTTTTGCCGCAAGCCTGTTTAGGCCCGTTTGCAGGTGCTTTTGTTGACCGGCACAGCCGTAAAAGCGTAATGATTGGTGCGGATTTGATAATTGCCGCCGCTGGCGGTATTCTGGCGCTGGTGGCGTTTTACATGGAATTGCCCGTATGGTCTATTATGGTTGTCCTGTTAATCCGAAGTGCGGGAACTGCTTTTCATTCTCCAGCATTCAGCGCAGCAACACCTATGATTGTGCCAAAAGAGGAACTTACAAAATGCGCTGGTTACACGCAGACCATGCAAGCAGTAAGTGCGATTATCAGTCCAGCTGCCGCAGCGTTTTTATATGCTGTTTGGCCTCTTAATGCAATTATATTGTTAGATATTGTGGGTGCAATCCTTGCCTGTGTGACTGTTGCGATTTCGTCCATACCAACGCCTGAACTATGTCCAGAAACGAAAAGACAACAGTTTTTACAGGATATGAAAGAGGGGTATGTGGTATTAAAGCAAAACAGGGGCCTCTTTGCTCTGCTCTGGATTGGTGTAATTTATATGTTCTTTTATATGCCAATCAGTACGCTTTTTCCTCTCATCTGTATGTCATACTTCAAAGGAACACCGGCCCATGCCTCTGCCGCTGAAATTGCTTTTGCGGTTGGTATGCTGCTTGGCGGAGTCATTCTGAGCATTTGGGGCGGTTTTAAGAAACGGCGGTACACCATCGGTCTTTCCGTTCTCCTGATGGGCGTTAGCAATATGCTCTCCGGGCTTTTGCCGCCAGACGCATTTCTTGTCTTTGTTGTGTGCTGTACTGTTATGGGAATTTCCGCTCCATTTTACGGTGTGCAAAATGCGATTTTTCAAGAAACGGTCAAACCAGAATATCTGGGGAGAGTTTTTTCTCTACTGACAAGCGCCGCTTCCCTCGCCATGCCGTTTGGCCTTGTCATTTCCGGGCCTCTGGCGGAGCGGCTGGGAGTTGAGAAATGGTTTGTCATTTGCGGAATTGGCATTATCATCGTTGCGCTTGCCGTATTTTTACTACCCGGTTTGAGAGAGATTGACAATACGCAATAATCAACTGCACCTTTTTCTATTACTAAACAAAATGCCTGGATGGTGGTTCTGAAAAACCAGAACCGCCGTTCAGGCATTTTTTATCTTCGTCCTCTCTGCGGTTTTGGATTCTTCAGCAAGTCGGATTTTTCCGCAATCTTTTTCAGCCACTTCCGTTCTTCTACTGACAGCTTCCTAAAATTCAGCTTGAGCCGTTTGCAGATAAACGCCAAGTACGCTTGTTCCGTGTCGCTGTCCTGGCTGACGATTTCACCAGCAGTTTCCAGCATTTCTTTTAGCGGGTTATCCTCTGGGACGCTGAAAAAATCGTCCTTGTGTGTTTCCCGCAGAGCAAGGGCAATCCCGTTTATGTCCCGTTGTATCACATAGCGGCAAAACTCGTCCTCATCAATATGGGCGGTGATAAGCTGTCTTAACTGCGTATCACTCATGCCAGGATTATGCTTTTTTATAACAGTTGCGCTCATCGTGTCCACTATGGCGTTTGCACCCTGCGCCTGTTTCAGTGCCGTTCCGTTCACATAGATTTCAAGGTCAGCCATCAGCCGGGGGAAATCCGGGTGCGCCGCCAGCTCACACAGCAGGGTATTGTCTATCCTCCCGCTTTTCAGCAGGTCAATCATTTCATCACTCAAACGCAGGTCTGCAAGATCGGCGTTTGGGTGATTTTTCATTTCAGACAGCCCCAGCAGATAATCAGCGGTCACACCGTAAAACTTCGCCAGCCGGATAAGGGCATAGTGGCTGATGTCCTTGAAGTCTTCCGTTTCGTAACTGCCCAGCGCAGACTTGGAAAGCCCGGTCTGCTCCGCAAGCTGCCCCAGCGTCAAGCCACGCTCCACACGTAGGTCTTTTAATCGCTCTTGTATGGATAAAGACATATTCACCCTCCTTGCTAGCTCAACGAAAGAGAAGCCGTTATGCTATGTACTATGCTCATAGCATAACGGCATAGGCATTTACAGTTTTATTTTACCATTTGCTACATCTTCACGAAATTTATCAACAAGCTTCGCTGTCAGCTTGGATTTACCGTAGTGTTCAAGTACAAAAGTACGATAACTTTTTCCATCTACAAGCACATCACTTTTTCTGGTCAACAACCAATTTCCGTTACCTCCTCCCTGTTCTCTAATATTCCAGTCTTTCCCATATCTTTTATAGATTTCATCTTTTTTACCTTGAACAGACATTGATTCGCTTGGAATATAAACAATTTGCATAATAGCTCCTCCTTTATTTTGTGCAAGAAGACCAGAAACCTGAATTTGTCTTTTATCTTTTTTTGATTATATCACA
>CAJJIY010000001.1 GCA_905187695.1 uncultured Eubacteriales bacterium | reverse complement strand
GCCGCTGAGTTTTTAAAAGAGCAAAGAAGCACCCGCGCAAACGCGCGGGTGCTTCTTTGTGTGTCGTGCATTTCCGGCGCGGCAAAAGCAACGCGCCGGAAACAGGGGAAAAATATAGGGGGTCAGACGGTCGGCTTGTGATTATAAACAATCGTTATGTCGTCGGGAATGGAATAATACTCTTTGCTGATTTTCGCCCATTGTGCTTCCGTACCGGTATAATAGATGATTTTGAGGCCTGTGCAACGGTAAAACGCAGAATCTCCGATGCTGGTGACGCTGTCCGGGATTGTGATGCTTGTAAGTCCCGTGCAACCGGAGAACGCAAAAGAACCGATGTTGATAACGCCGTTTCCGAGAGTGATGCTTGTGAGTTCTGTGCAATTTTCGAACGCATCAGTTCCGATGTAGGTGACGCTGTCCGGAATCGTGACGCTTGTGAGTCCTGTGCAATTTTCGAACGCATCAGCTCCGATGTGGGTGACGCTGTCCGGAATCGTGACGCTTGTGAGTCCTGTGCAACCCTTAAATGCACCCCAGCCAATGCTGGTGACACCGTTTCCAATGGTGACGCTTGTGAGTCCTGAGCAATATCTGAACGCATCATCTCCGATGCTGGTGACGCTGTCTGGAATCGTGATGCTTGTAAGCCCTGTGCAATGGTAGAACACATCATTTCCAATGCTGGCGACGCTGTCTGGAATCGTGATGCTTGTAAGCCCTGTGCAATGGTAGAACACATCATTTCCAATGCTGGCGACGCTGTTCGGGATTGTAATGCTTGCAAGGCTTGTGCAACCGTAGAAAGCAGAATCTCCGATGCTGGTGACGCTGTTCCCGATAGTGATGCTTGTAAGCCCTGTACAACCGGAGAACGCATAAGAATCGATGTTGGTGACGCTGTCCGGAATCGTGACGCTTGTGAGTCCTGTGCAACCATTAAATGTACCCCAGCCAATGCTGGTGACGCCATCTGGAATCACGAGATTTGTGATGAGTTCGTTATTCAAATACAGGCTATATGCCGTGCGGTCAATGTAGACACCGCCATCGAATAAACCTTTTATTTGCATAAGGTTATCCAACCCTGAGATCTTGCACCATGCCGCTATATCGGTTATATAAATGTTTTTAAGGTTGATGCAACCGTTGAATGCATAAGAATAGATGTTACTAACGCCGTTTCCGATGGTGATGCTTGTAAGGTCAGAGCAGTCCTTGAATGCCTCTTTGCCGATATCTGTGACGCTGTCCGGCAGAACAATTTCTTTTATGTTTTTCAAACCGGAAAAGGAACCTTCGCCGATTCGGACAACGGGATAGCCGCCCAATGTGGACGGAATGATCAGTTTGGGCGAAATTTCACCGGATGGGGTATACGAAGCAACGGTCGCCTGTCCGTTTTCAACAGCATAAGTGAAATTTTTGTCATCCACTGTCTCTGTCGGCTTCTTGTCGTCTTCGCCGCAGGAAGAAAGAAGCAAAAGCAGCGTGACAAAAAGCGCGGCTATGCACAGCAAACCCGCATGGAAACTGAATTTTTTAGCCTTCATAACGTCCTCCATACTGTACACCTATTATCTTGATAGGCGTACACTTTTCTTCTTATTATATCACAACAATATAGAAAAATCAATATATTTACACAATATTTTCCTGTTTTTTGGTTTTATTTTCCTGTTTTCATTTTTATTGTGTATACCTATTGAGATAATAGGTGTACACTTTTTGTAAGCGGAAAGCAAAAAATCCGGGCTTCTGCAAAGAGCGGAAGCCCGGATTCTCTAAAGGGATTTTTCAGATTTTTTTCATTTCTGCAATGACAGCCGCAGGGTCGGCGGCACCGAAACCGGCCGACCCTGCACCGGCCACATCCACACCGGCCGCGCGGACCGTGGCAAGGTTGGCGGGTTTGATGCCGCCATCCGCCTCAACAAGACAATTGAGCCCCAGTTGAGAGATCTTTTCTTTTAAAACAGCCGCTTTGGCAAGAGCCTGCGGTATGAGCGCTTGCCCGCCGAAACCGGGGTGCACCGTCATCACCAGCACCATGTTGCAAAGCGGCAGAAAGGGGAGTAACGCTTCAACAGGCGTTTCGGGGGAGATTGCCAGTGCCGGTGCGGCGCCCAAAGTCCTGATCTCATCAAGGGTCGCGGCGGGGTCACGCAGCGTTTCCAGATGTACCGTGATGCCGTCCGCCCCTGCCTTTCGGAAGGCGGAAAGATAGCGTTCCGGGTGCTCGATCATCAGATGAACATCAAAAAACAACTTGGAAAGCGGCCGGAGCGCGGTAATGACGCCGGGGCCAAAAGAGATGTTCGGCACAAAATGTCCGTCCATGACATCCAGATGGAGAAAATCGGCGGACGATTCGATTTTAGAGACGGAATCGGCCAGCGCCGAAAAATCGGCGGCCAGAAGCGAAGGGGCAATTTTCATAGGGAATCCTCACAATTTCTTTTCTTTCGACATATTCTGACATCGGGAAAGGCTTTTAAAGTGTGCCGGCGGCAAGGGGTGGAAGTGAAAAACAGCGGGTCGTGAACCGTAAAAGCCCCGGAAAACCGGCTTTTCAATACCGCCCGGTGTCACGGACCGGGCGGATTTTTTGCGTTTAGAGCGGTCGGATGATTTCCCGCGGGAAGAGCAGTGCAACCGCGTGGGCGGCCATGCCTTCTCCGGTGCCGGTAAAGCCGAGACCTTCCTCCGTGGTGGCTTTGACGCTGATATTTGAGATCGGCACGGACAGCGCTCCGGCCAGATTTTGCCGCATCTGCCCGATATACGGCGCGATTTTTGGCGCTTGGGCAAGCAGTGTCGCATCAATATTTCCGATCTGATAACCGGCTTTTTCAATCCGGCGGCCGACTTTCTTTAAAAGGCGCAGGCTGTCCGCGCCGGCAAAAGCGGGGTCGCTGTCCGGAAAGAGCGTTCCGATGTCACCCAGCGCCGCCGCTCCGAGCAGGGCGTCCATCACGGCGTGTGTGAGCACATCGGCGTCCGAGTGGCCGAGAAGCCCCTTTTCATACGGGATTTTTACGCCGCCAAGGACGAGCGCCCTGCCCAAAACCAGCCGGTGCACATCATAGCCGTGTCCGATTCTCATGCGTTTTGTTCCTCCCGGTATTTTAAAATGCCCTCGGCCAGGTAAAGGTCAACCGGCAGAGTCAGCTTGATGTTTTCCCGTCCGCAATCCACCATCTTGACCGGAAAGGGTAGCTTTTCAAGCAGTTGGTTGTCATCGGTCAGATCCTCCGGGTTTTTGCAAAGGGCGAACGCGCCGCGGTAAAGATCGGCCGAAAAGACCTGCGGCGTGGTGGCCGAAAAGACCTTTTTTCGATCCAAACTGGCCTTAATAAAACCGCGCGGATTGGAGGTTTTGATAGTATCAGTTATCGGCGCAACTGCGCTGGCAGCTTTATGCCGATAAGCGGCGCGGCAGACATTTTCAATCATTTCCGGCGTCACCAGACACCTCGCACCGTCATGAATGGCCACGAAATCGCTTTCTGGCGAAATTTTTTCAAATCCATTTTTGACAGAAGCGGCTCTGGTTTCACCACCCACAACCACGCGCGTCAGTTTGGTAATGCCATAGGTTCGGGCCATGCTTTCGATTGTGCCGAAATCTTCCGGACGGGCCACCACCACAATTTCCCGGATCAGCGCGGTGTCCTCAAAGGCACGGAGCGTGCGTGCCAACACCGGCATTTTGGAAAGAAGAAGAAACTGCTTGGAGACTGTTCCACCCATCCGCGTAGAATTCCCGGCGGCCACAATGACGGCCGAGGTGCGCGGTTTGGGGTTCTTTCCGGCGGCTTTTTTTAGGCAATCAGCAATAAAATGAGAAAATTTATTCTTTTTCATTGAAAGAACCGTTCTCAATTTCAGTAATCATCCCAACGCGGGTGGCGTGTTTCCCGCCGATAAAAGCCGTATCGGTAAACAGGTCAACAATGTCCAGCGCAAGCCCGATGCCGATCACGCGCGCGCCCATGCAAAGGACATTGGCATCATTGTGCTCCCGGGTGAGCCGGGCGCTGAAAGTGTCGCCACAGCAGGCGGCGCGGATGCCCTTTTCTTTGTTGGCGGCCATGGACATGCCGATGCCGGTGCCGCAGACCAGAATACCCATCGGGGCTTTCCCATCCTGAATCAGGCGGCACAGACGGTTTGCAAAAACCGGATAGTGGCAACTGGCGGCGGAATCCGTGCCCACATCGGTCACTTCAAATCCGCGTTCTTCCAGGTGTTTTTTGATTTCTTCTTTCATTTCAAATCCGGCGTGATCGGAGCCGATGACGATTTTTTTCATGGCTTTGTACCTTCCTTTTTCGCTTTTTCTTTTTCAAGGCGCTCCCGTTCGGCCTGCGGCAGGCGCAGGTAGGCCGGGGCGAGTTCTTCCTCGGTAGTCCGTATACCGGCGCGATAGGCACGCAGGGCACAGCGCGCAACCGAAACGGCATTTTGAGGGAGCAGAAGTTCCGGGGTGTTTTCGGGCGCGTGCAGGCGTAAGGCCCCGGCCGCCAGTGCGCTCCCGTCGCCGCAAAGGAAATAAGGTTCACCCAAGTCGGCCAGTTCTTTTTCCAGTTCCGGAAGGGAAACGGCACGGTCGGGGCAAAGGCGCACAAGCGTCTGCCCATCCGAGCGGAAGAGCGCATTGTAGACCTGCCCGCGGCGCGCATTCATGACAGGACAGAACAATCCGCGCGCAGGCATCAGGTTTTCGGCCAGCGCTTCCAGGGTGGAGACACCGATGACCGGTTTCCCGCTCCCAAAGGCAAGACCCTTGACGGTGGCCGCGCCGATACGGACGCCCGTAAATGAGCCGGGCCCTTTGCTGCAGGCAAAAAGTCCGACATCGGAGATCGTGTATCCGGCAATCTTCAGGGCAGAACTGACCATCGGCAGCAGCGTCTGACTGTGCGTATTTCCGTTTTGCAGGGTAAAGGCGGCCAGCGGCGTTTCGTCACGGCAGAGCGCGACGCTGGCCGCCAGAGCCGTACTATCCAAAGCTAAAATCAGCATAATATTCCCTTATTGCTTTAAAATGGTGATTTCCCGCCCGTTTTCTTTTCCGCATTTCCGGATGGTGACGCGATAATAATGCGCGGGAAGTTCGCTTTCAATATTTTCACTCCACTCGGTCAGGCAAAGACCTTTTCGGGCAAGATAATCGTCAAATCCGATGGAATAAAGGTCGTCTTCTCCGGTGATTCGGTAGAGGTCGAAATGAAAGAGCGGGATCTTGCCGGAAAGATGTTCGTGCACCAGCGCGAAAGTAGGGGAGCGGATGACGGCGCCGGGCGCGATGACCGAAGCCACGCCGCGGACGAATGCGGTCTTACCAACGCCGAGATCCCCGAAAAGTGCTACAAAACGGGGAGCGTTGCCATCCTCCAGAATCTCTTTGGCCAGCAGGGAGCCGATCTTTTCGGTTTCTTCCGGTGTGGCGGTATGATAAACGGTATTCATAGGGCACCTGCTCTTATTTGAGATCTTGTTTTTTGTGTAGTTTCACGCGGGTGCCGTCCGGCCGTTCGATCACGGTGTGCTCCAGCGTATTTCCGAAAGAGATCCTGATCTCATCCAGGTATTCCTGCCGCAGGAGCGATTGCTCTTTTCTTTCCGCATCGCTCAGGGCGCGGCTTTTGGAGAGCCGCGCCAGTTCGTTGATGCGGGCGATTTTTTCTTTTTCCATGATATCAGGCGCGAAGCGTCAGCCCTAGCTCCTTCTCAAGGAGGAAGAGCACTTTTTTGGTCACTTTTTCGGCGTCATCCACCGTCATGGTGTGATCCTCGGCACGCAGCGTCATGCGCAGCGAAACCGATTTTTTGCCTTCGCCGACCTGTGCGCCGCGGTAAATATCAAACACACGGATGTTTTCCACCAGTTTTCCGCCGGCCTTGGCCATGACCGCCTCGATCTTTCCGACCTCCAACGATTCATCGCAGACAAAGGAAAAATCGCGGGTGATGGCGGGGAAGCGGGGGAGATGACGGTAAACCTTGGCGGGGTTGTAGGCCGCGAAGAGCGCGAGGAAATCGATTTCCGCTACAAAGACCGGCACGGTCACGCCGTAATTTGCGCCGACCAACGGGTGAACCTGACCGAAAATGCCGAGCACTTTTCCGTCCCCGGTCAGGACGCGCGCGCAACGGCCGGGGTGATAGGCGGGGTTGTCCTGCGCGGCCTCGTAAGTGACGCCGCTGACTGCGGAGAGCGAAAGAAGATTTTCAATGACGCCCTTGAGCGTGTAGAAATCTGCATCGCCGTACATTCCGATGGAGAGCACGCGGCCCTCTTCGGGGAGAAGCGCGGGATTTTCGTTGGGCAGATAGGTGGAGCCCAGTTCAAAGAGCCGCACATTTTCATTGGAGAAATTGAGGTTGCGGGCGATTACTTCCATCATGGAGGGAAGCATGGTGGTCCGCATGACGCTGGTGTCTTCACCCAACGGATTGGAGATGACCACCGAGCGCCGGAGCAGACTGTCTGCGGGCATCCGGATTTTATCGTAATATTTCGGGGAAATGAAGGAGAAGGTCTGGATTTCGTCCAGTCCCATACCGATCAGCGCGTTTTCCAGATCCATGGCAAAGGACTGGCGCGGCGTCCGGCCGCCCTCGGTCGTGCTAGCGCAGATGCGGGTGGAGCGGATTTTGTCATAACCGTCCATCCGGAGGATTTCCTCGGCAATGTCGTTCATGCAACGGAGATCGTTTCTGAACGAAGGAACGGCAATTTTTCCGTTGCTGACCTTACAGTCCAGTTTTTCAAGATAAGCGATCATCCGATTTTCTTCAATGTCGGTGCCAAGGAAAGCGTTATAGCGCGTGGGCTCGAAGGGAAGCGTGACCGGTTCGGCCTTACCGGGGTACAGGTCGATCATGCCGTCCACCACATCGCCGGCGTCCAACATTTCGACCAATTCGCAGGCGCGAAGCAATGCGCCGTAGCAGTTTTCGGGATCAAGACCTTTTTCGAAGCGGCCGGAGGATTCGGTCCGCATACCGTTTTTCTTGGCCGTCACACGCACATTCGGGCCGGCAAAGCAGGCGCTTTCAAAAACAACGGTCCGGGTGGAATCCAGAATTTCGCTGTTTGCACCGCCCATGACGCCGGCCAGCGCACAGGCTTTTTCACGGTCGGCAATCACCAGCATGGTATCGTCCAGAATGTGGTCGATGTTGTCCAGCGATTTGAATTTTTCTCCGTTCCGGGCACGGCGCACATGGATCTCGGAGCCGGAAAGAGAAGCGTAATCAAAAGCGTGCATCGGTTGGCCGTATTCCAGCATGACATAGTTGGTAATGTCCACGATATTGTTGATCGGACGGACGCCGCAGGCACGCAGACGCATCCGGAGCCACAGGGGGGAGGGGGCGATCCGGACATTTTTGATTACTTTGGCGGCATAGCGCGGGCAAAGATCCGGCGCATCGATCCAGACCGAAAGATAATTGCCGATCCTGTCGCCGTCTCCCGCGCCTTTTACATGCGGAATCGGAAGATGCAGTTCGCGGTCAAAGGAAGCCGCGGTTTCCCGTGCCAGGCCGATGATCGAAAGGCAGTCCGGGCGGTTGGAGGTGATCTCGAATTCCACGCTCGTGTCGTCCATCAGGAGTACTTTCCGGATGTCGGTGCCGATCTTGTCGGCGCAGTCCTCATCCAGAATGAGGATGCCGTTTTCTTCTTTTCCGGGACATTCGTGCACGCTAAGGCCCAGTTCACCCATGGAACAGAGCATGCCGTCCGAGGGCACGCCTCGCAGTTTGCCGGATTTGATGACCACGCCGCCGGGCAGATGCGCCACGGGCAGTGCGGCGGGAACCAGCGCGCCCTCGAAAATGTTCTGCGCGCCGGTCACAATCTGTACATCGGTGCCGGTGCCCACATCCATCTGGCAGATCTGCAGATGGTCGCTGTCGGGGTGCTTTTCAATCTTTTTGATGCGCGCTACCACGACATTTTCAATTTCGGCGCCGTCTTTTTCATAACCCTCGACCTTGGAGCCGGTCAGGGTCATCCGGTCGCAATAGTCTTTAATATCAATATCTCTGACATCTACGAAATCAGAGAGCCACTTCATGGAAAGATTCATGGTCTAACTCCTTTCAGAACTGCTTGAGGAACCGCTCGTCATTTTCATAGAAGAGGCGGATGTCGTCAATGCCGTAATGCTTCATGGCCACGCGCTCAATGCCCATGCCGAAAGCGAAACCGCTGTAAATCTCCGGATCAATGCCACAGTTGGACAGCACAAAAGGATGCACCATGCCGGCACCGAGAATTTCGATCCACCCTTCGCCCTTGCAGATGCGGCAGCCTTTGCCGCCGCAGGCAAAGCAGGAGACATCCACTTCGGCGGACGGCTCGGTGAAGGGGAAGTGATGCGGGCGGAAGCGGATTTTGGTGTTCTCGCCGAACATTTTTTTGGCGAAGGTCTCCAGCGTTCCTTTCAAATCGCTCATAGTGATGCCCTTGTCCACCACCAGTCCCTCCATCTGATGGAAGAGCGGGGAGTGCGTGGCATCCAGCGCATCGGAACGGTAGACGCGCCCGGGGGAAATGACCCGAATCGGCGGTTTTTGCTTTTCCATGACCCGCACCTGAACCGGGGAGGTCTGGGAGCGGAGCAGGATGTTATCGGTGATATAGAAAGTATCCTGCGTATCGCGCGCGGGGTGATTCTTCGGGATGTTCAGAGCCTGGAAGTTATAATAGTCGTATTCGACCTCGGGCCCTTCGGCGATCTGAAAGCCCATGCCGATGAAGATCTCCTCCATTTCGCGCTGAACGCGGTTGAGGGGATGGCGGTGCCCCATCCGGGGAGCTTCGCCGGGCATAGTCACATCCAGTTTTTCTTCCGTAAGGCGTTTTTGAAGCATTCTTTCTTTCAGTTCGGCGCCTCTCACGGCAATGGCCGCTTCAATGGCGGCGCGGACATCGTTGGCCAGTTGCCCCATCCGCGGCCGTTCTTCGGCACTGAGTGCGCCCATGCCGCGCAGAACGGCCGTGAGTTCGCCTTTCTTTCCGAGAAAGCGGACACGAAGCGACTCCAGATCCGCATCCGAGCGCGCCAGTTCCAACAGCGCCGCGGCTTTGATTTTTTCCAGTAATTCTTCCATGTTATTTTCCTTTCTTTAGTCTGACAGGATTGAAATGAAGAGCGGGAAAAAGAAAGCCCCGCCCCGAAAAATCAGGACGAGGCGAAAACTCGCTCGCGGTACCACCCGAATTGAAGGCCAGCGGCCAACACTCAAAGCCGCTAACGGCGGCGTGCCGTACCCGGCTACCGAAACATTCACCGGATCCGCTCCGAAGCGAAAGCCTCCCCCGCCCGCACAGCCGCTTTCAGCCAATGGCGGCCTCTCTTTGGTGCTTTTCACGGGATAGACAACTTCATCACAGCGTTTAACACTATCATTATATCACGGAAACGGAAAAATGCAATAGGTTTTCCGCATTTTCGGAAGATTTATGCTTTTTCCGCCTGATTTATCGTAACGACCGGCGCGCGGAAGTGCCGAACATTGGTGGCTTCCAGCAGAGAATAGGTCTCCTCGGAAAGTTCGGCGCCTTCTTCGGTCACAATGCCGTCGATCTCCGCCAGATCCGCAAAGGTGTAGGTGGAACGGATATCGAATTTACTGGCGTCCGCCGCCACAAAGCAACTGCGCGCGTGGTCGATCATGGTGGACATGATGATGCCCTCTTCAATGTTGGAAGCCATGAGGTCGCGCCCGCTGACAGCCGATACCCCGAGAAAAGCCTTGTTGAAAGTGAATTTTTTAAGCATTTCCACCGCGATGGTGCCGCCGGTGTAGTGCTCGTCCGCCCGGATGACACCGCCCAGCATGATGACCTCGCCCGACAGCGCGTTCTGCCGGATGCGGTTTTGCAGAATATCCGCGATATTGATGGAATTGGTGACAATGAGCAGATTGCGGCCCGTGATGACGCTGGCCAGCACCTCCATGGTGCTGCCGCTGGAGAGCGCGATACTGTCATTGTCTTCAATCAGATTTTCCGCGATATACTCTCCGATGGCAAATTTTCCGGCCTGGTTCCGCCGGTAACGGATGTCATAGGCGTCTTCGCGGACGGGGAACTGGATCGGTACCGCGCCGCCGCGCACTTTCCGGAGCAGATTTTTTTCCGAGAGAATGTTGATATCGCGCCGTACCGTTTCAATGGAAACCGAAAAACGCTGTGCCAGATCCGAAATAGTGACCTCTCCGTTTTGCAGGGCCATTTCTTTGATCATTCTTTGCCGTTCCGAAGTGAGCATTGATTGCCTCCGTTCAAATGATTTGTGCACTTTTACATTCAGTATAGCACAAACTCGCAAAAAGTCAACATGATTTTTTTGTTTTTGACTGGAATCCGCAACATTTTAAAGAAAAACTCGTGTTTTTTGCGTAAAACGCCCGAATTGGTGTGGAATTGTTTTGAAAAAGCTTTTGACTTTTTTGGAGAAAATGCAGTTTTTCACGAAAAACCCTTGACAAAGGAAAAGAAATATGCCATAATAGAAAACTGAAGAAGCCGTGACCTTTCTGCGGTCGCGGCGGCTTAATTGAAAGCGATGCCCAAAGGGACAGCGCTTAATATTAGGAAGGGAAGATTCCGTATGAAAAAGACAGATGTTGTCATCATTGGCGCAGGCGCTGTCGGCAGTGCTCTTGCCCGCGAACTGTCCAAGTACAAACTGGATGTTACCGTTGTCGAAAAGAACGAAGATATCGGCGGCGACAGCTCCAAGTCCAACAGCGCGATCATCCATACCGGTTATGACGCAGCGCCCGGCACACTGGAAAGTGAACTGGTCGTGGCGGCGAACCCCATGTATGACAAGTTGACCGCCGACCTTGATATTCCTTTCAAGAGAATCGGCGCGATTCTGCCCGCTTTTACCGAGGAGCAGTTTGAAAAACTCCCCGCGCTCAAGCACAAGGCCATGATGAACCGTGTGTACGATGTGGAGTACAAGACCGGCGAGGAACTGCTGAAGATGGAGCCGAACCTGAACCCTGAGGTCAAGGGCGGCCTGTATATTCCCCGTGAAAGCATTATCGATCCGTTCCTGCTGGTCATCGCACTGGCTGAGAACGCAGCCGATAACGGCGCGCATTTTCTTCTTGGCACCAAGGTGACCGGCATTGAAACCAAAGACGGCGCCGTGACCACGGTCAAGACGGACAAGGGCGACATTGAAACCAAGTATGTCATCAACGCTGCCGGCCTTTACTGCGATGAGATTGCTTCTTATGTCGGGAAAAATGATTATTATGTCACGCCCCGTAAGGGTCAGTTCTACATTCTGGACAAAAAGACTTCCTGCCAGGTTGGCATGATCGTACTGCCGATCCCGACCAAAGTCACAAAGGGCAAACTGATGTGCCCCACCATGCACGGCAATATGCTGGTCGGCCCGACTGCGGAGGACCTGCTGGACAAGACCGACAAGAGCACCAATGCCGAAGGGCTGGAGAGCATTGCCAACGATGTCCGCAAGATGATCCCGAATGTCAACATCCGCGACACCATCACGCAGTACTGCGGTCTGCGCGCACAGCGCAACCCTGAAGGTCTGCACATTGACCTTTATGATGATCTGAAGGGTTATGTCAACATTTCCGGCGTTCGTTCCACGGGTCTGACCGGTTCGGTGGCCATCGCCAAGAAGACGGTGGACATGATGCTGGAGGCCGGTATGAAGGCCGAGTTCAAGACCGACTTCAACCCGATCCGTCACGGCACGCCCCGTTTCTGCGACATGACGCAGGAAGAAAGAGCCGAGCTGGTGAAGAAGGATCCCCGTTACGGCAATGTCATCTGCCGTTGCGAGACCGTGACCGAGGGCCAGATCTGCGATGCGATTCATCGCACATTGGGCGCCCATTCTGTGGACGGCGTCAAACGCCGCGTCCGCGCCGGTATGGGTCGTTGCCAGGGTGGTTTCTGCGGACCCAGAGTGATTGAAATCCTGGCCAGAGAGTTGGGCATCCCTGCCGAAGAGGTTTGCAAGAACGATCCCGGTTCCGAAATGATCAAGGGAAAAGTCAGATAAGCCACACATATTAAAAGAAAGGCATGGAACGAACAATGGGCGAGAAATTATATGATGTAATCGTTGTCGGCGGCGGCCCTGCGGGTCTTGCTGCCGCAGTCGGCGCAAAAGATGCCGGCGCGAAAGATGTATTGATTGTAGAGCGCGATATCAGCCTGGGCGGTATTCTGGAGCAGTGCATTCACCCCGGATTCGGCCTGAAGCATTTCAACGAAGAACTGACCGGCCCCGAATACGCGCGCCGCTACATCAAAGAAGCCATTGAAAAGGGCGTTGAATACAAGCTTGACACCATGGTGTTGGAAGTCGGCGACCATCAGGTGGTCGGCATCAACCCCAAGGACGGATTGTTTGTGGCAAAGGGTAAGAGCATTGTGCTGGCCATGGGTTGCCGTGAGCGTACCCGCGGTGCCATCATGACCCCCGGCACGCGTCCGGCAGGCGTTTATACCGCCGGTGCGGCACAGCGGCTTATCAACCGTCAGAATATGATGGTGGGTCGCCGTGTGGTCATTCTCGGTTCGGGCGATATCGGCATGATCATGGCCCGCCGGATGACGCTGGAAGGCGCAAAAGTGCTGGCGGTGGCTGAAATCATGGATTATACCGCCGGCCTGACCCGGAACCGTGTGCAGTGCCTGGAGGACTTCGGTATTCCGCTTCTCCTGAGCCACACCATTGTGGAGATCAAGGGCAACAAGCGCGTGGAGGGCGTGGTGATCGCACAGGTTGATCCCGCTACCAAAAAGCCGATTGCCGGTACCGAACAGCTCTACGAATGCGACACGCTGCTTCTGTCCTGCGGCCTGATTCCGGAAAACGAGCTGAGCAAAGAGGCCGGCATCAAGATGAACCGCGTCACCAGCGGTCCGGAAGTGAACCAGTTCATGCAGACCAACAAGCCGTATGTCTTTGCCTGCGGCAATGTGGTTCATGTCAACGACCTGGTTGACAATGTGACTGAAGAGAGCCTTCGCGCCGGTGCCTATGCCGCGCAGTACGCTGCCGGAACGCTTCCCAAAAACGAGAAGGAAATTCCCACGGTGCCCGGCAACAATGTCCGGTATATCTGCCCGCAGCGTCTGTGCCCGGATGCGCCCGCGGCGCTCTTCTTCCGCGCCGCCGCTCCCCGCAAAAATGTGATTCTGAATGTTTACGCGGATGATAAGCTCCTGTCCACAAAGAAGCTGATTAAGATCAACCCCGGCGAAATGGAACGGGTTGAGGTTTCCGCCAAGGATCTTGCCGGTGTCAGCGCCGTGAAGATTGATGTTGTGGATGCCTAAGAAAGGAGCGAGAGTTATGAGCATGATGGAAAAGAACATTATCTGCATCACCTGCCCGCAGGGTTGCACGATTACCGTGAAGGGTGATCCCGAAGCCAAAACGATTGAAAGCGTTACCGGTAACAAGTGCAAACGCGGCCAGACCTATGCGGAGTCTGAATTCATTCATCCGGTTCGGATTCTGACCTCCTCCGTCAAAGCAGTCGGTTGCTCGGTGCCGGTGGTTGCCGTCCGTACGGCCAAGCCGATTCCGAAAGAACTGCTGTTTGCGGGCATGGATGAGATCCGCAAACTGACCATCAAGGACACCGTTCATTCCGGTGATGTGCTGGTAGCAGACTTTTTGGGTACCGGCGTGCCGCTGATTGTGGCAGGCAGTGCCGAAAAGCTCTGAGATCAATTTTACGAAAGCGGCACGGAAAACCGTGCCGCTTTTCCAACGCGTGAATGATTGGAGACCCGCGCGGGAAAATTAAAGATAAAGTAAGGAAAGGAAACAGGCATGGCAGAAGAATGTACGCATGATTGCTCTTCGTGTGGGAGCGATTGCGCGTCCCGGCAAGCGCCGGAAAAGGACGCGCTTCATAAAAAAAGCAAAATAAAACACCAGATTGCTGTTATCAGCGGCAAGGGCGGCGTCGGAAAATCGCTTGTCACTTCGCTTCTGGCTATCGCGCTTCAAAGGAAAGGATACCGCGTCGGTATTCTGGATGCGGATATTACCGGCCCGTCCATTCCGAAAGCGTTTGGCATTCACGAAGGTGTGGAGGGGGATGAAGAGGGCCTTATTCCGGCAAAGACAAAAAGCGGAATGCAGGTGATTTCTCTCAATCTTCTGCTTCCTGATGAAACAAGCCCGGTGGTCTGGAGAGGTCCGGTTATTGCCGGAACGGTGAAACAGTTCTATACCGATGTGATTTGGGATAATCTTGATTATCTTCTTGTGGATTGTCCTCCCGGAACGGGCGATGTGCCGTTGACGGTTTTCCAGTCTTTCCGACTGGACGGTGTGGTAATCGTCAGCAGTCCGCAGGAACTGGTTTCTATGATTGTTTCCAAGGCGGCCAATATGGCCGACCTGATGAAAATTCCGGTACTGGGACTGGTTGAAAACATGAGTTTTGTCCGTTGCCCGGATTGCGGCCGGGAACTGAAAGTTTTTGGAGAAAGCCATATTGACGAAGTGGCCGAAAAATTCGGCTATCCGGTGTTGGCCAAACTCCCGATCGACCCGGACATCGCTGCGCTGGTAGACGCCGGCCGGATTGAGAACATTGAAAGCAATCCGATTGACCCGGCGGTCTCTGTGATTGAAAAGAAACTGGGTTAATGTTAAAAAGAACATTTTTTTCTGCATCGGCTGTTTCCGATTGAAAACAGCCGATGCTTTTTCTTTTTGGCCTGTGAATGTTTTGAAAAGCTCTTGCATATTGTTTCTTTATGGTGTAAAATAAAAACATCTAATGTTTGCCTATGTGGGCAGAAGGAGATCCATCGGTGGAATCTGTTCTTTTACCGGTCGGCCCGGCCTCAAAACTGATCGTGATTCCGACCGACCGCTTTACCTGCGAATTGCTGGGCGTTACTTTTGTTTCAAAATTGACCCGGGAAACTGCGCAAAAGAACGCCATGTTACCGGAGTTGTTGCGCCGCGGCACGATCCGCTATCCGACACGCGCGCTTTTGGACAGACACCTTTGTGATCTTTATTCCATGACGCTTTCCAGTTCCAACTATGCTTTCGGTGACTGTCAGATGCTGGAGTTTTCGCTGGATTTTCTGGCAGCAAGATTTGTGGGCGGAAAAGAAGGCCTGCTGCCGCAGGCAATCCGTCTCCTTTCGGAGATTCTGACTGCGCCGGCACTGGACGCGAACGGCCTTTTTCAGGCCGCTTTTGTAAACAATGAAAAAAAGCATCTGACCGACGCCATCCGCGCCGAAATGAACAGCCCGCGTGCCTTTGCCGCCGCGCGTTGCCGGGAATTGCTCTGCAACGGAGAACCTTTCGCGCTTTCACTGATTGGCAATTTGTCGGATGCGGAAAAACTGACTCCCGAATGTCTGACGGCGCGGTATCACGAATTTCTTTCCACGCTCACACCGGTGTTCACTTATGTGGGCGCCACACCCCCTGAAGAGGTGGCCAGACAACTTGCGGCCGCTTTTCCATTGCTTAGCGCGGCCGGATCTGTTTTTGAAACTTCGCTTTTTGCGCAAAAAGCACCGGTGGTCACCGGTGAAGTGACCATGCCGATTTCTCAGAGCCGACTTTCACTTGGATTTCGCTCGGATATCGGTGTGAACGACCCGCTTTCTCCGGCTTTCCGTGTAATGAATGAGATTTACGGCGGATCGGCCGTGTCCAAACTTTTTCTTCATGTACGGGAAGAAAAAAGCCTTTGCTATTATTGCGCTTCCAATATTCATCCAAGCAAAGGCCTTTTGTTTGTCGGATGCGGCGTGAAGCCGGAAAACATGGAGCGGGCTAAAGAGGCCATTCTTGCCGAATTTGAAGAGATGAAGGCCGGTCATGTTTCCGAAAAAGAATTTGTAAATGCGAAGAAATCTCTTTTGAACGCCTGCCGCCAGCGCGATGACAGTCCGCTTGCTCTTTCCCGATTCTTTCTTTCGCATCTGCTTTTGGAAGACGGAGAAACGCCGCTTTCCCAGCGATTGCGCCTGGAGGCTGTAACGCCGGAAGAAGTGCAGCGTGCGGCCAAACGCGTTTCGCTCGGCGCGGTATTTTCTTTGCACGGTGGCAACGAAGAAGGCGAGGATGAATTTTGAAGCCGATACAAAACCACGGCCACTCCGGCAGTTGTCTGAATGGCGAACCCGAATTTTTTAATAGCGAATTGCTGGGGCAGTTCTACAGTCTGACCCGGCACAAGAGCGGCCTCCCGATTTATGTTTTCCCCAAAAAGACGGCTACTGTACACGCATTGCTTGCCACCCGTTTCGGTTCGGTAGACGATCGGCTGGGAACGGGCGAAACGGATAAATTGCCGCTTGGGGTCGCACATTTTTTAGAGCACAAACTTTTTGCAAACCCCAACGGCCGCGACGCTTTCGAAGATTTTGCGGCATTGGGTGCGGACGCCAACGCCTATACCTCTCACAGCAGTACGGTCTATCTTTTTTCGGCTACGGACCGATATGAGGAAGCGCTGGGCGTGTTGCTTGATTTTGTCGGGCATCCCTATTTTACAAAAGAAAATGTCAGAAAAGAGCAGGGGATTATTGCCGAGGAGATCCGGATGTGCCGGGATAATCCCTATGACCGGTGCTATTACGGAATGTTGCGCGGACTTTATGCCGATCATCCGATCAAAGAAGAGATCTGCGGCAGTGAGGACTCCATTCTGAAAATTACGCCGGAATTGCTTTACCGTGCCTATCGCACTTTTTACCGCCCGGAGAACATGGCGTTGGTGGTAGTCGGAGATGTGGAAAGAGAGCGGGTCATTGCCCTGGCCGACCGCTATCTGCCAAAAAGACCGGAATCCGGTCCGATCCGCTTTTTTACTCACCCGGAACCGCCGGCTGTCGCACAACCGTTTGTAAAATCCTATGGACAGGTGGCCAAACCTGTTTTCTCCATCGGCATCAAAAATCCGCCGCCGGAAAGCGACCCTCAAAAACGACTTTTGATAGACGCGGGGATGGCCGTACTTTCCGAAATGCTGTTTTCGGAGTCGGGAGAGCTTTACAATGAACTCCTTGATTCCGGAATGATCTCGCCGGATTTTTCCTCCGGATTTTCACAGACAAGAGATTTTGCTTTCTGGCAGATTTCGGGAGAGGCCGATGACCCGGAGGCAGTGCTGAGCGCGATTTTATCTTATCTGGAAAAAGTAAAAAAGAATGGGCTTTGCGCCGAGGATTTTGAGCGCGCCCGCCGCGTGGAGTACGCGGAATATATCAAAAGTTTTGATTCTGCCGAGGAAATTGCCCATATGTTGCTTTCCTTTGTATTGGACAGCGCCCGGATTTTTACCTATCCTGAGATGCTGAAAAAACTCACTTTACCGTTCCTGAGTGATCTGTTATCCTCCAGAACTGACCCCGGCGCGTTTACGCTTTCAGCGGTCTATCCCAACGAAAAACGAAAAGAGGCTTTAAAAGAATGAAAACCGTTGTCTCCTTTCCCGGTCTGGGTATCGGGGAATTTACAATGAATAAAGTGGCCTTCACCCTGCCGATCTTCGGCGGGCTGGAGATCCGCTGGTACGCGATTATTCTGACACTGGGGATTATTGCGGGCTTGCTTTATGCGCTTTATCGTGCCAAGTTTGAGGGAATTTCAAGCGATGATGTTTATGACTATTTCATCGTTACAGTGCTTCTGGCAATCCTTGGCGCACGGACCTATTATGTACTCACGACCATCAAGGACGGGCTTTACCACAGCTTTTATGATGTCATTGCCATCTGGGAAGGCGGCATTGCCATTTACGGGGCCATCATCGGTGGCGCGCTGGCGCTTTTCCTGGTGAGCCGACATAAACACTTTGGCAAAGACAAGATCTTTTCGGTTTTTGATATGGTGTCGCCCGGCGTAATGTTGGGGCAGATCATCGGTCGGTGGGGCAATTTTGTCAACGGTGAAGCGCATGGCATTGCCACAAGCGAGCGCTTTTTCCTGCGGATGGGGCTTTATGAAAACGGCCGGCTTTGTTATTATCATCCCACTTTCCTTTATGAATCGGTGTGGAACCTCATCGGTTTTATTCTGATCAATATTTTTTATAAGAAAAAGAAATTCAACGGTCAGGTGACGCTCATGTACCTTGCTTGGTACGGATTCGGCCGGATGTTTATTGAAGGGCTTCGCACCGACAGCCTTTATATCGGCGTTTTCCGGATCTCGCAGATTGTCGGATTTCTTTGCTTTGCCATCTGCACCGCATTGCTGGTTTACTTCCTTATCCGCGCCAAGCGGGCGGAGCTGGACCGGGAAGGCTATGCGCCGGTATATGAAAAATCCATCGGTTTCCGTGTGACCACGCCGGCGGACAAAGACGAGGAAGCCGCCGCGCAGATTGACGAACTGGTCAGAAAAACAAAGGAAAAAGAGGAAAGCGCTTCAAAGGAGGAAGAACATGGCGACCATCATTGACGGAAAGCGCATTGCCGGAGAGGTGCGGGCCGAAATTGCCAAAGAAGCGGAAGCTTTTGAGCATGAATCCGGTGTGAAACCGGGTTTGGCGGTGATTATTGCCGGGGACAATCCCGCCTCTCAGGTTTATGTGCGGAACAAGAAAAAAGCGGCAGCCGAAGTCGGATTTTTCTCCCGGATCTGCGAATTGCCGGGAGATATCAGCGAAGAGGCGTTGCTTGCCCTGATTGATGAGTTGAATCACGATCCCAAAATCCACGGGATCCTGGTTCAGTTGCCGCTTCCTTCCCATCTGTCGGAGCAGAAGGTGCTGCTGGCGATTGACCCCGCCAAAGATGTGGACGCTTTTCACCCCTATAATGTAGGAAAGATCATGATTGGCAATTTTGATCTGCTTCCGTGCACACCGGCGGGCGTGATGGAACTGCTTTCGCGCAGCGGTATTGAAGTATCCGGGCGCGAATGTGTGGTGGTTGGCCGTTCCAATATTGTGGGAAAGCCGATGGCCATGCTTTTGCTCCATCAAAACGGCACGGTGACCGTTTGCCACAGCCGCACAAAGAATCTAAAAGAGGTCTGCCGTCGCGCGGATATTTTGGTGTGCGCCATCGGCCGCCCGGAATTTTTTGACGAGACTTATGTCAAAAAAGGCGCGGTGGTGATTGATGTCGGAATGAACCGGCGTCCTGCGGACGGAAAACTCTGCGGGGATGTCAACTTTGCCGCAGTGGAACCGGTGGCTGCCGCGATCACGCCGGTCCCGGGCGGCGTGGGGCCGATGACCATCGCGATGTTGCTGAAAAATACGCTCTGCGCGGCGCGCATGGCGTTAAAGGACAAATAAAAACAAAAGGAGAAAATCATGATTCGCGTTTTAGTCTGGAATGAGTTTTATCACGAAAAGAATAGCGAGAAAATCGGGAAGATCTATCCAAGTGGTATTCACGGCGCGATTTCCGAGTTTTTGGGGCGGGAAGAGGATATTGCGGTGAAAACCGCCACACTGGATGATCCGAACTGCGGTATCAGCCGGGAACTGCTTGCCGAAACAGATGTGCTTCTATGGTGGGGGCATGTCAAGCATCAGGAGGTGCCAGATGAGGTGGTCGAGATGGTCACGGAAGCGGTTCTTTCCGGTATGGGGGTGATTTTCCTTCATTCGGCACACCATTCCAAGCCCTTCAAAAGACTGATGGGTACTTCCTGCAACCTGACCTGGCGCGAAAGCGGCGACAGCGAAATCCTTTGGGTGACAGAACCGGCTCATCCCATCACCCGCGGAATTGACCGCTATTTCCGACTCCCGAAGGAAGAAACCTATGGGGAACCGTTTGTAATCCCCACGCCGGACAAACTGTTGTTTATCGGTTCTTTTTCCGGCGGTGAGGTTCTGCGTTCCGGTTGTCTGTGGGAACGCGGAAACGGCAAGATCTTTTATTTCCAGCCCGGACACGAGTCTTTTCCGACCTATTATGATCCAAATGTTCAGCGCGTTTTGCTTAACGCAGTGCGTTATCTTGCGCCGGATTGCCGCATGGAGATCGCTTGCCCGCATGTCCGCACGATCGACAGCGGCGAACCTTATGTCATTGAGTAATAAAATATCCAAATTCAAATATGATATGTCCGAAATTATATTTACTTTTTTTCAGACACCGATATAATGGCACTGAATCATAATAAATCGTTTCAAACGATAAGGAGGATTTAAAACATGGCGCAACTTATCAAGGTCGGTATCATCGGATGCGGCGGAATCGCCAACGGCAAGCATATGCCTTCTCTCAAAAAGGTGAAGGACTGCCAGATGGTCGCTTTTTGCGATATCATTCCGGAGCGTGCCCGGAAAGCGGCCGCAGACTACGGTACGCCGGACGCGAAGGTCTATACCGACTATAAGGAACTGCTCAGCGACCCCCAGATTGATGTCGTGCATGTCTGCACACCGAACCGCTCCCACAGTTTTATCACAGTAGACGCGCTGGAGGCCGGTAAGCATGTTATGTGCGAAAAGCCGATGGCCATCAATTCGGCGGAAGCCCAAAAAATGCTGGACGCGGCTAAGAGAACCGGCAAGAAACTGACCATCGGTTATCAGAGCCGTTTCCGTGATGATGCCGTTTATATGAAGGAAGAGGCGGACGCCGGTACTTTCGGTGAGATTTATTTTGCCAAGGCAACCGCTTTGCGCCGCCGCGCTGTCCCGACCTGGGGCGTATTCCTCAATGAATATGAGCAGGGAGGCGGTCCGCTGATCGATATCGGTACGCACGCGCTTGATCTGACGCTTTATATGATGAACAATTATAAACCCAAATACTGCGTGGGTACCACTTATCACAAACTGAACCGCGACACGGATCAGGGCAACGCCTGGGGGAATTGGGATCCTGAAAAGTTCACGGTGGAAGATTCGGCATTCGGTTTTGTCGTGATGGAGAACGGCGCCACCATCATTCTGGAATCTTCCTGGGCACTCAATATGCTGGATGTCCGTGAAGCCGTCACCACCGTGTGCGGTACCAAGGGCGGTGCGGACATGAACGACGGACTCCGCATCAACGGCATCCGCCGTGGCCGGCAGTATATGATGAAGCCGAACTTTAAAGCGGGTGGCGCGGCATTTTATGACGGTGCGGCCGGCGAGAGCGCCGCAGACCGTGAGGAACGGCTCTGGATTGAGGCCGTGCGTGAGGATAAATCGCCCATCACATTGCCGGAGCAGGCTTTCTGCGTGACCCGGATTCTGGAGGGTATTTATGAATCATCCAAGAGCGGTGATATTTACAGATTCTGAATAAGAGAAACCCGCCGGGCAATGCCCGGCGGGTTCTTAAATACCGGTTTTTCCCAGTCCTCTTTTTGCATATTCATTTTGCGATGAGCCAATACTTTCATTACTCCCAGATAAGGAGAATGAAATGTATCGGAATAAAGTGGAAATCTGCGGAGTGAATACTTCGCAATTAAAAACGCTTACGGATGAAGAAAAGCGGGAACTGTTAAAGCGGACAAAAGCGGGAGACTTCAAGGCAAGAGAAGAACTGATCTATGGAAATCTTCGGCTGGTTCTGAGCATCATACAGCGCTTCTCCGGGCGGAAAGAGAATATGGACGATCTTTTTCAGGTTGGCTGTATCGGGCTTGTAAAGGCGGTCGATCATTTTAACATTGAGTTGGATGTGAAATTCTCCACCTATGCAGTGCCGATGATCATCGGGGAAATCCGGCGCTATCTCAGAGACAACAATTCCATCCGCATCAGCCGTTCCGTTCGGGATCTGGCGTATCGGGCGTTGCAGGCAAGGGAAGAACTGACCAGAGAAAAAGAATATGAGCCGTCGCTGGATGAGATTGCCGCAAGACTGGGCGAAGGACGGGACGCGGTTCTTAACGCGATGGAAGCGATTGTGGAGCCGATTTCACTGTTTGAGCCGGTTTACAATGAAAACGGAGACTCTATTTATGTGATGGATCAGATCAGCGATACTTCTTCCGGGGACGAACATTGGTTGGAAAATATCGCGCTCTCGGACGCGATGAAGCGTCTTTCGGACAGAGAGCGGAAAATTATTGAAATGCGTTTTTTCAACAACAAAACGCAAATGGAGATTGCCGAAAGTATCGGAATTTCTCAGGCGCAGGTTTCCCGCCTTGAAAAAGGGGCGCTGGCCAGGATGCGCGAACAGATCTGAGATCCGGAGTGACGGTCAAATAAAAAGGGAGCGGTTCTTTGCGGCCGCCCCTTTTTATCGTTTTCCGGATTGACAAAAGGGCGCTTTTTTGGTATACTGAGCGAAGGAAACGCAGGGTGCGTTCCGAATTCTTCTGATAAAGGAGATGCGTATGGATAACAGGAAGCTGAAAACAGGTGTTGCTTACCACGGCAACCGGATGCCTTCCCATTATCGGGAAGACCTGAAGGAAATTGTCCGTGCCGATATGGACATTGTGGTACATATGTTTTCCCACACAGACTGGGACCGCCATAAAACCGTCATGGGCGACATCTTTAAGATGACAGAGGATGCCGGCATGGAAGTGTGGGTGGACAACTGGGGACTCGGAGGCCCTCCCGGTGACAAATCGCATTTTTTGGCCTATCATCCGGAAAGCCACATTATCTATTCAAACGGAGAAATGGCCCCGGTAAACGCCTGTCTGAACAGCCCCGATTTTCGCGCTTTTGTGAAAGAATGGATTGATACGGTCTATGCGCTCGGTGGCAGGACCATTTTTTGGGACGAGCCTTTCCTTCCGACAAAGAAAACCGAAAACGGTTTGGTGTATGGTTGTTGCTGTAAAACTTGCCGCAAAAAATTTGAAGCCCGTTATAACAAGCCGATGCCCGCTTTTCTGGACGCGGATGCGGCCGATTTCCGCACCGAAACCATTGTGGACTACTTTAAAGAGATCACGGCATATTCCGCTTCGCTCGGCATCCGGAATGTGGTCTGCGTGATGTTGGGAGCAAACCTGGGTATTAATTTGGACACACTTGACCGTCTTTGCTCGCTTGATACCGTGGAAAATGTAGGCTCTGACCCTTATTGGTATGGCAAAAAAGATGTAAATCCATATGAGTTTGTTTATCGTGAAAGCAAAAAGAATCTGGACATTTCCGAGCGTTTCGGAAAGGACCATAACCTTTGGATTCAGACCTATCATGTTCCGAACGGTCGGGAGGAAGAAATCATTCCGGCTACGCAGGCGGCCTATGACGCTGGTGCCCGAACTATTCTCGCCTGGGGCTATATGGGAAGCGAATCCAATGATTATCGCGCCAACAACCCCTTGCGCACCTGGAACAAAACCGTGGAGGCTTTCCGAAGAATCCGGGAAGAGGACCGAAACAGATTGATTTCGGAGTATCGGGAAAAATATCGCAAATAAAACAAAAAGCTCCGGGAGGGGATCCCTCCCGGAGCTTCTTTGTTATTCCGGTAATAGTTCGGACAGCGGAGCGCCCGCGCACCAAAGAATTCGGGCGTCAAGCAGTCCGGCATTTTCGGCATTGTGAGTAACGGCAATGACAAGCGCACGGGTGCCTTCTTTCCGGATCAAAGCGGCGGCATTTTTTTTGCTTTCATCATCCAGTCCGGTAAACGGTTCATCAAGAAGGAGCAGATCTGCACGGACAGCCAACGCACGGGCAAGTGAAACCCGGCGCTTCATTCCGCCGGAAAGTGTGCCCGGAAGCGCGTTTGTAGCTTTTTGAAGACCCAATGACGCAAGAAGATCTTGTGCCAAAAAAGAACTGTTTTTACCTTTTGGAAGAACCAATCTTATGTTTTCTTCCGATGTCAGCCACGGAACAAGCCGATCTTCCTGAAAAACCATAGCTTTTTTGGCGACATCTACCGTGAGAGTACCGTTGCTTGGATCCTCCAAGCCGGCAATAATTTTTAGCAGCGTAGTCTTGCCGCACCCGGAGGGACCCATCAGGCAAAAAATACCGCGTTCCGGCAAGCAGAAAGAAAGATCCTGAATGACGGTTTTTTGCGGATAGCTTTTTGAAATGTGTGTCAGTTCGATCATGCGGCATCCTCCTTTTCCAAATCCCCAATCCGATTCTTTCCGGTCATCTGCAAGAGAGAAAGCGCGCCTTTTTCGATCAGAAGACTGAGCAGAATAACTGTCAGCGTCCAGGCAAACATTTCGTCCGTGAGCAGATAGAGTTTTCCTTCATAGATGTGTGTGCCGATAGAATTTTTAGGAGTGCAGAGCACCTCGGCGGCAATACCGGCCTTCCAGGAAAGACTCAGTGAAGAGCGACAGGCGGCCAAAAAATAGGGGAGAATGGAGGGAAAATAAATGCGGCGGATCTGTCTGGCGCGGGGAACGCGATAAAGCGTGGCCATTTCCAAAAGATTTCGGTCGGTGCAAAGGATCCCTTCGCGCAGATTACCCCAAACAATCGGCAGAGCCATCATGAAGGAGATCAGCATCGGAATCCGGACGCGGCCTACCCAGAGAAGTAGCAAAAAAATCACCGGCGCAATCGGCGTGGCTTTGAAAAGCGTGAAAAACGGCGACAAAAGATGGTGAAGCACGGAAAAACGAACGGTTAAAAAGGCCAGTACTGCACCGCAAAGAAGCGCTAACAGAATACCGGAGAGGATCCGCAGAAGAGAGAAGGCCACCGTTTTATAAAAATCGGCTGTTCCAAGAAGCTGGAAGAGTGCCCGTAGCGTTGCCAGGGGCGTTGGGAAAAGCAGCGGTTTATCAAATGCAGCGGAGAGTATAGCCCACAAAGCGACAAAAAAGAGCAGCGAAAACGCCGGCCAAAGCCATTTTTTAAATTTTTCCATAGATAGCGTGCGGTCAGGCGCCGAAATAAAAATCGTCCCCCGGCAGTTTTCCGCCGATAGAGGCCGCAGGCATTTCGGCAAGGAAAGCCTTCATGGCCGCTTTCATCTCTTCGCCGGAAAGGTAGCAAAGGTTACATTTCGGAATGGCCAGTTTCGCCACGGGTGCCTGGGCAAAAATGCCGTTGTCAGCGATCATGGTGCCGGCCGCATCCGGATTGGCTTTTACATAATCAATGGAGGCTTTGTATTCTTCCAAAAATTTTTTGACTTCAGCCGGATGCTCATTTACAAATTCGGTGCGGGCAATGACACAGCCCTGTACCAGTGAGTTGGCCGGGAAGTGCTGATTCCATTCGGCAGTAATATCCACGGCCACTTTCATCCTCGCATTGGCTTTCCCGGCGATGGTCACCATCGGTTCCGGAAGAATAGCATACTCTACCAGGCCGTTTGCCACAGCGGTGCGCAGTTCGGTCGGGTCGGCATAGTCGGTGGTGTTCAGCGTGATGCGATCCGCGAGATTTTCTTTCTGAAGAAGAGCCTTTGCAATGAAGGCCGGATTCTGAGCCGGACAATAAACGGTTTTTCCGGTCAATTCGGAAAGGCTTGCGGGGGTCTGCCCGTTGGTCGTGACCAGATAAAGCACGCCGGCCGTATTGATGGCCAGTATTTTGACCCCGCCGTTCGTGGCGTTGTAAAGCGCGGCCGCCACATTGGTGGGTACGGCGGCAATATCCGGACATTCTCCGCCTTCTCCTTTCCCGTTGATAATGCTGTCACGGATATAGGTTGCATCGGTTTTAACGGAAAAAGTATAGTTGAGCGCCGCCGTGTGATTCTTGGCGTTGTCCATGAGTTTGGCCATACCGAATCCGGTCGTGCCGTTGAGCGTCCAGACCGTGACGGGAAGTGTAGCGTCCGGCTTGGCAGGTGCGGATTCATCGTTTGGCGAATTCGTTACAGAACCATGGCCGGCGTCACCCGGCAAGGGCGTTTCCTTTTTGCAGGAGGAGAGCAACAGCGTGAAAAGCAAGAGAAGAGAGCAGAGCAGTGCAAGCGTTTTTTTCATGTTTTTATTCCTTTCAGGCGGTGAATTTTGTTTGGGTCGGGTGCTCGCAGAAAGCAAGAAGCGCGGCCCGGTCAAGCAGAGTGATTTCATGTCCGGACTTTTTGATCAGCTTTAGGCCGGTCAGCTCGTCAAGTGCGCGGTACAGTGAAGCGCGGCTGATATCCAGCATATCGGCAAAAGCGGCGTAGGAAAGCGGCAGAGGAATGACATCGTGTTCTTCGCAAAGGAGAAAAAGTGCCAGTCGTCGACCGGCGTTTCCGGCTGTGAAACAGCGGATTTTCCGGTTTAGAAAAGAAACGCGGTCGGAAAGAAAGGCCAGAAAATTTTCTCTGAACGGCCGGTTTTGGTCCATCAGTTTTTCGATGGTACTTTTCCGGATCAGATAAAAAGCGCTTTCTCCATCCGAAACCGTGCGTGAGAGCGGTTGCTCGGTATTGGCAAACAGTCCGGCTACGCCAAAGATATCGCCGGCCAACAGGGTTCTTAAAATGACCGTTCGCCCCGTGTCGGCAGAACAGATAACGGCTCGCCCGGAAAGAAGTATGCCCAAAGCAGGCGTTTCGTTTTGAGGTAAAGACTCTTTGTCACGCAGCGTCAGGAAAAGACCGCTTTCTTTTTCCATCGGGGAAAAAAGAAAAGAAAGATCCACATTCCGGAAGAGCGGAAGAGCGGCAATCTGTTTTTGTATTTCCGGTTTGTCCAAATCCGTCAAGCCTCCAATCTGTATCATTTGAGACAATCATATTGTATCACAGTCAGGGAAAAATGTCAATAGAATTTTTATTTGTTAAGAATCTGTTAAAACCTTGAAGGAGCTACTATACAGTTTTGTAAGCTTTCGTTATAATAAAAAGGAAATATCATCCGGTTTTCCGGTGGAGGACAGAAAATGAGTATTCTTAAGCAGTTGTTTGGCGTTTTGCCGGACGGTCGCGCGGTTCACCGTTATTTTTTGCAGGGAAAAGCCGATATCCGTGTGGCAATTCTTGACTTTGGCGGGGCGGTTCAGCAGTTGCTGGTACCGGATCGTCTCGGCCGTCTGACCGATATTGTGGGCGGTTATGATAATCTGACGGATTATGTGCAGGGAGACGGCTATCAGGGCGCGCTCATCGGTCGGTGGGGCAACCGGATTGCCGGCGGTCGTTTCACGCTGGACGGACAGCGTTACGAGCTTTTCCTCAATGACGGCAAAAATCATCTGCACGGGGGAAAAGAGGGCTTCAGCCACAAAATTTTCGCCGTCACCGAAAAAGACGGAGACGAGCCAGCGCTGGAACTCCGGTATGTTTCGCCGGACGGAGAAGAAGGTTATCCCGGCACGCTTTCGCTTTGCGTGACCTATACGCTGAAAAAAGAGAACGCCCTCTCCATTCACTATGTGGCGACGACCGACCGCCCCACGGTGCTGAACCTGACCAATCACACCTATTTTAATCTGGGCGGTTTTGCCAGCGGCCCGGTCTATGACCATGTGCTTATGCTGGACGCCGATACATATCTGCCGACCGATGCGGGGCTGATTCCGACCGGCGAGATCCGCCCGGTGGCGGGCACGCCCTTTGATTTCCGTGAGCCGAAGGCAGTCGGCCGGGATATCGCGGCGGAAAATGAGGATCTCCGGTTGGCCGGCGGTTATGACCACTGCTTCAACTTTGTGGGCGGAGAAACGAAAGAACCCCTGTGCCGTGCGGTGCTTTTTGATCCTGCAAGCGGCCGGGAAATGAAAGTGCTGACCAATCAGCCCTGCGTACAGTGTTACACGGCCAATTTCCTTTGCAATCAGGAACATCCTTTCAAAGGCGGTTATCCGCAGGGAAAACGGAATGCCATTTGCCTAGAAACACAGCATATGCCTGACAGCGTGAATCATGGAAATTTCACCAATGCGGTGCTCCGTCCGGGCGACCGGTATGACTATACGACCGAATATGCGTTTTCGGTAAAAGAATAAAAATAAGAGCGCCGGGTTTCGATATGCGCTTTTTGTTGAGAACAAAAAGGTCTGCGCCGCCCGGCGTTCTTTTTTTCTTTTTTGATACATAAGGTAGGGCGGAGGTGATTTTATGTTCTTGAAAATGAAAAAACAATGGGGAATCCGCGCAGTATCGTTTTTTTGCGCACTCGCCCTCTTCTTTTTCGCGTTTTCTTTCCCGGTGTCGGCCGAAAAAACAGCGGAAGATACGGATGTGACAAAAAAAAGCGAGAGTACTTCCGGTGAAAAGCTGCCCTGCGCTTCGGCCATTCTGATGGATGAGACCACCGGGCAGGTACTTTTTGAACAGAATGCAGACGCGCCGCTGCCGCCCGCTTCGGTGACAAAGATCATGACGCTGCTTTTGGTGATGGAGGCAGTTGACAGCGGGAAAATTCAATTGTCCGACCCTGTGACGGTCAGCACGCACGCAGCCTCTATGGGCGGCTCCCAGGTTTATCTGAAAGAAGGGGAAAGCATGTGCGTGGAGGAGATGATCAAGTGTGTGGTGATCTCTTCCGCCAATGATTGCGCCGTGGCGCTGGCCGAATTTGTGGCCGGAAGCGAATCGGCTTTTGTGGACGAGATGAATCGCCGTGCGGCGGAACTCGGCATGAAAAACACGCATTTTGAAAACACCAACGGATTGGATGATACGGCGGTCAATCATGTTACATCGGCAAGAGATATTGCCATCATGTCGCGGGCGCTTCTTTCACATCCGACCATTCTGACTTACAGCGGCATCTGGATGGACAGTATCCGGGACGGCGCGTTCGGGCTGACCAATACCAACCGTCTGGTTCGATTTTATCCCGGTTGCACCGGTCTCAAGACCGGTTCGACTGCCAAGGCAAAATTCTGCATCAGCGCAACTGCCAAACGGGATGGCCTTTCGCTCATTTGCGTCATCATGGCGGCCGACAGCAGGGATATCCGGAATCAAACGGCGGCCTCTCTTCTCGATCGCGGCTTTGCCGGCTACAGCGCATACAGTCACGAGGGGGAATCCTTTGTGCTTCCGGTAAAGGGCGGCGTATCTCCGGAGGTAAAGACGGAAAGCGCCGCTTTTGGGGCGGTTGTCCCAAAGGGTTCGGCCGGTCGCGTGGAAGTGGTAAAAGAATTGCCCGAGTTTCTGGAGGCACCGGTCATGGCCGGGGATGAAGTGGGGCAACTGATCTTTAAACTGGACGGAAATGAGATCGGAAGGACGCCTATCCGGGCCTGTGAAGGAGTGGAAAAAATCAGCTTCGGCACACTTTTCTTCCGAATTCTCGCAAAATTCCTGCTTTCATGAAATATTTTTGGAAATTTGTAAAAAAATATCAAAAACCCGTTGCATTTTTACTTAAAATAGACTACAATTAAGTTAATAAAATTTTAGCGTGAAAATGCAGAAAGCAGGTCAAAAAAATGTCTCTTCGTCTTGTGGATTCTTATGTTTCTCCTTTTGTCGGTGCGCAGGAATACGATTATGTGCAGCCTCTTGTTACCGCCGCGCACAATATGCTTTGTGAAAAAAGCGGACAGGGCAGCGATTTTCTCGGCTGGATGAATCTCCCGCGGGATTATGACAAAGAAGAATTTGCGCGGATCGGCCGTGCCGCCCGGAAAATTCAGAAATCCTGTGATGTTTTTATTGTGATCGGAATTGGCGGTTCTTATCTCGGAGCCCGCGCCGTGGTGGAATTCCTCAAGTCGCCTCTTTATAATAATCTGAAAAAAGATACGCCGGATATTTACTTTTCTGGATGCAACATCAGCGCGACCAATCTGAGTGAATTGCTTGAGATCTGCGAGGGGCGCGATGTCTGCATTAATGTCATTTCCAAGTCCGGCACCACCACGGAGCCGGCGGTTGCTTTCCGCATTTTCCGTGAACTGCTGGAAAAGAAATACGGCAAAGAAGGCGCAAAAGACCGGATCTTTGTGACGACCGACCGTGCCAAGGGCACGCTGAAGAATTTTGCCGATAAAGCCGGCTATGAGACCTTTGTTGTGCCGGATGATGTCGGCGGCCGGTTTTCCGTGCTCAGCGCCGTGGGCCTTCTCCCCATTGCGGTGGCGGGCATTTCCATTGAAGAGCTGATGGCCGGGGCGGATGACGCGCGCGTGGCACTGGCCGATCCGGATCTTAAAAAGAACGATTGCTATCGTTATGCGGCACTCCGAAATATTCTTCTGGCCAAAGGGAAAACCACCGAGATTCTGGTGGGTTACGAACCCTTTATGCAGATGTTCTGCGAATGGTGGAAACAACTCTTCGGTGAGAGCGAGGGCAAGGACAAGAAAGGACTTTATCCTTCTTCTGTCATTTTCTCGACCGATCTTCATTCGCTGGGGCAGTATATTCAGGACGGTATGCGGACTCTCTTTGAGACCGTAGTCACGGTGAAAGAAACCGGTACGCACCTGCCCATTCCCAACGATCCGGAGAACATTGACGGGCTGAACTTCCTTTCCGGAAAGGACCTCAATTATGTCAACAGCATGGCCACGCAAGGCACGCTCTTTGCCCATGTGGACGGCGGCGTTCCGAACATTTTGCTGGAGCTTTCGGACCGCAGTGCCCGCGCGCTTGGCTATATGATTTATTTCTTTGAAAAGGCCTGCGCCGTTTCGGGCTATCTGTTGGGGGTGAATCCCTTCAATCAGCCCGGTGTGGAGGCGTATAAAAAGAATATGTTTGCTCTTCTTGGAAAACCCGGCTATGAAGCGCAAAGAGAAGCGCTTCTTGCCCGCCTGTCGGCTGAAAAGTGATTTCAAGGGATTGCCGCATAAAGCGGCAATCCCTTTTTACAGTTTTTTGGGAAAGTTTTAAAGAAGCTCTTGCAAACAGCGATAAAATCGTGTATAATAAAATCAGGACAAGAAGAGTCCGTCAGCTTATAAATTTGGAGGTAAAAGGCCATGCTGAAATTGATGATCGGCGTAAAAGGAACCGGAAAGACCAAGGCTTTGATTGAAAAGGCAAACACGGCATCCCGCGAGAGCCACGGAGATGTGGTTTGCGTGGAAAAGGGGACTGTGCTCCGCTTTGACCTGGCGCCCAAGATCCGTCTGATTGATACCGATGAATATAAGATTCACAACGCGCAGGCACTTTATGGATTCATTGCCGGTATTCTTGCCAGCAACTATGATGTGACCGACCTTTTCCTTGACAATACATTGAAGATTTGCGGCGGCGGCGAGGAAGATCTGGAAAAACTGGCCGACGCACTGGCTGTGCTTACGGCAGACCGCGAAATCAATATCTTTATGACGGCTTCGCTTCCTGTGGAAGAAGCCAGCAAAAATCTCAAGAAATATCTTTGAGCATAAAAAAAGAGGATGTCAATTGACATCCTCTTTTTTTCTTTTCTTGTCTTTCGGCATCAGTTTCCGATAAGAATGTATGAAATAGACCGTCTCGGCAATTCCGGTCAGTGACCAGGAGAAAATATAAAGCAGGTAAAGAGACAGCAGCGTGTGAAAATGCGCAAACACCGTATAGATCCAGGCGATCCGAAACACGCAAGAACCCATCACGACAATGATGGTCGGAACAAAAGCTTTACCAAGCCCGCGGGAGGCGGCAATGCTGTTATCCATAAAGGCCGAAACCGCATAAGAAAACGCCATGATGCGGAGTCGGGGCATAGCCGCCTCGGCCACTTCCGCTTTGTCGGTGAAAAGCATGAGAAATTCCCGCCCGAAAAGGAGCAACAACGCGCCGCACACTGCGCCGGCCGCAAACGCATAGCCGTCTGCAATCAGATAAGTTTTTCGGACGCGATTCCGGTCGCCGACCGCAAAATTCTGCCCGATATAACTGGAGGCGGCCGTGTAGAAGGCGGCCATGATGGTGTAAATGATGGTATCGGCATTGGCGGCCGCCGAGTTTCCGGCCACGACAAGAGTGTCAAAAGAATTTACGCCGCTTTGAATAAAGAGGTTGGCAATCTGGAAAATAGCGTTTTGGAATCCGGCGGGCAGGCCGAGTATCAGAATCGCCTTGGCGGATACGCCGGAGAGACGCAGATGCTTTAGGGAAAGGCCGTAAGGCTCATGCGTGCGGAAAAGCGCTAATAAAATGAGAAAAGAGGAAAGATATTGAGAAATGATGCTGGCCAGCGCCACGCCGTCCACATCCATCCTGCAAACAATGACAAAGAAAAGGTTCAGTCCCAGATTCAGCAAGCCGGCGGCCGTCAGATAGTAAAGCGGGCGCTTGGTGTCTCCGACCGCGCTGAAGACCGCGTTACCGAAATTATACACGGCCATGGCGGGCATCCCGAGAAAATAAATTTTCATATAAAGCACTGCGCCGGGGAGGAGATCTTCTTTGGTGTTCAGAAGCAACAGCATCGGTCTGGAGCAGAATAACCCCAACAGCAGCAGCAAAAAACCGACAAAGAGAGAAATCAGCAAAGAAGAATGGACGGTTCTTCGAAGTTCTTCCCGATCACCCCCCGCAAACGAACGGGCGACCAGCACATTGACCCCGCATCCCACACCAATGAGAAAGCCTGTAAAAAGCCCCACCAACATCGTGGTGGAACCCACGGCTCCCAGCGGGATTTCACCGGCAAAGCGGCCGACCACGGCCACATCCGACATATTGAAAAGAACCTGTAAAAGGTTGGACAAGATCAGAGGCAGGCTGAAAAGGAGGATGCCGCGCGGCAGACTGCCTTTTGTGAGATCATGCGAATCGGCATTCATTTTTCTTTTACCTTCGAAAAGCAGAGAAATGTGAAGACATAAGAAAGGAAGGACGGCAACAAAACCAGCAAAAACCAGTAAAGGAGTGTGCTGGGCAAATCGGAAAGGCGGAAAGGAACACCGGCCAGCGAGTAGGCAATCTGCGAGAGAAGTTCCGAGAGTGAACCGACAATCAGCGGTAATAGCGCACCGGAACCGACGCAGGCCGCAACCGGGTTTTTAAAATCAAAGAGACTTGTAAGCGGCAAAAAGGAAGGGGAAGAAGTATCCTCGAATCCGAGCGTTGCTTTGGCCCGTTGCAATGCGTCTCTCTTTCTTTCCGCCTTCCCGATAAGGCTGTGCGCAAGAAAGAACACCAACGCGCATTCCAGTATTTCAATCACCAGAGAAAGTGCCATGGAGCCCCATCCGCGGACATTCTTCGGCGAGCCGTAAACCAACGAGAGCGAGAGCACGGAAACGCCGTATTTGAAAAGCAAAGCGCCGATGGCCAAAAAGAAGACCGGTTGACAGTCTGCCGTTTTGTAATGTGCCCGAAAGAAAATGAGCGTTCCGAAAAAGAGCATGACCTCCCCGATCTCGCACCAGCGGCACAAAAGATCCAACAGATCCAACCAAAGCGTGGCAGAGAGCACCGCGTCGCAAAGAAAAATGTGATAAAGCGGCAAAAGGACTGCCGCATAAAGAAGGCAGACGGAGAAAAAAAGAATAATAGGTTTTGTCAGTGTTTTTGAACTCATAAAAACCTCATCAACAGGCATAGAATTTGCGGCAGGCAAACGACCATTTGGCTCATTATATCACATTTTATTTTTTAATTCAATATCCTTTTCATCATTTCTTTCCGGCGTACATAAACTGTAAGAAACGAAGGAGTAGGCCAAGATGAAAAGATATGATTACGGAATGCTTTTAAACGATCTGGAAATGCTCATGAGCAATGGCGCGGTACGCGCAGAAGTGCTGACAACCAGCATTTTGGGGCGAAAAATTCCGCTCATTCGCATGGGAGAAGGGAAAAAGAAAGTGCTTTATGTCGGAGCACACCACGGCGCGGAAAGCGTGAGTGCCGCCGTACTTATGGATTTTGCCGCGGAATACCTGCGTTTGCAAAAAAGCGGCGGTGCGGTTTTCGAGCAAAAAGTTCCGGTTCTTTTTTCGCATCGTGAAATTTTATTGGTGCCCATGCTCAACCCGGATGGCGTGGAGTATTCCGTAAACGGACCGGGGGCGGACAATCCGCTTCTTTCCCGCGTAACCGGCATGAATGGCGGCAGTGGGGATTTTACACGCTGGCAGGCAAATGCGCGCGGCGTGGATCTGAATCATAATTACGACGCGGGGTTTGGGAAATATAAAGCAATGGAAGAAAAAGAGGGCATCCCCTGCGGCGCCCCCACCCGTTACAGCGGTGAATATCCGGAATCCGAACCGGAGAGTGCCGCGCTTTGTCGGTTGATACGCGCCGAAAGATCCGATCTTTTGGGCGTTTTGACACTGCACACACAGGGAGAAGAAATTTATTCCAGTTGCGGTCAGCATCTCTCGGCCAAATGTTTGTCCGCCGGTCGGATTTTACAGCGGATGACCGGATATGAATTAAAAAATCCGGTCGGACTGGCGGCGTTCGGCGGGTTGACAGATTGGTGTATTGAAGCCTTGGATCTGCCTTCTTTTACTGTGGAATGCGGTCGCGGGGAAAATCCGCTACCAGCCGAAACCAGGCTGCTTATATATGAAAAAATGCGCCGGGCACTGTTTGCTTTTCCTTTTTTCTTTGCATAATAAACTGTTATTTCCGGAAACGAAAAGGCTGTCGCCGGTCGGCGACAGCCTTTTCAGGTGTTTTTGTTTGGCGCGGAATCGTTTTCAAAGAAATTGATTTGTTCGCCTTGCCTTGTCACATTCCGATAGGGAAGCCCCAAATGGTCGTATGCCAGTTTTGTGGCGCACCGGCCGCGCGGCGTGCGGGAAAGGAAACCGATCTGCATCAGATAGGGCTCGTAAACATCTTCCAGCGTCACGGCTTCTTCGCCGATGGTTGCGGCCAGCGTATCCAGTCCCACCGGACCGCCGTCGTAAAATTTGATAATCGCGCTGAGCATCCGGCGGTCGATGTTGTCCAGCCCCAGTGCGTCCACTTCCAGTTTTCCGAGCGCGAAGTTGGCGATGTCAGAGGTAATCTCCCCATCTCCGTGCACCTGCGCAAAATCACGCACGCGCTTTAAAAAGCGGTTGGCAATACGCGGCGTGCCGCGCGAACGGGAAGCGATTTCAACGGCACCGTCCGGGGAAATCGGAATCTCCAGAATTCCGGCGCTTCGGGTAACGATTTGCGCCAGTTCTTCCGGAGTATACAGTTCCAGTTTAAGCACCACCCCAAAACGGTCCCGCAAAGGCGTACTCAGTTGACCCGCGCGGGTCGTGGCACCGATCAGGGTAAAATGTGGCAGATCGATCCGGATGCTCCGTGCGGAGGGGCCCTTACCGATAATGATATCCAGCGCGTAATCTTCCATGGCGGGATAAAGTACCTCCTCCACGGTGCGCGGCAGACGGTGAATTTCATCAATGAAGAGAATGTCGCCCGGCGCAAGATTGGTTAGTAGAGCGGCCAGATCTCCCGGTTTTTCAATGGCGGGACCGGAGGTGACGCGGATATTGGTGCCCATTTCATTGGCGATAATGCCGGAAAGCGTGGTTTTGCCCAGTCCGGGAGGGCCGTAAAGCAGTACATGATCCAGGGGATCATTGCGCTTTTTGGCGGCGTCAATAAAAACTTTCAGGTTTCCCTTGGCTTTTTCCTGGCCGATATAGTCGCTTAGAAATTTCGGACGCAGGGAATTGTCGCTGTCGTGGTCTTCTTTGATCGGAGAGGCGGAAAGGATCCGATCTTCCAGATCCAGTTCTTCCTCCATATCATTTTTAAAATCCATGGCGCTCCCTCCTTATTTCATCAGTTTTTTGAGTGCGGCGCGGATGATATCTTCCGTGCCGATGGCGGATGTATCCAGTCCGGAAAACGCTTTGGCAATCTCCGGTCTTGAATAACCCAGCACCGTAAGCGCTTCTTCGGCTTCCTTCAGTTTTCCGCCGGCTTCTGATGAGAGTGCGGCCGGAACAGGGAAAGTTCCGATCTCCGGCGCATCAAAAGCGCCGTTTGCCAATTTGTCGTGCAGTTCCAGAATGATGCGTGTGGCGGTTTTCGGTCCGATGCCGTTGGCCTTGGAAATTGACTTCCGGTCGTCCGTACAAACAGCCAGGATCAATCGGTCCGGCGTGAATGAGCTGAGAAGGGAAAGCGCCGCGCGCGGTCCGACCCCCTGGACGGTAATCAGTAAAGAAAACATATCCAGTTCGGCCTCGCTGTGAAAGCCGAAAAGTTCGATTCCGTCTTCCCGCACGGCAAGATAGGTGTAAAGTCGCACCGGCTCATCTTTCGCCACGCCGGTCAGCGTGGTGTGCGTCTGCCCGCTGACGGTGAGTTTGTAGCCCACGCCGCCCGCTTCAATCACAGCAAAATTCGGTTTTAGCACCGTCAGCTGACCGCTGATATAATGAAACATAAAAGGCCTCCGTTTAAACCGAAAAGGTTATATAAAGAAAAATGTGTTCTTTTTTTTATTATTTTCCGTCTGAATTGTTTTCGGGCGGGAAAAGCCGTTTGATGGCTTTTTCCAGTTTGACACGGTCAATCTCCATGTCCCGCCCGCAGGAAAGGCAGATGATCCGGCATAGGCCACCGATGCGCACGATCCGGAAAAGCGCATTTCCGCAGGGATGCTTTTTTTTGAGCTCGGCCGTCTGGCCGGGGACGAGTTTGAGAATCTGCATACGGCGCTCCTCCTTTTTGAAAGTTCATTTCAGTATACCATATTTTTTTCTGATTGTAAACACTTCGGGATATTTTTTAAAAAAGCGAAAAAAACTTTGACACGGGCGCAGGTTTGTGTTATAATATCATAAATATAATGGCTTAATATGTAAAATGAGGAAAAACGATGATTATTTTGGGCATAGATCCCGGCCTTGCCATTGTGGGGTGGGGCGTTCTTTCCTATGAGGCAGGGCGGTTCCGTCCGCTTGGATACGGTTCTATCCAGACGCCTGCCGGCACCAGGACCGAAGCGCGTCTGTCGCAGATTTATACCACACTCACGCAGATTATCGATCACTTTCACCCGGACGAAATGGCGGTGGAAGAGTTGTTTTTTACCAACAACATTACCACCGGGATCCGGGTGGCGGAAGCGCGCGGCATCGTTCTTTTGTGCGGAGCGCAAAAGGGAATTCCGATTGCGGAATATACGCCTATGCAGGTCAAGCAGGCGGTGGTCGGTTACGGATTGGCCGAAAAAAAACAGATCATTTCCATGGTAACAAATATCCTGGAACTGAAAAAGCCGCCAAAGCCGGACGATACGGCGGACGCGCTTGCCATTGCCATTTGTCACGCGCATTGCGGTGCTTCCCGGATCGGCCGCTATTTCAATCAGTAAAAACTCGGAGGAATCATGTTCACATCGGAAAATTGGCAGGATTATGAATTGCTGGATACCTCAGACGGCGAGCGCCTGGAACGCTGGGGAAAATATATTCTGGTTCGTCCGGATCCGCAGGTGATCTGGAAGGAAACGAAAAAACATCCGCTCTGGAAAAAGGTGGACGCCACCTATCACCGCTCCAGTGCGGGCGGCGGCGGATGGCGCGGGAATCGTTTGCCGGAACACTGGCAGATCGGCTATCGCGGCCTCACTTTTCTGATTCGTCCCATGGGTTTCAAACATACGGGTCTTTTCCCGGAACAGGCGGCCAACTGGGATTGGTTTTCGGAGAAAATCAAAACTGCCGGACGGCCTGTCCGGGTGCTGAATCTTTTTGCTTATACCGGCGGCGCCACGCTGGCGGCGGCCGAGGCCGGAGCCAGTGTGGTTCATGTGGATGCGGCGCGGAACATGGTAGCGCAGGCCAAGGAAAACGCGCGGCTTTCCGGTCTTGCCGATGCGCCGATCCGATACATTGTGGATGACTGCAAAAAATTTGTGGAGCGCGAAATCAAACGCGGACATCGCTATGAGGCGGTCATTATGGATCCGCCTTCCTATGGCCGCGGGCCTTCGGGCGAGGTGTTTAAACTGGAGGACTGCGTGGATGAATTGGTGGGGCTTTGCGCCTCGCTTCTTTCGGACGAGCCGCTGTTTTTCCTGATCAACTCTTATACCACCGGCATTTCGCCGTTGGCCATGAATTATCTTCTGAACCTGAGGGTGGCCGCCCGCTTTGGCGGAAAGTGCCGCGCAGAGGAACTTGGGCTTCGCGTGAGCGAAACCGGGGCCTATCTGCCCTGCGGCGCCAGCGCCCGCTGGGAACTTTGATCGTTTGAGAACAGAAAGAGAGCAAAATGAGCGAAAACGCCTATATACACGCGGAAAATCTGTTTTTTTCCTATCGGGATACCGCCCCGGACGGCAGTATTCAGGGAAAAGAAGTCCTTCGCGGTGTGACTCTGGATATTCAAAAGGGAGAATATGTGGCTGTTCTGGGGCATAACGGTTCCGGGAAATCCACGCTGGCCAAACTGTTCAATATGATTCTCACGCCGGATCTCGGCAAACTTGTTGTGGCCGGAAAAGAACTGACCTCGCCGGATATGACCGAAGATGATCTTTACGCGCTCCGGCGGGAAGTCGGCATGGTTTTTCAGAATCCGGACAATCAGCTGGTGGCAACGGTCGTGGAGGAGGATGTGGCCTTCGGGCCGGAAAATCTCGGCGTTCCGAGCGAGGAGATCCGCCGCCGTGTGGACGACGCGCTGGCAGTGGTCGGGATGACCGGGTACAAAAAACATGAGCCGCACCGGCTTTCCGGCGGGCAGAAACAGCGTGTGGCCATTGCGGGGATTTTGGCCATGCAACCCAGTTGTATGATCCTGGATGAGGCCACTTCCATGCTGGATCCGGCAGGGCGCCGGGAGGTGATTGAGACTCTTGAAAAACTCAACCGTGAACGGGGCATTACCATCATCTCCATCACGCATTATATGAACGAGGCCGCCCGTGCCGGCCGGGTGATCGTACTGGATGACGGAAAGATCCGGATGGACGGTTGTCCCGCGGAGATTTTCGCGCGTGCCGAGGAGCTTTCCGGGTGCGGTCTGGATGTACCGCAGTGCACCTCGCTGCTACACGCATTGCGAAAGGCGGGCGTTTCATTGCCGGGCGAACCCGTTACGGCCCGCGATTGCGCCGAATTGATCTATCGCGCTCTGAAGGAGAAAGAAAATGCCTGAGTCATTGACAGCGATGCCTGCCATCGCGCTTGAAAATGTATCTTATATTTACGGGAAAGGCACTCCTTTTGAGGTGCAGGCGCTGAAAGATGTTTCCTTTTCTGTGAAAAAGGGCTCTATTACCGGGTTGATCGGGCATACCGGTTCGGGTAAATCCACCATCGTACAGCTTCTCAACGGCCTCGAGCGGCCGCTTTCCGGCCGTGTGTTGCTGAACGGGGAGGACATCTGGCAAAATCCGAAACGGATGCGCGAGATCCGTTTCCGTGTGGGTGTGGTCATGCAATATCCGGAATATCAGCTCTTTGAAGAAACCGTCCGGGCGGATATCGCGTTCGGTCCGAAAAATATGGGTCTCCCGGAAGCGGAGATCGCCGCCCGCGTCAGAGACGCGGCGGAATTGGTTTCGCTGACAGAGGCTGAATTGTCGGCTTCTCCTTTTGATCTTTCCGGCGGGCAGAAACGCCGGGCGGCTATTGCCGGCGTCATGGCCATGCGCCCGGAAGTACTGGTGCTGGACGAACCGGCGGCGGGGCTTGACCCGCGTGGGCGGGACAGCATTCTCGGCGCCATCCGGAATTATGCCAGGACCACCGGCGCAACGGTGCTGATCGTCAGCCACAGCATGGAAGATATGGCCGCTTTTTGCGATGAGATCGTGGTGATGGCGCACGCCGGAGTCTTTCTTTCCGGCACGCGCGATGAAGTCTTCTCTCACGCGGAACAGCTCGCCTCGGTGGGATTGGATGTCCCGCAGATCACGCATCTGGCCCTTTTCCTGCGCAAACTGGGCGTTTCCGGTATTCCGGAAAATATCTACACGGTGGATGCCGCCCTTGCGGCGATTCTGCCTCTATTTCGGTAAAGGATTTCTGCTGATTTATGAAAAATATCGCGTTCGGGCAGTATTATCCTGCCGATTCACCTCTGCACAAAATGGATGCCCGCATGAAAGTAATTCTGTCGGTGCTCTACATTGTGTGTACCTTTCTTTGCAAGAATGTGCTGGCTTTCGGCGCCTTGCTCCTTTCGGCGCTTTTCCTGACTTTGCTGAGCCGAATCCCTTTCCGGATGATTATCCGCGCACTCCGACCGCTCATTTTTATCATGCTTTTCACGGCGGTTTTAAATCTTTTTTTTGCCAGAGGTGAAACCGTGCTCTTGAGCTTCTGGCGGCTCAAGATCACATTGGAAGGCATTTACAGCGCCGTTTTCATGCTGGTGCGGATCATCACGCTGGTGTTGGCAACCAGCCTGTTTTTGACCTATACCACCACGCCCATTGCGCTGACAGACGCTCTGGAACGGCTTTTTTCTCCGCTTCGCGTACTGCATGTTCCGGTACATGAATTTGCCATGATGACCAGCATCGCGCTACGGTTTATTCCGACGCTCTCGGAAGAAACCTATAAAATCATGAATGCGCAAAAGGCGCGCGGCGTGGATTTTTCAAACGGCGGACTTATCAGGCGCGCTAAGGCACTGGTGCCGATTCTCATTCCGTTGCTGGTTTCGGCTTTCCGCCGCGCGGAAGAACTGGCACTGGCTATGGAATGTCGCTGTTACCGGGGCGGGCAGGGGAGAACCCGCATGACGATTTCGCATCTGCACGCGCGGGACTTTGTTTGGCTTTTTTGCTTTGTGCTTTTCGGAACCGGCCTTGTTTTGCTGAACCGGCTCGGTTACGGATATACGGTTGTGTCATGAAGGCGCTGCTGACGGTTGCCTACCTCGGCACGGCCTATCACGGCTATCAGGTGCAGAAAAACGGTGTGTCGGTGCAGGAGATGCTCAACCGGGCGGCCCTCTCGGTCTTCGGCTTTGACTGTGACATCGTTGGGTGTAGCCGCACCGACAGCGGTGTGCACGCAAGAGGATTTGTGGCGGCCGTAACCCAAAAAGGAAGCAACGCCTTGCCCACGGCGATTCCGGTCTCCCGTATTCCGCGCGCAATGAACGCACACCTTCCGGCCGATATTTCGGTGCTGTCCGCCAAGGAAGTGCCGGAGGATTTTCATCCCCGGTATGATGTCGTGGCCAAAGAATATGAATATCTGTTTTATGATGGCGCCGAGCGGGATCCTTTTTGGGAGGGACGAGCTTTTCCGGTGCACCCGCCGCTTAATGAAACGGCGCTTGCAGCCATGCGGGCCGCGGCCGGATGCTTTGTCGGGAAACGGGATTTTTCGGCGTTGCGGGATAAGGGCGCCGACACAAAGGAAGAAGACAGCATACGGGAAGTTTTCGGCGTCCGGGTGCAGCGAAAGGGTCATCTTGTTTCTTTCCGGGTGCGGGCGGACGGCTTTTTATATCACATGGTACGGATCATGGCCGGGACATTGCTCGGAGCCGCTCGGGGCAGTATTTCGCCGGAAGAGATCCAAGCGGCTCTGGCGGCAGGCGACAGGACCCGCATGGGAATGACCGCACCGGCCATGGGACTTTATCTGGACCGTGTTTTTTACAGTTCTGACAAAAAAAGCGGAGGTCTTGGTCATGAATGAAAACGAACCTAAAAAAGAACAGGCCGTCCTGCCACCGGCCGGAACGGAAGAAAGTGTTTCTGCGACGGATTATTGGCAGGCAACTGCGGGGCGGTTTCGCCTTGCTTCCCGAATTTTTCTGGCGCTCACCCTGCTTTTTGCCATCGCGTTTCTTTCGGTACGCTATGACGCCTTTACCTATGAGGGATTTTTCGGTTTCAACCGGGATCTTGGCGCGATGACGGCGCTGGCCGATGAAAACGACCGAAACATTTACTATACCTACCTTTCCGGGGAGACCGTGCAGGATGCCTATCGCGGCGGTGTGGTTTCGGCCGGCGTTTCCGGTGCGGAAATCTATGCTGCCAACGGCAGTCTGCTTCTGCGCGTGGATTTTCAGATGAAAACGCCGCGCCTTTCGGTTTCCGACAGTTATATTTTGTTTTACGATTACGGCGGAACGGATTTTTTGATCTGTGACGCATATACGGAACTTTATCGCGGACAATGTGAATATCCTATTTTGTCCGGCTTTATGTCGGATGCCGGTTATTTTTCGCTTATCACGGCGTCAAAGGAAACACTGTCCCGTGTACTGGTGTATGACAGCAATTTCATGCCGGTCATGTCCTTTGGCCGCGCCAGTGTGACCGTCAGCGCCGTTCTTTCGCCGAACGGGAAATATGTGGCGCTCCTTGGGGTCGGCTCGGCAGGAACCGTTTTGGATATTTTCCGGGTGGGCGGAAAGGAAAAAGAAACTTCTCTCCTGCTTTACGGCTATCCGCTTGCGGCAGGGTTTACCGGAAACACCACGCTTGCCGTACTGACCGAAAGCGATGCTTACAGCATTACGCTGAACGGAAAGATCCGGCATAACGAATCGCTTCAGGGTCGGCCGATGGCCTGCTGGATTTCTCCGGACGGTCTGTTGGTCGCGCTTGAAAAAGACCGTTTCAGCGGGGAGGGAGAAATCCTTTTCCTGAATAAACGCGGAAAGGTCAAACTGAAACACGAATTCAGCGGTACGGTCCGTGCGCTTCGCCTTTCGGAAGATACGCTTTTTGTGCTTGGAAACGAGCAGATTACGGCGATTCGGAAAAAAGACGGCGCGGTGCGGTTGGTCTTTGATTGCGGCAGTGAAGCGCAAGGGTTGGCACCCGCCACCGGCGGCGTCCGCGTTTTTTATCCTGCACAGGCACTTCGCATTCTGACAGATGACTGAAAGGAGAACGCCGATTTGAAAAACATTCCGAATATTCTAACCGGTTTTCGATTTTTACTGGTGGCCGCTTTTGTGATTTTGTTTTTTTATAAAAAGCCGCTTTGGGCGCTTGCGGCTTTTTTACTGGCCGGCGTCACCGATGTGCTGGACGGTTATCTGGCCAGGCGGAACGGGTGGGTCAGCAATTTGGGGAAAATTATTGACCCGCTGGCAGATAAACTGATGCAATTCGCGGCGCTGATCTGCTTTGCCATTGCCGGCTATCTGCCGTTTCTGCTTGTTCTTCCGTTTATTCTGAAAGAAGTGATTCAGTGGATTTTCTGCATTTTTATGTTCCGCACGCAAAAATTCATTGCCGTCAGCCATTGGTACGGAAAAGCCGCGATCACCGTCTTTTATGCGGCAGTCGCTCTCACGCTTTTCTTCCGCTGGCGCGGTCTTACCGAGATGCCGTATCCGGCATTGACCCTGGCTTTGTGGTGTCTGTCGCTTTTGTTGATGCTGGCGGTGTTTGTCAGCTATATGATCTGCTATTCCAGAATATCAAACCAGTTGAAGAAAAACACGATGGAGAAAGGAGAACCGTAAATAATGGTGATGTGTTCCAGATGCCACAAGCGGGTGGCAACTGTTTTTGTGACCAAGGTAGAAAACGGCGAACGGAAAACCGAAGGATTTTGCATCAAGTGCGCGGGTGAACTCGGCCTTCCGACCGATCAGATGATGGGCAATGTCATGGGGAAACTCGGCATCACGCCCGAACAACTGGAAAATGTGGAGGAAGAACTGAGCGGATTGCTCTCCAACGCCGATCTGCCCAGCAACGGAGAGGACGGAGAGGACGGCGGCGCACCGGCCATTGACTTTCCGAGAATTTTTCGGGAGAGCGGTCTTTTGGGGAAACCGGAACAAAATGCCGGGCAGAAAAAGGACTCTTCGTCCGCAAAAAATCCTGACAAAACGACTCCTGAGAAAAAGAGAAAATATCTTGACACCTACTGCCGGGATCTGACTCGGCGCGCCGCAGAAGGAAAGTTGGACCGGATCGTCGGGCGGGAACGCGAACTTTCCCGCGTGATCCAGATTCTTTGCCGCCGGCAAAAAAACAATCCCTGTCTTATCGGTGAGCCCGGCGTCGGCAAGACCGCGATCGCAGAGGCGCTGGCCCAGCGCATTGCCGAAAACAATGTACCGTACAAGTTGAAGGGAAAAGAAGTCTTTCTGGTGGATCTGACGGCGCTGGTGGCCGGCACGCAGTTCCGTGGCCAGTTTGAATCCCGCGTGCTGGGGCTTCTCAAGGAAGTAACCGATGCCGGAAATGTGATTCTGGTCATTGACGAGGTGCACAACATCGTCGGCACCGGCGAATCGGAGGGAAGCGTTAATGCCGCAAACATTTTAAAGCCCGCTCTGTCGCGTGGCGAAGTGCAGATCATCGGCGCAACGACGCTTAACGAATACCGGAAATATATCGAAAAAGACAGCGCGTTGGAACGCCGTTTTCAGCCTGTTACGGTAAACGAGCCCTCGCTTGCTGACACGGTAGAAATGCTTCGCGGCATCAAACACTATTATGAAAATTTCCATTCCGTCAAAATTCCGGATGAGATCCTCACCCGTGCTGTTGTGCTTTCGGAGCGCTATATTACGGACCGCTATCTGCCGGACAAGGCCATTGACCTCTTGGATGAAGCGGCGGCCAATCTTTCGCTCAATTCTGCTGTTTTGAACGAAAGTTACGAAATAAGAGAACAATTATTAAAGAATAAGGACAGGCAGGAACAAATCGAGGCCAAGCAAGCCGATGCGCCGGAGGAAGACAAGAGCCTTTATGAAGAGCTGGCCAACCTCAAAGCGGCCGACCTCAGACTCTCGGCCAGACTTTCCGAAATCGAGCCGGCCTGCGGTCAGGTCATTATGAGCGAAGAAGAACTGGCCAAGGTTATCGAGGTCTGGACAGGGATTCCTGCCGCGACCATCAGCGAAAACGAATATAAGAAACTGGACGGCCTTTGCGACCGCCTGAAGACTCACATCGTGGGACAGGATGCGGCCGTTGAGGCGGTGGCGCGCGCGGTCAAACGCAACCGTGCGGGAGTTTCGTATAAAAGGAAACCCGTTTCTTTCATTTTTGCCGGTCCGACCGGCGTCGGAAAGACCGAATTGGTCAAACAGCTGGCCGCCGATCTTTTTGATTCTCCCGAAACGCTCATCCGGCTGGATATGTCGGAGTTTATGGAGAAACATGCGGTCTCCAGAATCATCGGAGCTCCCCCCGGATATGTCGGCTATGACGAGGCCGGACAGCTTACCGAAAAGATTCGTCGCCGGCCTTATTCCGTGGTTCTTTTTGACGAAATCGAAAAAGCGCATCCGGATGTGCTCAACATTCTCTTGCAGATTCTGGATGACGGCCGGATTACCGATGCACACGGAAAGACCGTGAATTTTGAAAATACGGTGCTGGTTATGACCACCAATGCGGGCTCTGACCGGGCCGGCGCGACCGTCGGTTTTCTGGATGCGGAGAAGGACGCCACCGAAAATCCGCGCACCGAAAAGGCGCTTTCCACCTTCCTGCGCCCGGAATTTCTGAACCGGGTGGACGAGGTAATCACTTTCCGTTCACTGGATGAAGCGGATTTCTCCCGTATCGCGGGCATTATGATGAATGAACTGAAAACGGCGCTGGCGGAGCGGGGAATCACACTTTCTTTCACAAAAGACGCGCTTTCGCTCATCGCCACCCGTTCTTATTCCCACAAATTCGGTGCCCGGAATATGCGCCGGTATATCCAGGATCATGTGGAGGACGCGCTGGCCGAAAAAATCATTGCCGATTATCAGAAGAGCATCACGCACGCCTCAGTCAGCGTGCGGGACGGAGAACTTCATATTGCGGCGCTTTAACCCCTTTTTAAAACGAGAGCATCTTGAAAATGTAAAAAAAATGTAAACTCGGAATTTTGTGTTGCATTAGGTCGGACATTATGATATAATATCAAGGCTTGTGTGGTAAACAAGCGAAAATTCACACACGGAAAAAGCAGGCGTTTTCGGTGCCAGAAACGGTAGGACGCCGCCCGTGGTGGAAAAAACCGAAGGAGGACATAAGAATGTCAGTCATTACCATTAAACAACTACTTGAAGCCGGTGTTCATTTCGGACACCACACCAGAAGATGGAACCCGAAAATGAAGGAATACATCTTCACGGAACGCAACGGGATCTATATCATTGACCTGCAGAAGACCGTGAAGAAATTTGAGGAATCCTACGCTTTTGTGCGTGACCTCTCCGCCAATAACGGCACCATCCTTTTCGTCGGTACCAAGAAACAGGCCGCAGACGCCATCAAAGAAGAGGCTACCCGTTGCGGTATGTACTATGTCAATGTCCGTTGGCCGGGCGGCATGATGACCAACTTCAAGACCATCAAGAAATCCATCGCCCGTCTCAACAGCCTGACCAAGATGCAGGAGGACGGCACTTTCGATCTGCTTCCCAAGAAGGAAGTGGCCGGCAAGCAGAAAGAGATTTTTGATCTGGAAAAGAGCTATGGCGGTATCAAGAACATGGCCGCTCTGCCTTCCGCCGTGTTTGTTGTGGATCCTCACAAAGAGCGCAATGCCGTGCTGGAAGCCAAGAAACTCCACATTCCGGTTATCGCCATTGTGGATACCAACTGCGACCCGGACGATGCAGATTATATCATCCCCGGCAACGATGACGCCATCCGCGCCATCAAACTGATCTCCTCTGTCATCGCAGACGCTGTGATCGAGGGCAAACAGGGCGAGCAGACTGCCGAAGCCGAGACCGAAGCGCCCGCCGCTGAGGAAGCTGCCGCAACAGAAAAAGGCGCTGAGTAATTCACAAAAAAGGAGAAAAAACATGGCTACGATTACAGCAAAAGATGTTGCCGCCCTGCGCGCACAGACCGGCCTTGGCATGATGGATTGCAAAAAAGCGCTGGTAGAAGCCGAAGGCGATATGGAGAAAGCCGTCAAGATCCTGCGTGAAAAGGGTCTTGCCACTGCGGAAAAGAAGGCCGGCCGCATTGCCGCCGAGGGCCGCGTGGACATCATGACCAAAGACGGTGTGACCGCCATGGTCGAGGTCAATTCCGAAACCGATTTTGCCGCCAAGAGCGATGCTTTCAAGGAATTCGTGACCGGTGTGCTTGCTACCCTTATTGAAAAGCAGCCCGCAACGGTTGCCGAACTGATGGAAGTCCCCTATAACGGCACCGAAGAAACGGTTCAGAAGGCACTCATTGAAAAAATCGCGATGATCAAAGAGAATCTGCAGATTCGCCGTTTCGTGATCATCAAGGGCATCACTTCTTCCTATATCCACGGCTTTGGCACGACCGGCGTCGTGGTGAAGTTTGATACCGATGCCGCCACTGCCGCCAAGCCTGAGTTCGCGGCTTATGCCAAGAACATCGCACTGCAGGTGGCTGCCGGCAATCCGCCCCAGTATGTCAACATTTCCGATGTGCCTGCTTCTGCGGTTGCCGAGGAAAAGGCTGTGCTTGTCGCGCAGATGAAGAACGATCCGAAGAACGCCAACAAGCCCGATGCGATTCTGGAAAAGATCGTCTCCGGCCGTCTGGGCAAGTTCTACGAGAGAGTCTGCCTTGTCGAACAGGCTTATATAAAAGAAGACAGCATCACGGTCGGCCAGTACACCAAGAATACCGAAAAGGAACTGGGCGCCACGATCAAGATCGTCTCCTTTGACATCTACGAGAAGGGCGAAGGCATTGAAAAGAAAGAGGACAACTTTGTGGATGAAATCTTAAAGTTGTCCGGTCATAACTGATATTGCCTTAAAAAATCCCGGTGCGGATTCACGCACCGGGATTTTTTTGCGTGTTTTTCGTTTTTACTCTTTACAAAATTATAAAAATAGTTTAAAATAGAGAAGAAAGTAATATAGATTATAAGAGGTATGTGCATGACGACTCCGAAATACAAACGCGTTCTGCTCAAACTGTCCGGCGAAGCGCTTTCCGGCAAGGACGGCCAGATTCTTAATTTTGAGTTTATTGACCGTGTTGCCAAGGTGCTTTGCCGCTGCCGCGCGGCGGGCGTCGAGATCGGCGTGATCGTTGGCGCCGGAAACATCTGGCGCGGCCGGCAGGGAACCGCCATGGATCGGAAAGAAGCCGATCACATGGGTATGTTGGCCACGGCCATCAACGCTCTGGCACTGCGGGACGCTTTTTGCCGGGCGGGGCTCTGTGCCACGGTCATGAGCGCGGTGGAAATGCAGGCTTTTACCGAGACATTTACGGTAAATGCCGCAAACGAAGCGCTTGCGGCCGGGAAAACCGTTATTTTCGCCTGCGGTCTGGGCCAGCCCTTTTTCTCCACGGATACGGCGGCGGTGCTCCGCGCGGCCGAAATCGGTGCGGACGCTGTGCTGATGGCCAAAAATATTGACGGCATCTACACGGCCGATCCCCGGAAAGACCCCACGGCCAGACGCTATGACGAAGTGACCTATAAAGAAGTGCTGGAAAAAGAACTGAAGGCGCTGGATCTTTCGGCCACCACCTTCTGTATGGAAAACAATATCCGCTGTTATGCCTTTGCGCTGAGCGATCCGGAGAACATCTATCGCGTGGTCATGGGCGAACACATCGGAACCGAACTGCACAGTTAATTTAAAGAAAGAGAGAAGAAAGTATGAAGCTGAACACCAAAGAATTTGACGAAAAAATGAGCAAAACCATCCTGACTCTGGAGGGCAATTTTGATACCATCCGGGCTGGCCTTGCCAATGCCGCGGTGCTCAACCGGGTTTCTTTTGAATACTACGGGTCTCCGACGCCTCTGAACAGCATGGCGGATATCCGTGCCACCGATTCCCGCACACTGGTGATCAAACCCTATGACGCTTCTACACTCAAGGCCATGGAAAAAGCAATCCTGGCCTCGGATGTCGGAATCACGCCGACCAACGACGGCTCGGTCATCCGTCTTGCTTTTCCGCAGCTGACCGAAGAGCGTCGCAAAGAGCTTTGCCGTCAGGTTTCCAAATTCGGCGAAGAAGCCAAGGTTGCCATCCGGAACATCCGCCGGGATGCCAATGACCTTATCAAAAAAATGAAAAAGGACAGTGAGATGACCGAAGACGAGGAAAAAGCTTCCGAAAAATCGGTGCAGGATCTTACTGACAAGTATATTAAAATGGTTGACGCGGCCGTGACGAAAAAGCAGGCCGACATCATGGTAATCTGATAAGCCGGGCGGAGAGACCGAGAGGAGACTTTCCGCCCGCTCTTTTCCGGTGCAAAAATGGATAAAACAACTGAACTCGGCCCTATGCCGAACCACATCGCCTTTATCATGGACGGAAACGGGCGATGGGCTAAAAAAAGAAATATGCCCCGTGAGTACGGGCACCGTTTTGGCGTCAAGGCCCTTCAACGGATACTCAGCCATGCCGAAAAACTGAATGTTTCTTACCTCACCTTTTATGCTTTTTCCACTGAAAACTGGAAGCGCCCGCAAAAGGAAGTCGATTCCATTCTGAAGTTGTTGGATCAATATCTTTCGGAATGTGAAAAAAATGCGGAGAAATACCGCTTTTGCATCCGGTTTCTGGGTGACAAAACGCCTTTCGGGGAAAAGAGGATGAAAAGAATGTGCGCGCTGGAAGCGCGCACAGCCGCACACAGCCGTGTGTTGCAGATTGCTTTCAATTACGGCGGACGGGATGACATTCTTCATGCCTGCAACCGTCTGACAAGCAGCGGCGCGCGGGAAGTGACCGCCGAGCAGTTTGAAGAAGCGCTTTATACCCATGGCGCGCCCGATCCGGATCTGCTCATCCGCACCGGCGGAGATTACCGGATTTCAAATTTTCTGCTTTGGCAGATCGCCTATGCGGAACTCTATTTCACAGATACGCTCTGGCCGGATTTTAGGCCGGAGGATCTGGATGCGGCCATTGCCGATTTCCGGTTGCGGAAACGGCGTTATGGCGGCGTATAAGTATTAAGTGCCCGGAGGAATTCTATATGAAAAAGCGCATTTTGACCGCCGTGATCGCCATAGCCGGCATTTTTCCGTTTTTTTGGTTTTCGGAACCGGTAGGCCTCGCGAACCCGCTCAATTACCTTTTCCCGCTCCTTTTTTCACTAATCTCGCTGGTTTCGGTGTGGGAGTTGCTCAATTGTCTGAAACTCACGGGCAATCTTTTTGTCAGTCTGCCGCTGTATGTGGCGGCATTTGCGTTCCCGATGCTGACGCGGGTCCTTTACCAGCGGGAAGAACTTTTCATTCGTATTGCCATTTTGGCGGCTTTGCTCATCGCCATTTGGCTTTTCGGCGTAATTGTTTTTCATTTCGGGAAAGAAAATATGGGCAAAATCGCGCTGGCCTTTATGACGGCTTTTTATATCATCGGTGCGGACAGCGCGGTGATCTTTTTGCGTGACCAGGGAAAAGCCGGGCGTTTTCTCTTTCTCATTCCGTTTGTTTTCTCGTGGGTGACGGATTCTTTTGCTTATTTTTGCGGCCGGTTGTTCGGCAAGCACAAACTCATCCCGCAGGTCAGCCCCAAAAAAACGGTGGAAGGCGCCGTCGGCGGACTGGTTTTCTGTGCGCTGACCGGGTTCATTTACGGTCTTATTGTCGGTCGTTGCTTTGATGTCACGCCAAATTACCCGGTGTTGGCGATCGGCGGCATTTTCATCGGTGTGGTTTCGCAGATCGGAGACCTTATCATGTCGGCCATCAAAAGGGAAGAGGGTGTCAAGGATTTCGGATGGATGCTTCCGGGACACGGCGGACTTCTGGACCGTTTTGATTCCAGCATGGCCGTTACGCTTCTGGTGTTGCTTCTCAATTTCTGCTTTCCGCTTTTCAGCTGAGGAAAACTGATGGAAAATACCGCATTTGAATTTCCGCGTCTTATTCTTCTGGGCGCAACCGGTTCTGTGGGAGAACAGGCGGTAGATGTTGCCCTGCGGCAAAAAATTCCGGTTGTCGCACTTTCCGCAAACAAAAACTACAAAAGAGTGGCCGAGCTTTCGCGCCTTCTGGGTGTTCGCGCGGTGGCCATGGCCGACTGCGAGGCGGCCCGGATGCTCCGGACTGAACTCATGGGCACGGGTGTAAAGGTATACGGCGGTGCGGATGGCATCCTTGAGATGATCGCCGAAACGCCGGCCGATTTTGCGCTCAATGCCATTGTGGGCGAGGCGGGACTTCTTCCGACGCTTTCCGCCCTGGATGCCGGGCTCCATCTGGCACTGGCCAACAAAGAATCGCTTGTAGTGGCCGGTGAATTGGTCATAAAAAAAGCGGCCGGGCGCGGACTTCGTATCACGCCGGTAGACAGCGAACATTCGGCTATCTTTCAATCGCTCCGGGCCGGGACCGGAAAAGAAATCAAAAAACTGATTCTGACTGCGTCCGGCGGGCCGTTTTTTGGGAAAACCAGAGAAGAACTTTCGGGCGTGACCGTTCGCGACACGCTCGCTCATCCGACCTGGCAAATGGGTGCCAAGATTACCGTGGACAGCGCGACGCTCATGAATAAAGGCTTTGAAGTGATCGAAGCCGCGCATCTTTTCGCCGTGAAGCCAGAAAATATCGAGGTGTTGGTCCACCGGGAAAGCATTGTACATTCCATGGTGGAATTTTGCGACAACAGCGTGATTGCGGAACTGTCCGTGCCGGACATGCGGCTTTGTGTGCAATACGCGCTGACTGCGCCGGTGCGCACCGAGGCGGTCATTCCGGAACTGGATCTTTCAAAGATCGGATCTCTGACTTTTAAAAAACCGGATACCGAAACCTTTCCGACCCTGACGCTGGCCCGTGAGATGCTGACGCGGGGCGGAGGCGCGCCGGCCGCGCTCAATGCAGCCAATGAAGTGGCGGTATCGGCTTTTCTTGCCGGAAAAATCCCGTTTCTCCGTATTTTCGAAATTCTTTCCCGCGTGACGGCCGATCTGCCGCACGCCGCGAAAGCCCAAACACTGAATGCCATCATGGACATTGACAAAGAGGCGCGCGAACGCGCAAAAGCCATGCTTTAACGAAAGGAACTCTTATGTCCACTATTCTTTATATTCTGTTGGCCATTTTTATTTTCGGCGTGCTGGTGATGATTCACGAATTGGGTCATTTTCTGATGGCGCGCGCCTTTGGCGTGGGCGTCAACGAATTTGCCATCGGCATGGGGCCGAAAATTTTTTCAAAAAGCAGTAAAAAGACCGGCACGGCTTATTCTGTCCGTGCTTTGCCGATCGGCGGATTTTGCAGTATGGTCGGTGAGGATGAAGAATCGGACCGGCCGGAGGCTTTCGGGAATAAAAAGGTTTGGCAACGGATATTGATTGTCTGTGCCGGTCCGCTGATGAATATTTTGCTGGGTTTTCTGCTGATGATCCTGTTGGTATCGACCAGTGGGCGGTTGGCAGGAACCACAATCGGCGAATTTGACGAAAACGCAACCAGTCCGGCCGCGGGCCTTCAGTTGGAAGACCGGGTGATTTCGGTAAACGGTGTGCGGGTGCATACCGGAAACGAACTGGTTTATGAAATTCTGAATCAGGGATACGAACCCCTTACGCTGGTGGTTGAGCGGAACGGGGAAAAGGTCACTTTGCAAAATGTCACTTTCCCCGGTATGGAAACGGAAGGGATCCGTTTCGGCTCTCCGGATTTTCGGGTCTATGGGGAAAAGCCGACTTTTTCACGGGTGCTGAAGCATAGCTGGTTCCGGTCGGTTTCTACCGTTAAAATGATTTATGATCAGCTTTTTGACCTTTTGCGCGGGCGCTTTGGCTTTAACGCCGTCAGCGGCCCAGTCGGTATCACCAAGGAGATCGGGGAAGCTGCCAAGAGCGGAGCTTCTACGCTGCTTTATCTGGTCATTGTCATTACCATCAATCTCGGTGTTTTCAACCTGTTGCCGATCCCGGCGCTGGACGGCGGACGGCTACTCTTTTTACTGGTCGAAGCGGTACTCCGGCGGCCGGTCAATAAAAATGTGGAAGGATATATTCACTTTGCCGGGCTTATGATCCTGCTTGCCATCATGATCGTAGTGGCCTGCAAAGATGTGGTCGGGCTGTTTACAAAATGAACTATAACGAGATAAGAAGAAAGACCGCCGCCATCCGGGTCGGTTCGCTGACGGTGGGCGGGTGGGCGCCGATTTCCGTTCAGTCCATGACCAATACCGATCCGCACGATTTTGCCGGTACGCTGGCGCAGATGCAGGCGCTCAAAAAAGCCGGTTGCGACATCGTTCGTATGACCGTGCCGGATGCGGCGGCGGCCGAAACGCTTTTTAGCCTCAAAGAGGCGGATCCCGGAATGCCGCTGGTGGCGGATATTCATTTTGACTATCGTTTGGCCGTGCTTTGCGCCGAGCGTGGCGCGGACAAAATCCGCATCAACCCCGGCAATATCGGCTCGCGCGAGAATGTCCGGGCCGTCTGTCGTGCCTGCCGGGAGCGCAAGATTCCCATTCGAATCGGCGTCAACGGCGGCTCGCTTGAAAAAGAGATTTTGGCAAAATACGGGGCGCCGACTCCCGAAGCGCTTCTTGAAAGCGCTTTATATCATATCCGGTTACTGACGGATTTTGATTTTACGGATATCATCGTTTCCATCAAAGCTTCCGAGGTGGCCACCATGATCGCGGCCAACCGGATGCTGGCCGAACGCTGTCCGTTTCCGCTTCACCTCGGCGTAACGGAGGCCGGCGGTCGGGAGCGGGGGCGCATCAAGAGCGCAATCGGTATCGGAGCGCTTCTTGCCCAGGGCATCGGCGATACCGTCCGCGTGTCGCTGACCGAAGATCCGGTGGCCGAGATCGCGGCGGCCAAAGAGATTTTAAATGCCCTCTCAATCCAGGGGCAGCGCGGCATGGACATTGTCAGTTGCCCCACCTGCGGCCGCACAAAAATTGATTTGATAGAGCTTTCCGCCCGCTTTGAAGAAGCGGCAAAAGCCGAAAATCTGTTGGATTTTCCCATCCGTGTGGCGTTGATGGGTTGTCCTGTCAACGGGCCGGGCGAGGCCGGGAACGCCGACATTGGCATCTGCGGCGGAAACGGGGAAGCACTGATGATTTCTCACGGGAAGATTTTATCAAAAATCCCGGAGGATGAAATCATCCCTCGGCTGATTGCGGCCGTCAAAGAAATGAAAGCAAAGGAAGAAAAAAATGGCGGGCAAAACGCTGATTGAAATATTTCAAAGGCATTCGTTTACCGCGCCACAGGTCGCTTGGCTGAAAGAGGCCACCGATATCGGCCTGCGGGCGGATAAAGAAAGGCGCATGATTGAGGTCAGCGCCTTTTTCCCGGTTCCGAAACCGAAAAGGGAACTTTATAAAATCGAAGAGGAGATCGCCCGCACCTATGATCTTTCAATGGTGCGGATTTTGCCGCGCTATCCGGCTTCTTTTTTTGATAAGGAGTATATTCCGGAAGTTTTGGAAGAAGCTCAGAGGATCGGCGTGGTGGCACGCGGATTTTTCACCTCCTATCGGGCGGAGTTGCGGGACGGGGCGCTTTTACTTGAACTGCCATATGAGGATGAAAGTCTGCGCCTTTTTGAGATCGGAAAAACGAGGGAGGTTATTTCCGGTATCATTCGCAGTGAATTCGGTCTTAATTGTCCGGTTGAAATCCGCTACGCCAGAGATCTTGGCTCTTCACAGGGAAATTACGCAAAAGAATTGGCCGAGTGGGACAGAAAACTGCAAAAAAGCCGGGTAGAATACGAGCAGGCCGCTCAACATGGCGGCAGTGAAGCGGTTACTGCGGCCGCCGCACCGCAGGGAGAACGGCGAATGTCGCTTCTTCCGGAAGTGGGAGAGCCGGAAATCGAAAACGGTGTTTGTCGCATCGGGAAAAAGAAATTCCTTATTTCCGAACCGGAATATGCCATCGGCTCGCCTTTTGAAATTCATCCTGTGCCGATTGCTCACATTCTCACGCCCGCCCGCGGCCTGACCGTGTTGGGCGAGGTGTTTGCATTTAATGCCGAAGAAGCCCGCGGGGGCGGAAAATACAATGTTACATTTTGCCTTACAGATGGGAATTCCTCCATCACCGTAAAGAAATTTTCGCTTTCACCGGAAGACAAAAGCGCTCTTGAAAAGCTGATCCCGAACGGAACGGCCATTGCTCTTCGCGGCTATGCCAAACACGATGTCCGCAAAGAAGTGGAAGACATTGACCTTACTTTCTACTATACCGATCTTGCCGTGGTCAAAAAGGTGGAGCGGGAAGATCATGCGCCGCAAAAACGGGTGGAGCTCCACCTGCATACCACCATGTCGGCCATGGACGCCATGATTCCGCCGGATGCGGCCGTCAAACGCGCCAAAGCTTTCGGACACCCTGCAGTGGCTATAACCGACCACGGCAATGTTCAGGGCTTTCAGGACGCAATGCTGGCCAGCGAAAAAATCGGCCAGAAGGTCATTTACGGCATGGAAGCCTATTTTGTCAACAACCGCGCCAGTGCGCTTTTCGGCGACTACAAAGGCGGTTTTTCGGACGAATTTGTGGTCTTTGATATAGAGACCACCGGCCTTTCCAATCAGACCTGCGGGATTACTGAGATCGGCGCCGTGCTGGTAAAGGACGGGGAAGTCCTTCGCCGTTACAACACCTTTGTCAATCCCGAAATGCCTATCCCGCCCGAAATCACCAAACTGACCTCCATCACCGATGAAATGGTAAAGGACGCGCCGACCATCGCAGAGGTTTTGCCCGAATTTTTTGCTTTCATCGAAGACAGACTGCTGATTGCGCACAATGCCGATTTTGATGTCGGCTTTATCCGTGCCGCGGCCAACCGTTGTCAGTTGCCTTTCGCCAATCCGTATCTGGATACCGTGGCGCTCTCGCGGCATCTCAACCGGGAACTCAAAAACCATAAGCTCGATACGCTGGCTGAATATTTCCATCTTGGAGATTTTAACCATCATCGCGCCTGTGACGATGCGGAAATGCTGGCGCTCATCTATTTTGCCATGCAGGAAAAAATGAAGCGGCAGGAGATCCGGAATTTTAAGGGACTGCAGGAAGACATGGCGAAGGATTCCGATGTGCTTCGTTTGCCTTCCTATCACCAGATTCTGTTGGTGAAAAACAAAACCGGGCTGAAAAATCTCTATCGGTTGGTTTCAGCCGGCTATCTTCAATATTTTTACAAAGTGCCCCGCATTCCCAAAACGCTGCTCGAAAAATACCGGGAAGGGCTCATTGTGGGATCTGCCTGCGAAGCGGGCGAACTGATGCGTGCCATTCTGGATAACAAGCCCGAGGGCGAGATCGAGGAGATTGCGCGGTTTTATGATTATCTGGAAATTCAACCGATCTCCAACAACCGTTTTCTGGTGGAAGAAGGACGCATTGCCGATGAAGAGGGACTTCGCGACCTCAACCGCCGCGTGGTTGCACTGGGCGAAAAACTGAATATCCCGGTGGTGGCCACCTGCGATGCTCATTTTATGGATGATGAAGACGATATTTTCCGCCGTGTGATGGTCAGTGCCAAATTCAAAAACGAAGACAGGGAATCTCATCTTTATTACCGCACCACCGAGGAAATGCTGGCCGAATTTGAATACCTTGGCAAAGAAAAAGCCTATGAAGTGGTGGTTACCAATACCAACGCCATCGCTGATCAGATTGAAAACGATATCCGCCCTTTTCCCAAAGGGACATTCACGCCGCATATGGACGGCGCGGAGGAGGATCTGCAACGCATCTGCCACGAGCGCGCCCGGAAACTGTACGGCGACCCTCTCCCGGAGATTGTGTCAAATCGGTTGGATAAGGAACTGAATTCCATTATCAAGAACGGTTTTGCAGTGCTTTACATGATCGCGCAGAAACTGGTTTATTACAGCGAAGAACAGGGGTATCTGGTCGGCTCGCGCGGTTCGGTCGGTTCTTCCTTCGTGGCTTCTATGGCCGGTATTTCGGAGGTAAATCCGCTCCCGCCGCATTATTATTGCCCCAAATGTCAGTACAGCGAATTTTTCACAGACAACAGCGTGGGTTCCGGTTTTGATTTGCCGGACAAAGTATGCCCCCGGTGCGGCGAAAAACTGATAGGCGACGGTCACGACATTCCCTTTGAAACCTTTCTTGGATTTTACGGCGACAAATCGCCGGATATCGACCTCAATTTTTCGGGCGAAGTGCAGGGCAGAGTTCATAAATATACCGAGACGCTTTTCGGCGCTGAAAATGTGTTCCGTGCCGGTACGATTGGTGCACTGGCCGAAAAAACCGCTTTCGGTTTTGTCCTTAAATACTTAGAGGAAAAGGGAATTTCGCTTCCCAGAGCCGAAATGAACCGTCTGGCACTTCATTGCGTGGGCGTCAAACGCACTACCGGTCAGCATCCCGGCGGTATCGTGGTGGTTCCAAAAGAATATGAAATTTATGATTTCTGCCCGGTTCAGCACCCCGCCGATGACCCGAATTCCGATATTGTCACCACACATTTCACCTTTGAATATCTGCACGACACACTTCTCAAACTGGACGAGCTCGGGCATGATATGCCAACCAAGTATAAATGGTTGGAGCGCTTTTCGGACACCTCGGTTCTGGATGTACCGATGAATGACCGGCGTATTTACGAACTTTTCCGCAGTACCGAACCGCTGGGGATCCGTCCGGAGGAAATCGGCGGTTGTCAGCTTGGCACATGGGGACTTCCGGAACTGGGCACACGCTTTATTCAGCAGGTGCTGACCGAGGCAAAGCCCAAAAACTTTGCGGATCTTTTGCAGATTGAAGGTCTGACGCACGGCACGGATGTGTGGCTCGGGAATGCCGAAGAACTCATCAAAAACAACATTTGCGATATCTCCCATGTGATCGGATGCCGGGACAGTATCATGCTCGACCTCATCCGGTACGGCCTTGACCGAAGCCATGCGTTTAAGATTATGGAATCGGTGAGGAAAGGCCGCGGTCTTACGCCGGAATGGGAAGCCGAGATGAAAGAACACAATGTGCCGGACTGGTATCTTGCTTCCTGTAAAAAGATCAAATACATGTTTCCGAAAGCGCACGCCGCGGCTTACGCCATGTCCGCCATTCGTCTCGGATGGTATAAGATCAACCTTCCGCTCACCTTTTACTGTGCCATGTTTACCGTGGCAGGAGACGGTCTTGACGCCAATGTCATTTTGCGGGGAAAACGGCAGGTGGATGCCCGTATTCAGGAGATTACCAAGGCAGGGAAAGCCGCTGCCCCGATTGAAATTGCTTCTGTGCCGATGCTGCAATTGGTTCAGGAGAGCATGGCACGCGGCATCCGCTATTTGCCGATCGACCTTGAAAAATCCGATGCAAAGGCCTATCTGCCGGAGAACGGAGCCATTCGGTTGCCGTTTTCCTCTCTGCCCGGCGTGGGCGAATCGGCGGCGCTCGGCATTGTGAGCGAGCGTAAAAAAGAGCCTTTCTTTTCGGTAGAAGACTTGCAGATCCGTGCCAAACTCAATAAAAGCGTGCTTGAAACCCTGAGAAACGCAGGGGTCTTCAAAAACATTCAGGAAACCGATCAACTTTCAATGTTCTGAGATGGAAATAAAAGTTTACGATGAAATCCCGTCCACGCAGGAATTGGCGTTTACGGCGGCGCGAGAGGGCGCAAAAGAATTTTACACAGTGCTGGCACGCCGGCAAAATGCCGGCCGCGGCCGATTGGATCGGCGTTTTCTCTCGCCGCCCGGCGGCACTTATTTCAGTACGGTATTGCGTCCGGAGTATCCGGCCGAGCAATATGTGTTGCTGACACCGTTTGCGGCCGTCTGCGTTCGTCGCGCGTTGCTTTCGCTAATCGGTGTGCGTGCCGATATCAAATGGGTTAACGATCTTTTGTTGGACGGTAAAAAAATTTGCGGTATTTTGTCCGGAAGCGGGATCGATCAAAACGGCGTTCCTTTTGCGGTGGTCGGAATCGGGATCAATACCGGGACAGAATTGCCCGAAGAGGTCCGGGAATTTGCCGCTTGCGCACCTTTTTCGCATCCGGAACAGCTTTGCCGCGCGATACTTTCTGAGCTTTCAGAGCATCACTCTGCCGTGGCTGCCGGTGATTTTTTACCGGAATATCAGGCGGCCTGTCGCTTTTTGGGGCAGCCGGTGCGTATCATTGCGCCTGCGGGCGAGCAGCGTGTGGCCACGGCACTTTCCATCGGCCCGTTGGGCGAACTTGTTTTGCGCGAGGAAAACGGGGAAATCCACGCCATTTACGGCGACGAAATTTCGCTTCGTCCGACAAAATAAGGCGCAAAAAGCACCGGAATGACATAAAATCAAAGTAGATGCAAAAACCGCTTCGGCGGTTTTTGTAATATAAGATGGGATGTGATGTCATGACCCGGAAAATTGCTGTTCTTGGTGGCGACAGACGGATGATTGCAGCCACCGCATTCCTTTTAAAACGCGGATATGAGCCGTTTGTTTTTGGTATTCCCGCACCGCTTTTGCCGCCCGGCGCAAAAGTGGCCGAACTGCCCGCGGCACTGTCCGATGCCGTGGCTGCGCTGTTGCCGTTGCCGGCTTTCAAAGAAGGGGAGCTTTTTTGTCCGCTTTTACCGCCTGAAACAAGAAAGCCGAAAATATCCGAACTCGGTTTGCTTTTTCCGTCCGGCGCGTTGCTGGCAGGTGGAATGCTGCCGGAAAGTTCCGGATTGTTTGCGACAAACCATACGTTTTTTGATTATGCGAAAGATGATGTTTTTCAGGAAAAAAATGCCACGCCGACGGCGGAGGGCACACTGGAAATTCTGATGAAGCTGGAGGAACGCACGCTGTCCGGATTGCCGCTGCTGGTGGTCGGATTCGGCCGGGTCGGAAAGGCATTGGGGCGCCTGCTGCGCGGCTGTAACGCTCAGGTCACGGTGGCCGCCCGGCGGGAAGAAGTACTGAAAGAAGCCGCCGGCAGCGGATATGGAACGCTTCTTCTGGATGATCCAGACCGGCTTTTTGCGGCCGTATCATTTGCGGCCGTTCTGAATACCGTTCCGGCTCCGCTCTTCAGTGAGGAAATTCTGCTGGCCATGGGAATTTCAAAAACGCCGCTAATCGATCTTTCGTCCGCGCCCGGCTGTGTAAAAGGAAAAGTTCCTCCCAATGTCACCGTCATCCGTGCGCCCGGGTTACCCGGAAAATACGCACCGGTCAGTGCCGGCGAAATTCTGGCGGAGTGCGTCCTTTCCCATCTGGAAAGGAGGGAAGAAACATGATCGGATTTGCCTTTTGCGGCTCATTTTGCACGCATAAAAAGGCGCTTGCCAAACTGGAGGCGCTCTGCCTTCGCTATCCCGTTCAGGCCATATTCAGCGAGACGGTCTTTTCAACCGATACGCGTTTCGGAAAAGCGGAGGATCTACTGGAAAAGGTAGAAAAACTGACAGGCCGGCCCGTGATTCATCATATTGTGGACGCGGAACCGTTGGGGCCGGAAAAACCGCTTGAAGCGCTGGTCATCTGCCCCTGCACCGGCAACACACTGGCAAAAATGGCAAACGGCATTACCGATTCAGCCGTTACCATGGCAGCCAAGGCACATCTGCGGAGCGATCGGCCGCTGGTAATCGCGTTGGCGTCCAACGACGCGCTTTCGGCCAATCTTACCAACATCGGCATATTGCTGGCACGGAAAGAAGTTTTTTTCGTACCGATGCGACAGGATGATCCCATAAAAAAGCCACACTCGTTGGTAGCCGATTTTGACAAACTGCTGCCCACGCTGGAATCTGCGCTGAATGGTCGTCAATATCAGAAACTGTTTATTGAAAGTTGAAAAAAGAGAAAAACCGTGAGAAAGAGCGAAAATTCTTTCTCACGGTTTTTTATTTTCCATCTTTTCAGGCGCCTTTTTGCGCCTTTTTATCAGGTAATAAAGAGCAGATATTGCGATCATGGCGATAGTTACAAGCGCAAAAGCAAGATAGATTCGTTTGTCCTGCGTCTGAACGGCCATGCCGCCCAGAACTGCCATCATGATACCGGGCAACCGCCCAACGGTGGAGATCAAAAGGAAGGTCGGCAACCGCATCGAGGTCAGACCCATGAAATAGGCCAGCATATCTTTGGGCAATCCGGGCACGAGAAAAGCGACGAAGGTTAAAAAATTCTGCTTTTCGCCGGATTGAAGAAAGGCCGCTTTCTTTAGCTTTTCTTCGGAATAAAAAATGTGTATGACCCGCGCGCCAAGCAATCTTGAGAGCAGGAAAGCGATCAGTGAACCCAGCGCGGCGCCAAGGCTGGTCAGAACCGTTCCCCAAAGGAATCCGAAGCAATAGCCGCCGGCCACTTCAAAAGGATGCCCCGGAACAGGAGCCAACACGACCTGCGCGGCCATCAGTGCTACAAACAGCGCTTTCCCACCCCAACCCTTTTTTTCAATTCTTTCACGAAACGACTGCGGGTCTTTGACAATTCCGGTCAGTTTATTCCAAAAAATTATCGTCAGTAGAACAATCACCAGAAAAAAGAGGGAAAGAATTGCAGCATAGACGATGCGTTGCTTTTTTTGCTTGTCCAACAGACCGCCTCCCTTTGTGTTTAATCGGTTCTTTTTCATGAGTATATCATTTTTTGCGCTTAAAAGCAACCGCTTTCACGAAAAAAACGGTCTTTTTCCGGAAACCTCTTTTCAAACTGTGTAAAATATGGTATACTTTATACATCTACTTTTTCCGAAAGGATGATATCATGAAAAAAATTTCGCGCAATCTCACAATGCTTTTTGATTATTATGAACTCACCATGGCAAACGGCTATTTCTGCCAGGGTATGAAAGACAAGATTGCTTATTTTGATGTTTTTTACAGAGAAAATCCGGATAACGGCGGCTATGCCATTGTTGCCGGATTGGAACAGATTGTGGAATATATCAACAATCTGCGCTTTGACGAAGAAGACATTTCCTATCTGCGCTCCAAAGGTTGCTTTAACGAAGATTTTCTGGCTTATCTGAAGAATTTCCGCTTTACCGGCGATGTATACGCGATTCCGGAAGGAACAGTGGTCTTTCCGGGCGAACCGCTTATTACCGTGCGTGCACCGGCCATGGAAGCGCAGTTTATTGAGACTTATGTGCTGATGATGCTCAATCACCAATCCATGATCGCCACCAAAGCTGCCCGCATTACCCGTGCGGCAAAGGGAAGAGCCATCAGTGAATTCGGCTCCCGCCGCGCACAGGGCGCGGACGCAGCCATTCTCGGTGCGCGCGCCGCTTATATCGGCGGTGTGGCCGGTACGGCCTGCGCCATTGCCGATGAAGTTTTCGGTGTGCCGGCCACCGGTACTATGGCACACTCCTGGGTGCAGATGTTTGACAGTGAATATGAGGCCTTCCGCGCGTATTGCGAGATCTATCCGGACAATGCCACGCTGTTGGTAGACACCTATAATGTCCTTGAATCCGGCATCCCGAATGCCATCCGCGTCTTCAAGGAGATGGGAATCACGAAATGCGGCGTGCGGATCGATTCGGGCGATATCACTTATCTTTCCTGCAAGATCCGGAAAATGCTGGATGAGGCGAGGCTGACTGACTGTAAGATCATTGCCTCCAACTCTCTGGATGAATATATCATCCGCGGACTGATCCAGCAGGGCGCCTGCGTGGACGCTTTCGGAGTGGGCGAACGCCTCATCACCTCCAAAAGCGATCCGGTATTCGGCGGCGTTTACAAACTCTGTGCAGTGGAAAACGAAAACGGTATCATTCAGCCCAAAATCAAATTGAGCGAAAATGTCGGCAAAATCACCACGCCGCACTTCAAAAAAGTTTATCGGCTGTACGGCGGGGAAAATGCCAAGGCGGAAGCCGATCTGATTTGCGTACATGACGAAGTGATTGACGAGAGCAAACCGCTTGAAATCTTTGACCCGGAAAACACCTGGAAAACCAAGACTTTTGAAAATTTCAAGGCCGAACCGCTTCAGGTAGAGATTTTCAAAAACGGCAAGCAGGTTTACGAACTTCCGCCGCTTCGCCTGATCCGCGACCGTTGCCGCGCCTCTCTGGAAACCATGTGGGAGGAAGTAAAGCGGTTTGATAACCCCCATAACTATTATGTGGACCTTTCCAAAAAACTGTGGGATATCAAATACGGAATGATCAAAGAACAACGCCACAAAAAATGAGAAAAAGGACTGCTTCGGCAGTCCTTTTTCTCAGCCTGACGGGAAGTCAGATCAGTCCGAAAGCACTTCATTGATTGCCTTTTTCGCCTGCTTTTTTTCCTCTTCCGACATAACAAGATAATAAACGCAGTGCTTTCCCGTGATAATGTCGGCATTTTGCAGGTAAGAAAGATTATCGGTCAGCGTTTGCGCGGGATAAAGGTCAGACAGCGCCTTCGTGGTTTCGGCGCGCTCTTTCAGGTATTCTTCCAGCATGGCTTTAAGGTCTTTCGCGCTCAGGTTTTCATTGACCCGAAATGCCCCGCACTCCGAAAGGTCCTCGCCATCCCGGTAAACCACGCAAAAATCCGTTTTCTGAGCAAGATCCCCAAACTCGCTTTCCATATAATCCGGTTCGCCAAGCAAATAATTTTCACTCCCAAGAGCCATGGCCACGCTCCCACAAATTTCATTTGGCGGAACATCCCGTTCTTCTTTTTTACAGGCTGAAAAAAGAAAGAGAAAGGTCAGACAAAACAATAAAAACTTTTTCATGAGCTACTCTCCGTTTGTGTTTGATAGCGGCAAAGATTTTTTAAAATAGCGGTATAGGCCGCCTGATTCAAGTGAATTCCGTCCTCGCTGTAAAGGAATTCCGGCCGCAGATATCCGTTTTCATCTGCCAGTACCGCGCCGCCCGCATCCACATAGAGCAAATCCCGCTCATCTGCCAATTTTTTAATTTCGGCATTGGCTTTTTTAATCATATCCGCGTCAATGACGCGGCAGGAAGCGGCCACCGGAAAAATGGATTGGAGGATCAGCTCCGTATCCGGAGAAGCGGCCGAAATGGCGTCCAACAGTTTTTGATAACACCGCCGGAATGCCAAGGGGTTATTCCGATAATAATAAACACCGTAATCCACGCCCAGTGTAATCACCAACCGGGCGGGATGAACGGCTGCCGCCGCCTCGGCAATGGTCATTTCTTCCGAATTTCCGGGGCAAACGATTTTTGCTTCGGTAATGTGCGGATCCAGATTCAGATAACGGTTCCGGGTTGCCCAGACGCAATTCTGCCCGCCATCCGGTAACGGCGCACGAGAAATCATGTGCGCCGTGGTCGAGTCTCCTAAAAATGTGAGCGTGGATAGAAAGGACTTTTCCTCATCCGAAAAATCGGCGGGATTTTCTTTCTTGTCCAAAGTGTTTTGCTTTTCTTGCTCCTTTTTTGATTGCGGGAATTCTTTCGGAGAGTCCGGCATGAGAGCTTCCTCTTTTTTCTCCTGTATCTCCGGAAAGGCATCCATATCCGTGTCCGGTTTTTGAGACTCCCGGCATCCGCCAAATAAAAAAAGCAGAGAAATAATCAGAAAACAGAAAAAAATACGGTTGAACGGCATGACAAATCCTCCTCATGCATCCTTCAACCGTAGTTTGGCTTGATTTTATTTTTTATATACGCTGTGATATTCTGCCTCATCTCTTTTAACTTTTGCCGCGCGGGATCTGAAATAAAGGACCGTAAACATGACGATAAAATAAAGAACAGATATAACCGCAAACAGCACCAGCGCGCCGGAACCTGACTGATCGGGGGATTTGTTTGGTAAAAAGAGAAAGAGCAGCGCGCCGCCGATGGTCAGCAAGTAATGGCAAATGACTTTAAAGGACAGACGAATGGCACTTTTCCGGAAAATAAGATCGGCAAGGGAAAAGAACAGGGAAAAAGGTAAAATAAAAATCATTGCGCGTGCCTGAAGGCCGCGGGTAAGATCGGTATTGACAATGAGAAAAATGAAAAGCAACAAAAAAGAGGTGACGGTATAAGTGACGCAGGCACCGATCATCAGTTGCTTCAGCCAATCGGATTTCTTCATGTGAGGCCGGATAGTCCTTTCGATTTTTTATTTATTGTATCACAGCGCAGGGAAAAAGGCAAGAGATTTCAAAAAGAAGTTTCATTGACAGAAGAGATAAAATGATGTATAATAATTACATTGCTTGAAAATGAGGTGCGGACATGAAAAAATTATTGGTTGTGGACGGAAACAGCATTGTAAACCGCGCATTTTACGGCATCCGTCACCTTTCCAACCGAGAGGGATTCCCAACCAACGCATTGTACGGTACAGTCAACATTCTTTCCAGAGTGGCCGATTCGCTCCACCCGGATTTTGCGGCGGTGGCTTTTGACCGGAAAGAGCCGACCTTCCGGCATAAAATGTATGACCTTTACAAAGCCGGGCGCAAACCGATGCCGGAAGAACTCTGCGTTCAGATACCGGCCGCCAAAGAACTGATTGGCGCAATGGGTTTTACCGCAGTAGAACTTGCCGGATATGAGGCGGATGACATTCTCGGAACGCTTTCCGCCATGGCGGAGCGGGAAGAGGATTGTGTGGCCTATCTGCTGACGGGCGACCGGGACGCACTCCAGCTCATTTCCGACCGTGTTCATGTTTTGCTGGCCACCAATGCAGAAACGATCGATTTTGATAAAACCCGCTTTTTTGAAAAGTACGGAGTCGGCGCCGACTGCTTTGTGGATGTCAAAGCGCTGATGGGAGACAGTTCCGATCACATTCCGGGTGTGCCCGGTATCGGCGAGAAAACCGCGCTTTCGCTGATTGCGACATACGGTTCGCTGGACGGTGTTTACGAAGCGCTACCAGAGGCGAAACTGACGCCCTCTGTACGCTCAAAACTGGAAAACGGGCGTGACAGCGCCTATCTTTCAAAAGATTTGGCCCGGATCTGCCGTGAGGTACCGCTGGGTACGACACTTGCCGATTACGCCTTTCATGGCCCGCGAAAAGCGGAACTCAGGCGCCTTTTCCTAAATTATCAGTTCCATAGCTTTTTGAAAAGGATGGATGAAAACGAGAAAAAGGCGCCGGAAAAGAAAACGGAAGATACACTTTCCTCTTTTTCCGAGGAAGAACTGATGGGCGGCGAGTCACCGCTTGCCGTTTGCGTCCTGGAAAATGAGGTATATCTTTCGGATGGTACAAACACCGGAAAATACAGCGGAAAGATTGAGGCGCTTACAAAAACGGATCGTCCGATCATTTGTCATGATGCCAAATCCGTTTATAAGGCAATCAGCGCCATGGGCGCATCTTTCAGAAATTGCGCTTTTGATACCATGCTGGGCGCCTATGTACTGAACCCGGCCGAATCAGACTATAGCTTTCCGGCCATCGCGCTGTTGTATCTGGGGGAAAATCCCCCTGTCCCCCCCTACCATCTTTCGGCGCTTCTGGCGCTTTATCATGCCGAAAAAGCAAAGATTGAAGAAGAAAACTGCGAAGAATTGCTTTATGGAATCGAAATGCCCCTGGCTGCCGTACTTTGCGATATGGAACTTGCCGGTTTTTGCGTCAATAAAGCAGGGCTTATCCGTTACGGAGAAGAACTGAGCCATACTGCCACAGAACTGGCAAACCGCATTTACACTTACGCCGGGGGAGAATTCAATATCAATTCCACGAAACAGCTGGGGGAAGTCCTCTTTGAAAAATTAGGATTACCGCACGGGAAAAAGACCAAAACCGGCTATTCCACCAATGCCGAGGTATTGGAAAAACTTTTGCCGTATCATCCGGTCATAGAAGATATTCTGGACTATCGCCAACTCACCAAACTGAACAGCACCTATGCGGAAGGACTTCTTCGGGAAATCGGTCCGGACGGCCGTATCCATACGGTTTTCAAGCAAACCGGAACCGCCACCGGTCGGCTCTCCTCGGCCGAACCGAACCTGCAGAACATTCCCATTCGTACCGAACTTGGAAAGGAATTAAGGCGTTATTTTACGGCGCAGAACGACAATTATTTACTTATTGACGCCGACTATTCGCAAATTGAACTTCGCTTGTTGGCCGCACTTTCCAAAGATACCACAATGTGCTCCGCTTTCGAGGCGGACGAAGATATCCACGCAGCCACGGCTTCCGGCGTCTTCGGCGTGCCGCCCGAAGCCGTTACGCCTGAGCTTCGGAAGAAGGCAAAAGCTGTCAATTTTGGTATTCTTTACGGTATGGGAGCGCATAGCCTTTCCGAGGATCTGCACATTTCCATGGCCAAGTCAAAAGAATATATCGAGAATTATTTTGCCACTTATCCCGGTATCGACGGTTATCTGAAAGCCGTCATTAAAGATGCTTATCGGGACGGATATGTATCAACGCTGTTTGGCCGCCGCCGCTATATTCCGGAGCTCAAAATGGCCAATAAAAATCTGCAGCACTTTGGAGAACGGGTGGCCATGAACAGCCCTATCCAGGGCACCGCGGCGGATATTATCAAGATTGCGATGATCCACGTGGACAGGAAACTGAAAGAAGAGAAACTGGCGGCGCGACTGATTTTGCAGGTCCACGATGAACTGATTATCGAATGTGAAAAGAGCGTTGCGCCGCGCGCCAGGGAAATTCTTTGCCGTGAGATGGAAAACGCCGTCTCGCTTGCCGTCAAATTGAAGGTAAGTGCCGGAGAAGGCGAAAACTGGTACGATGCGCATTGAGTTATCGGACCATTGGACATTTAACTTGAACTGATACCCAAAGGAGGGAAGCACATGGCTGTTCTGACAGGTCGCCCATTGGCGTTTGGCTGTCTTGCACTTGTCGCAACCCTCCTTCTTTCTTTTTTTCTGCCATCTGCCGTTTCCTTGCTTTTTTCGTTGCTTTTCTTCTTTTTCTTTGCCGCTTTTCTTGTCCTTTCCTTCCGCTCCCTCAAAAAAGGATATTGTTTTTTATTTATTGCGCTCTTTTTTCTTGGATCTTCGCTTGGATTTTTCCGTGGCGGAACGGAGGTCCGGAAATCAGAGAAATGCCCGGTTTCGGTCGGAGAAATGACGGAAATGACCTTTACGGTCCGCGAAGTGCTTTCATCAGGCAGTTATTACGAAGAGGTTCTGGTCAAGGTCAATACGGTCGGCGGCCAGAAAACCGAACTTGGCGCGATTCTGAGAAGTGAAGCCGGGCATGCTCTGCGGGAAGGAGACCGGCTTTCCTGTCATGCCACCAGACAGGAACTTTCTTTTGAGAACCGATATAGCGGTCGGGAAAAATATTACACCTCGTTGGGAGCACAATGCTTATTCGTCGCAGAAGGATCCGCGCCTTTTGTTCCGATCGAAAGCGGAAGCCGATCTTTTCTTTCACGCATTAAATTTATGCGTGACCGTCTCTCTTACTCTTTGCGGCAATCGGTTCCGGGCGAAGAGGGAAATTTGCTTTCCGCACTTTTGCTGGGAACCAAAGAGTTTCTCTCGGACACGACGGTCCGGGATTTCCGGCGGATCGGCATTTCGCACCTGCTGGCGCTCAGCGGTCTGCATCTGAGTATTTTGTCAGCGGCAGTCGATCAATTGCTCCGGATGTTGCGAGTCTCCAAAAAGATCCGGATTCCGATAACGCTTTTCTTTGCCTTTTCCTATCTCATCATGACCGGATGCGGATTTTCAACTTTGCGCGCCGTGCTGATGCTTTCGGTTTTTTATCTGTCCTTTTTTGCAAAAAGCGATATTGATGCCGTGACATCTCTCCTTTTCGGCGCCGCGGTGATTTTACTGATCTGGCCATTTGCTTTACAAAGTCTTTCTTTTCAAATGACGGTGCTTTCCACTTTCGGTATTCTTGTATTTTCCTCTATCAACAAAAAATGCAAGGCTTTGATTCCGGTGCGCAAGGGCTTTCCCGGAATCATTTTTGCCATTGTGCGATGGATTCTTTCTTCGTTTGTTCTCACTTTTTCTGCAACTGTGGCCATTTTGCCGGTCATCTTTTTCAATTTCGGCGAGTTGTCGCTCCTCACGCCGGTTTCCAATCTTATTTTTGTGCCGCTGGCGTCGTTTTTATTGGTGCTTGCACTACTCGCTCTTTTTTGCTTTCCGGTGGCGCCTTTTGCCTTTGCGGCGGGAAAACTTTCCGGTTTTGTGCTTTGGCTTTCCGGGAAACTGGCAATGTTACCTGCGGTTGTGTCGTTACGGCCGGCGTATACAAAATTTATTTTGCTTCCGGGACTGTTTCTGACTTTTCTTTTACTTATTCCGGATCTGAAGAAAAGAAAATGGCTGGTTCCGTTGCCGGCTGTTTTGTGCGTTGCGGCATTGTGTTTTTCTTTTCCGATCTGCAACAGGATTCATCGGAATGATCTGACTTTTTCCTATCGGCTTTTCGGCACAAACGAGGGAATTATCCTGCGTCATCCGGCGGGAACCGTGATCGTGGATATTTCCGCAACGAGTGTGGCGCAGCTTTACGCCGACTATGAATTGGCCAGTGAAGACGGGGCGACAGAGGTTTCGGTGCTGTTGCTCACACATTATCATAAATCTGCCGTCAACGCTTTTGACCGTTTCGCCGGAATGGTACTGGTCAGAAATTTGTGGGTACCCGAACCGGTTACACAGTCCGATAAAGTATATCTGGATTTGTTGCGCCAGAAAGCGGCGCTGCACGGGGTCACAATTTCGCTTTATTCTTTCGGCCTTGACCAAAAGATTTTCTATGACGGTCGCCTCACTTTTGACGCACCGCTTTATGAAAGCCGTTCCACACAGCCTACCGTATCTTTTACACTGGCATACGGCCCGCATGAAATCCGATACGAAAGCTGTGCGCTTTCGGAATACCGCTCTCACCTGGGAATGCCGGAAAGAGAGATAGGCGCGGAACTCTTCATTCTTGGGGCACATGGCCCCCGCCCAAAAGAACGGATCCATTTTTCTACCGGGAAAGAAACGCAAACCATCCTTGTGGCCTCAAAGCGTTGTCTGCCGTTTATGCCCGAAACGGCGGAATACCGCGTGTTTTTTCCAAATCCTTACCGCTGCGTTTTCAGCAAGGAAGAATAAAGGCCGAAATTGTCAAAATCCGTAAAATTGCATAAGATAATAGGGAAGAGCCCTTCTGTGCTCTGAATATATCAAGGAGGAATCTTTTCCCTATGAGTGATAACAGATTTTCCTGCGGGGGCTCCCCGTCCAGAGACACCTTCGGCATCGAAACCGGTCGGATTCTGGACGCTTGCCGGGACAGGGATTGTTTTGAAGATCAACGGGTATTTTTGACGGGAATCGGCGATGATATGCTTTTGCGTAACGGTAATGTCCGTGTGAAGAGCGCGGAAATTATCGGGGCCAATATCGCGGTGGATCCCGTTCAGTTCAACCGCGGTTTTTACACGGTTCTCATTCGTTTTTATGTGCGCTGCAACTGCGAAGCCTGCCTGCCGATCGGTCAGACTCAAGAATTTGACGGCATTGCCGTGCTGGAAAAACGCGTGGTTCTTTTCGGCGGCGAAAGCAATGTGAACATTTTCCGCAGTCAAGGGAACGGCAATTTCTGCGCTCTGCCCGAGCCGATTACCGGACAGAGAAATTTGCCGGAAGCGGTTGTGGAAGTAGTCGATCCGATTGTGCTGGGTGCGCGTGTGGTGGAAAGACGGCGTGATTGCCGTTGCTGTTGCTGCTGCTGCGACCTGCCCACTTCGGTAACCGAGCGCTTGGACGGTACACTGGTGGATGCGGACGATGACGATACGGGGCGCCGATATCTGGCCATATCGCTGGGCCTTTTCTCGGTTATTCGTTTGGTGCGTGAAGGTCAGCTTCTGGTTCAGGGCGTTGAGTACAGCATTCCCGATAAAGAATGCACCCCTCCGGGTGAGGAAGATCCGTGCAGCACCTTCCGCCAGATCCCGTTCCCGGTGTCTGAGTTTTCTGCCGGCGCTGTTCCTCCTGCAGGTCCTTCGCCGCGGGGCGGAAAATGCTGCGGTGGCAATTCGTAACAAAATCCTGAAAAATACCGGCCCGAAAGCGTACTTTCGGGCCGGTGGTATTATTTTCGGTTCTTACGATACTTGAACGGAGAGCAATGATAACGCTCTTTGAACTGATTGTGGAAGAAACTTGTGTTTTCGTAGCCGACGGCGATAATAATGTCGCCGACCGGCAACTCGGTGGTCTCAAGTAAATGTATGGCCTCGCGGAATCGTTCCTCCTGAAGGAGCTGGCTGAAATTCATGCCGCACAATTCTCTTATTCGGGTAGAAAGATAGGGAACGCTCAACCCCATTTTCTGCGCCAATTGCGAAAGAGAGGCGGTTCTGAAATCGGTGTGCAGATAATCTTCGATTCTTGCTTTGAGCAATTCGGAATCCGAACGGTGACGAGCCGCGGTAATCAGGCAATCCGGCATTTCGGAAAGATAGCGCAGGATGAGCGCAACGGTGGCTTTCAGCGTATCCACGCCGGTTGTATCACTGCCGACCATGGCATAGCATAGATTTTCAAAAAGATTTTCAAGCGGCACAACGCCCTCGGTTGAAAACAGCATATACTCCGCCTCGCCATTGGAGCGGATATTTTCGGCCATGAAAGACGAAAGCGGGGAAGAAGGAGAAATGACCGGGGCAAAAGAATGAAAGCACTCAGTCTGAAGCATGATGTTGATTGCAATGTCTTCTTCGCCGGTTTCGCGTACGCTGTGCTGCGTATGACGGTTCAGCAGCAGAACATCCCCCGGATGCATCCTGACTTCCCGGTGCTTGATGACATGTGTAACCTCGCCGGAACACACATAGGTCATTTCCACATAATTATGCCCGTGCACGGGAAAATCGGCAAAGCGGGTATGACGCCGAAGCGAAATCTGCTCGCCATCCTGCATCAGGCGATGGCTATGGACAATGAATTCTTTGGCAAATACAGAGTAAAGGCGCTTGTTGACCTTGTTTTCGCCCTCCAGTATTTTCCGTTCTTCATCGCTGATTTTCATGAGCTTGTTCAGAATATCCTGACGCATGGCAAAAACCACCCCCAGAAAGTTGTTATCTGTATTCTATCACTTTTTCTCGGCAAATGCAAGCCTTTTCTAAAATTTTGGTCTTTTTTTGTGAAAAAATAGTTTGTGAAAAGAGGACGCTGATTTCAGCGCCCTCTTTCTTTTGTAAGACATTAATACTCAATACATTTTTATGTAAGCATCCCGCTGTGCACCGACCGAGACATAGCGAATGCGGCATCCGACCAGTTCTTCAAGCCGATGAACATAGCCAATCAGTTCTTTGGGCATATCCTTCACACAACGGCAAGCCATGATATCGCACTTCCATCCTTTTACATATTCATAGATCGGTTTGGCTTCCTTGAGCGCCTTACCGACAGGGAAGTCTTCCACGCGTTTTCCTTCAATTTCATAGGCTACGCAGACCGGGATCCGATCCATGTAAGAAAGAATATCGGTCTTGGTCAGAGCCAGTTCATTGGCACCCTGAATCCGGCATCCATAACGGGATGCAACAGCATCAAACGGGCCGACGCGGCGGGGACGGCCGGTGGCGGCGCCGTATTCTCCGCCCGCCTCGCGCAGGGCATTTCCTTCTTCGCCAAACCATTCGCAGGTGAAAGGGCCTTCCCCCACACAGGTGGAATAGGCTTTCATCACACCGACCACCACATCCAGCTTCACGCCGGGAATACCGGCACCGATCGGGCCATAGGCGGCAATGGTATTGGAAGAAGTGGTATAGGGATAAATACCGAAATCAATATCGCGCAGTGTTCCGAGTTGTGCCTCCAGCATAATTTTTTTGCCGCTGTTGACCGCTTTTGTCAGATAAACGCCGGTATCGGTAATGTAATCCTTGAAAATTTCCGCATATTTTCTGAGATAAGCCAGCATCTCGTCATAAGAGACCGGTTCTTTGTGATAGACATTTTCAATCACAAGCGATTTGTAGGCCACAATGCCGCGCAGTCTGCTTTCCAGATAGTCCATATCCAACAAATCACCGGTACGGATGCCTTTTTTCATATATTTATCGCCGTAGACATAAGCTATGCCGCGACGGGTCGAACCGAATTTTTCGCCGGCCAACCGTTCTTCTTCCAGGCAATCCAGACGCACATGGAAGGGAAGCGTCAACACGGCACGGTCGCTGATCTTCAGGTTCTTCGGAGAAATTTCAATTCCGCCCTCACGGAGTTTTTCAATTTCGCCGGCCAAATGAGCCAGGTCAATCACCATGCCGTTACCCATCACACAGGTAACACCCGGACGGAGAATGCCGGAAGGAAGAAGATTCAGCACGAACTTACCCCGTTCGTTGATTACGGTGTGCCCGGCGTTGTTTCCGCCCTGATACCGCACCACAATATCCTGTCCGTCCGAAAGCAAATCGACCATGCGGCCCTTGCCTTCATCGCCCCAGTTGATCCCAACGATTGATGTTAGCATTGCGCTACCCCCTAAATTTTCATTACCTCATTATTATAACAAACATCTTTCTTTTTCGCAACCGAAAAAAAGAAAAAGATAAATGTTAACATTTTCGGAATTCAACAGATTTTATGAGTTTTGACGAAGAATTTCAAATCCGATGACCGCGCTGGCAGACGCCGTTGGCAGAGAACCGCGGAAATCGCGGCCATAAGGAATTCGGACCACCTGGTCAGAAAGGGCATTGACAGCGGCTGAAATCCCCCGCTTTTCTCCGCCAACCACCAGAACCAACGGCTTCTTGAGAGTTGCCGTCATATAAGGCACCGAATTCCGGATGCCGGCTGTAATCACACGATAACCGGCCGATTTCAGAAGAGAAAGCGCATTTACACCATTTCCCGCGCCATACATCGGAATTGCTTCCGATGTTCCGGCAGAAGCCCTGGCCACTACCCCCGCGGCACTCATCCAGTTTCGCTCGCTCAGCAAAATACCGTTGCACCCGGCCGCGTATAACGAACGGATGGTATAGCCGAAGTTGTAAGGGTCTTCAATGCCGTCCAAATAACATAAAAACGCGTCGTGGGGAAAATTTTCGTCAGAAAGAGGCAAGAGAGAGCGGTCACCGCAAATCGCGGCCACGCCGCCGTGCGTGTTGCCTGTGGAAACGGAATCAATCTCGCTTCGTAGGCAAAGGCGAAGCGGAATCTCCCGCTTTTTACATTCCGAAAGAAGAAAAGTAAAAATCCGCCTTTTTTTGTCTTTCATTTCTTTATCAAAAAGAATTTCATGAATTTTGCGGTCATTGATGTTTTGAGCGGTGGCGGCAAGCAGGGAAGAAACGGAGGTCATTCCTTCCATGACGCAAAAGGATGCGGCGGCTTCTTTTTCCGAATTCATTTTTACAGTTCTGCCTTTCAAGATTTTTGCATAAGATGTAGTGATAATTTCTGATTCAATTATATCAGATAAATGCCGAAATTTCAACAGAGAGCGAGCGACGAAATGCATTATTTTGAAGAAGAGCGAAGCAGAGCGGAAATTCTCGGACAATACATTATAGAACATGGCGCGACCGTTCGGGAAACGGCCGGCCGTTTTGGAATCAGCAAAAGTACGGTTCACAAAGATGTGACGGTTGAATTGCGCCTTATAAACGGACCGCTGTTTGCGGCCGTGCAGACTATTCTGCAAAAAAACAAGGAGGAGCGGCATCTGCGTGGCGGCGAGGCAACCAAACGGAAATATCAAAAACAGCGCGCACAAAAAAGTAACTGATTTTCAGTTTCAGATCAGAAGGGGAGGCAATACCGACGATTGCCTCCTTTTGCATGACCTCGAAATCTCATTCTATCTTTTTATACAAAATGCAAATTTTGTATAAAATAGAGAATTGAAAAAGCCGTTTATACAAGCGCGCAAAAAAAATTTGAAATTTTTTAAGATAGTGCTTCTCGTGGCGATCTTTCTTTTGTGCCGGCCGCGAACTATTTTTAAATGGAATAATAATTTTAAGTGCTGAAATTTTAAGCACAGCTTTTTTGCTTTTAAAATCTGCAATTAAAATTTTTACTTTTATGAAGAATTCTTCGATTATTTTAAAAATTTTGGCTGTAGCGGTCACTTGTCTGATGGCATAACCAAAACTTTAAAAATCACCGCTACAACCCCATACATCAGGAAGTAAAAAATTTTCTCACCGGAAAGGCACCCGAAAAATTATTGTTATATAAATAACAAAGTTTGCGGATGGTCGAACTGCCCAAAAAAGAAAAATTTTTCTGTCATATTATCTGAATTTTTTTGTTTACAAAATATAAATTGTTTCTTAGCCCGATATCCTGTATAATATAGATATGATTGTTACGCAATCTCCGGCGATAAACGCCGGGTTCAGGTAAAATTTATTTTTTCGGAGGACTTCCAATGGCTATTAAAATGCGCGTTCTTTACGCATCCGGAAAGGCAAAAATTGCTGCGATGGCCGCCCTGATTCAAAGCGAGTACGGCCTTGCCATCAATGCGGTTGACAAAATTCCGCCTGCCTATTCCTGTGACAAAGAAAGATTGGTCATTCTGATGCTCTCGCTCAAAGGGACGCCGGACGATCAACTTCGCCTTTTTTGCCGCGAATTAAACAAAGGCCGGGCACAGAATGTGGCACTGATCGTGGATGGCAGCGAATCTGCTGCGGCTCAGATCAAATCCATTCTTACAGAAGCTGGCACGCATGTTGCGGATGAAATTCTCTATGTAAAAGGCGGACTTCCGTTCCTGAAAGGCATTAAAGAAGAGGAAAAAACGGCGCTTTTGGCATTTACGCACCGGATTGTGGATCAGATTCAGTAAAATTTGCTTTTGTCCGCGGACTTTTTGGGGTCTGCGGACAAATTTTTTTGTTTTCAGCCGCTTTTACGGTTGCTCTTTTGTCAGATTTGTGGTATACTTTTTATGATTCTTTATTTGAGGTAAAAAGTACATGAAATATCTGATTGTCATTCCGGACGGTATGGCCGATGAACCGATTGCCGAACTCGGCGGTCTGACGCCTATGGAAAAGGCCAACAAACCCGAAATGGACTTGCTGGTAAAAGAAGCTTTTGTCGGAACGGTTTCCAATGTGCCGAAAGGCATGGTGCCCGAAAGCGACACCGCCAATCTTGCCATCCTTTCCTACGATCCCAAAGTTTATTCAAAAGGTCGTTCCCCGCTGGAAGCGGTCAGCATGGGCATTGAAATGAAGCCGGAAGATACGGCTTTTCGATGCAATGTTGTTACGCTTTCTGACAATGGCGAAGATTATGACGATAAGATCATTCTGGATCACAGCGCCGATGAAATCTCCACGCCGGAAGCCGATCTGCTGATCAAAGCGCTGGAAGAAAAACTCGGAAACGAAACGCGCCGTTTTTATACCGGCATCAGTTACCGTCACTGTCTGATCATCAAAAACGGAAACGATCGCTACGATTTTACCAGGCCACATGACATTCTTGGGAAACGCATCGGCGATTATCTGCCGAAAAAGGAAAATGGCGGCGAAGAATTTTATCGTCTGATGCATGACAGCTTTGAAATACTCAATCATCATCCGGTCAACGAGGAACGGCGCCGGCGCGGCCTGCGTCCCGCTAATTCCGCATGGCTCTGGAGCCCTGGAAAAAAACCTCAACTTCCTTCGTTTTATGAGAAATGGCATCTGAACGGCGCGGTCATTTCCGCTGTGGATCTTATCAAAGGGATTGGACTTTGCGCCGGTATGCGCTCGATTGATGTGCCCGGCGCAACCGGTAATGTCCACACGAATTATAAAGGGAAAGCGGATGCCGCCATAAAAGCCTTTGAAGAAGGAACAGATCTGGTTTATGTCCATGTAGAAGCGCCGGATGAATGCGGTCACCGCGCTGAGCTTGATAATAAAATCCTTTCCATTGAAAAAATTGACAGCGAGATCCTCTCTCCTGTTGTCGCGTATCTGCGCAACCGCAAAGAAGATTTCCGCGTGATGGTCTTGCCGGATCACCCAACGCCGATCCGCCTGCGCACGCACACAATCGATCCGGTTCCCTTTTTCATTTACGCCTCTGATCTTCGCTTTTCCGGCTGTCAGACTTTTTCGGAAAAATCAGCCGCGGCCTGCCGGAATTATCTGCCGGAGGGTCATCGTCTGATGGAATTCCTGACAACGGATCTTCTCGCGAAATAAGAAGAAAAAAGGAGAATTTATTTTGAAGAAAGAAGAAAAAGCCGCTATCGGAAGAGAACCCGGTGCCGCAGCGGTCGAATTTGCCGAGGTTTTTGTGCTGGCAACCGTCATTGTCATTTGTTTTCTGACTTTTTTCATGCGCCTTTGTGTGGTAGACGGTCCTTCTATGAACAACACCCTTTATGACGGAGAACTTCTGCTGGTCTCGGATTTTGCTTATCATCCCAAAGAAGGCGATATCATTGTCTTCCATCAGACCAGCGAAATTGACCGGTTCAACGAACCGATTGTCAAAAGAATTATCGCAACGGGCGGCAAATATGTCAAAATCGACTATCGGAATACGGCGGTTTATGTCTCGGATGACGATATTTTTACCAAAGATGAACGCCTTGATGAAAGTAAATATGCCTATTTTTCAAACGGTGGATTCTATGAAGCCGCTACCAAAGACAGCGATGTTTTTTTCGTGCCGGAAGGCTCACTTTTTGTGCTTGGCGACAACCGGAACAATTCTGCTGACAGCCGATATGCCGTTATCGGCATGGTAGACGAGCGCCGTATATTAGGACAGGTACTTTTGCGTTTCGCACAAAAAAGGAATTGAGTTATGCCAAGCGAAATTATTCAGTGGTTCCCCGGCCACATGGCCAAAACAAGACGGCTTATCCGAGAAAACCTTAAAAATGTGGATCTGGTCATCGAACTTCTCGATGCCCGCATCCCGATTTCTTCAAGAAATCCGGAAATCGGCGCCCTGACCGAAGGAAAACCGCTCTTAACTTTACTCAATAAATCATCCTTGGCCGATCCGGCCGCAACCAGCAGATTTGTAACATATTATACCGAAAAGGGCCATGTCGCCCTTGCCTTTGACTGCCTTGAGAAGAAAGGCACAGAAAAACTGATGCCTGCTGTTCGGGCGCTTCTTTCAGAGAAAATCGAGCGTTATGAAGGCAAAGGAATGGGCGGACGGCATTTGCGCGCCATGGTGGTCGGTATTCCGAATGTGGGCAAATCTTCACTCATCAATCTGCTTTCGGGTGCCAAAAAAGCAAAAGTGGAAAACCGCCCGGGTGTGACTCTGATTCCGCAATGGATCAGTACCGGCATGGGGCTGGATCTTATGGATATGCCGGGCGTGCTTTGGCCGCGTTTTGAGGACCGGACGGTGGGAGAAAATCTTACATTTACCGGCGCCATCAAAGATGATGTGGTGGAGATCGAAACGCTGGCCATTGCGCTTTGCCGCCGGCTTCGGCGGCTTTACCCTTCGCTTTTTGCCGCGCGTTATAAACTGACCGAAAGCGCCTTTTCCCCCGAGGTGAGTGATGAAAAACTGTTTCTGGCCATCGGCCGGAAGCGCGGTTTCCTTATCAGCGGCGGCGAAATCGACCGGGAGCGCACGGCCAATATGCTGCTGGATGAATTCCGGGCCGGGAAAATCGGTGCAATGACACTGGATATCTGTCCGAAGGGAGAAAAAAATGCTTGATTATCGCCTCGAAAACGAATTGAACGAGGCCGGTTACACAGCCATATGCGGTGTGGACGAGGCCGGGCGGGGCCCACTTTGCGGCCCCGTCGCGGCGGCCGCCTGCATCTTGCCCGTCGGTCTTGTTCTGGACGGACTCAACGATTCCAAAAAGCTTTCCGCCAAAAAGCGGGATCTGCTTTTTGATCAGATCCGGGAAAATGCGCTTGCCTACTGTGTGGCGCTCGGCAGCGTGGAGGAAATCAACAATACCGACATTCTTTCCGCAACGCTGCACGCCATGCGGCGCGCGATAGAGGGATTACAGGTCCGTGCGGATTTTGCTTTGGTAGACGGGAATATCACCCGCGGTTTTACCCTGCCGGCCCGTGCGGTCGTGCACGGAGACGCCATTTCACCGAATATCGCCGCCGCTTCTATTCTGGCAAAAGTCACCCGGGACAGGATCTGCCTGGAACTTGACCGCCTTTATCCGCAATACGGCATTGCCAAACACAAAGGGTATGGCACCAAAGAACATATGGATGCCCTTCGGAAATACGGTCCGTGCGAGATTTACCGGACAAAATTCATCCGCTTCCTTTCAGGGTCATGAAAGCATATACTGCTGGAGTGGTTGGCAGAAAAGGCGAGAAACTGGCCGCACGCTATCTGCGCCGCCAAGGCTACAGAATTGTCGGACGAAATGTTCATTGCGGGCATTACGAGTTGGATTTGATTATTCAAAGTCGCGAAGCAATGGCTTTTGTGGAAGTAAAAACACGGGTTTATGACGGACCGGATGACCCGCGCACGCTGGATGAATATCCGGCCGTTGCCATTGACCGCCCCAAACGGAGCAGAACCGTGGTCGCCGCTTTTGATTATCTGAAAACGCATCCTACTTCCCTTTACCTCCGCTTTGACGCAGTTGAAGTGTATCTGCAAAAAAACGCTCGCGGCCGGCTGTTACCTTTTCGTATCGTGCACCTTGAAAATGCCTTTGATGCAAGAAAATACGGTGTGTAATCGCCATATCGCCAAAGGAAAGGAGCCCGCATGAATCTTTTTGATTTCCACTGTGATCTGCCCGGCGCATTATTACATTCCGGCAATACCCTTTGGAAAAGCAACGGACAGTTTGACCTTTCAAGGACGGCTTTTTTCGGGCGCGTCACTCAGGTTACCGCTTTCTTCACGCCCCCCGCCGTTCCGGATGCAGAGGGTTTTGATTATGTTGTCCGCATGGCCGCGTGTCTGCGGGAAAATGCCAAGGAAAGTAATGTCTGCCTGAGCGGAGAAATCAAAGATATCCAATCCGCTTGGGAAAATAAAAAGACCGTGCTGATCCCCTCCCTGGAGGACGCACGGATTCTTGCGGGAAACCTTTCCCGGATCGGAATTCTGCGACAAATGGGCGTTCGTTTTGCCGCCCCGTTCTGGCGCGGAGAAAACCGGCTGGGCGGTGCCCATGACACGGATATAGGCCTTTCACCCTTCGGTCATGAAGCGCTTTCGCTTTTTCTTTCATCCGGCATTTTACCGGATGTTTCGCATGCGTCTCACCGTGCTTTTCGGGATATTGAGGTACTTTGCAAAAAAAACGGCGCGCCGATGCTGGCCACCCATTCCTGCGCCGCCGCGCTTTCCGCGCATACCCGAAACCTGACAGACGCGGAGATTCGCGCCATTGCGCAATCGGGCGGCGTTGTCGGGCTGAATCTTTACCCGCCTTTCCTTTCGGAAAAAACGACTGTTCAGTTACCGGAGATTCTTCTTCAGATCCGCCATCTCTATAAGATCGGTGGAAAGGATTTACCCGCGCTTGGCTGTGATTTTGACGGTGTGGACGCGTTGCCGCGCGGTATTTCTTCGGTCGGAGATCTACCTCTCCTGATAGACGCGCTCCGGTCGGACGGCTTTACAAGTGACGAAATTGAACGCCTCTTTTTTAAAAACGGCGAGCGTTTTCTGTTGGAAAATTTATAAAATTATGCCCCATAAGGAGATTTATATGAAATTCAGAAGCACACGCGATCCTTTCGCGGCAACTTATACCGGTGCGCAGGTCATCAAACAGGGTCTGGCTCCGGACGGAGGCCTTTTTGTCCCGGAATCCATTCCGGTACTGACTTTCAAAGAGTTGGAAGCTCTTCTTCCTCTTTCCTATCCCGAACGGGCAGCGGCCGTTCTTTCAAAGTTCCTGACCGATTACAGTAAAGGCGAACTGCTTCAGGATGCGGCTGCGGCTTATTCGGAAAGCGCCTTTCCGGGCGGGGCCGCACCGCTCCATGCCCTTTCGGACGGACTTTATACCCAAGAACTCTGGCATGGGCCGACCGCCGCATTCAAGGACATGGCTCTTCAGATGATGCCGCGTCTGCTTTCCCGCGCGTTGCTTAAAACCGGTGAAAAACGCACGGCGCTCATTCTGGTCGCCACTTCCGGCGACACCGGAAAAGCGGCTCTTGAGGGATATAAGGATATTGAGCGCGTCCGTATTCTGGTTTTCTATCCGGAAGACGGCGTCAGCACCGTGCAAAAACTTCAAATGCAGACCCAAACCGGAAAAAATGTACAGGTTGTCGCAATCAAAGGCAATTTTGACGATGCGCAGACCGGCGTGAAAAAGATCTTTTCCGATTCTGAAATGGCCTGCAAATTGGCCGAACGCGGCTATTTCCTCTCGTCGGCCAACTCCATCAACTGGGGACGGTTGGCACCGCAGATTGTCTACTATGTTTCCGCCTATTGCGATCTGCTTTCAAAGGGAAAGATCAAAATGGGCGACACGGTTAATGTGACCGTGCCGACCGGCAATTTCGGCAACATCTTTGCCGCATATCTGGCCAAACGGATGGGGCTTCCGCTCGGAAAACTGGTTTGCGCCTCCAACAAAAACCATATTCTGACTGATTTTCTTCGCACCGGCCGTTATGACCGAAACCGGGATTTTTATCTCACGATGTCCCCTTCTATGGATATTCTCATTTCCAGCAATCTGGAAAGACTTCTTTATTTTACGGCCGGACCGGAAGTTACTGCCGCAAAAATGGCCGAGCTTTCCGCCACCGGTGCCTACACTGTGGACGCGAAAACAAAAGCGCTGATCGATGAAAATTTCTGCGGTTATTTTGCCGATGAAGAAAACACCGCCTTGGCTATCCGGGATACTTTCCGGGACGACCGCTATCTCATCGATCCACATACTGCGGTCGGCGTACATGCCGCGCATCAATATCGGCAGGAAAGCGGCGATTTACGCCCGATGATCGTGGCCTCCACCGCAAGCCCCTATAAGTTTGCGTTGGATGTCTGCCGTTCGCTTGGAATAGAAGAAAAAGATCCGCTCCGGGCGCTTGCGGTGCTTTCCGAAAAAACACAAACCGAAATTCCCTATCCGCTTCGCGGAATCGGCGAGCGCCCGATCCGATTTACCGATGTCATCACTCCGGACGCAATGAGCGAGGTCGTACTCCGGAATGCCACCTGAAAAAGAAAACGGGGTTTCCCCGTTTTCCGGTCTTCCGGCAGATGATCCGCGAAAGCGTTCAAATAGGAACACTCTGCCGGATTCAAACTACCATTCTGACAGGAATTCGGTTCAACCCCGAAAGAAATGATAAAATCAGTTCTTTTTAGGTTTAAAAGTGGCGCACACGGTATCTGTGCTGGAAGTGGCAAAGCTGGGTCCTACCGCAATCTGATCGGCTGTGCAATGGCAGTCTCCTTCGTGATAAAGGCAATTTTTTACATCGCAACTGATGCCGTCATTTACATGCTCGCAACCGCAGTAATCCTTATTGCAATTCGTATCCATCTTTATTTTCACTCCTCGCTCCCGGGGGTTTGTTTCCCGGGACAATATCAGTTTACCCGTTACAGTCTTTTTCATACGCAAAAACATTTTGGAAAAAAGAGGAATTATGGCGTTGTTCGCAATTGCGGATTTGCACCTCTCCGGTGCATCCGATCATAAAATGGATGTGTTCGGCCCGCGCTGGCAGGACTATACGCAAAAAATCAAAAAAAACTGGACAGCCGTGGTTTCCCCGGAGGATACCGTGGTGATCCCCGGCGACATTTCATGGGCGCTGACATTGGAGGAAACGAAATGCGATTTTGCTTTTCTTGACAGCCTGCCCGGAAAAAAACTGCTGGGAAAGGGCAACCACGATTTTTGGTGGTCTACAGCGGCCAAAGCAACCCGCTTTTTCACGGAAAACCACTTTTCTTCCCTTTCTCTTTTATATAACAACGCCTATGTGGTGGAAGATTTTATTGTTTGCGGCACGCGCGGCTGGTTTCTGGAAGAAAATCAGCAACTGACCGTCGGTTCTGTGGATTATAAGAAGATCATGAATCGGGAACTTATGCGTCTGAAATTGAGTTTACAGGCCGCCAAACTACTGCAAACCGGCGAAAATGCCGGGAAAGAAATCCTTGTTTTCCTGCATTTCCCCCCCGTTTTCCGCAGTTTTCGTTCCGAAGAGACCCTACAGATCCTTCAGCAAGCCGGCGTCAGAAGGTGCTACTTTGGCCATATTCACGGCGTTTATACCGAGAAACGCGAAAATATCACAGACGGCATCCGCTTTACCATGATTTCCTCAGATTTTCTTTCTTTTGTACCCTACCGGATTTTTCCGGAAGAATAATAAAACCAACGACAAGGAGAAATCGTATGAGATATCTTGTAGATCATGATTACCACATTCATTCGGAATTATCGCTTTGTTCCAATGATCCGGAAGAAACCCCCGCGCATATTCTTGAGATTGCCAAAGAAAAAGGCATAAAAAAGCTGTGCCTGACCGATCACTACTGGGATGAAAATGTTCCCGGTGCCAGCGACTTTTACAAAAAACAGGACTATGCCCACATTGCCGCGGCTCTTCCCCTTCCTCAGGACCCGGAAGTAGAGTTTCATTTCGGTTGTGAAACGGATCTTGATAAACATATGACGCTTGGTATTACCAAACCGTTGATGGACAAAATGGAATTTATCATTATTCCGACCACACACCTGCACATGAAAGACTTTACCATTCGTCGGGATGCCACGCTTGAAGAACGGGCGGCGGCATGGGTCTCCCGTTTCCGCGGCGTACTTGACATGGACTTACCTTTCCACAAAATCGGTATCGCTCATCTGGCCTGCAGTCTGATTGCACCCAATGGCGAGTACTATAAGGTGTTGGAAATGCTCAAAGACGAAGAACTTTCCGAACTGTTTGAAAAATCGGCCGAGCGCGGTGTAGGCATTGAGCTTAACTCCGATGATTTTTATTTCGGCAATAAGCCGGAAGAAACCAAAGAGGCCACTTTCCGTGTGTTCCGCGCGGCAAAAAAGGCTGGTTGCCTTTTCTATATCGGATCTGACGCGCATCATCCGGCCGCGTTCAAAAATTGCTATCATCGCTTGCAGGAAGTCGCGGACCAGCTTGGGCTCACCGAAGATGACAAATTCCGTCCTTTCGGTTGATTTTGTCATTCCTTTCATTTTATTTTATGGAAATGACTTGACAAAAAGGCGCGAAATTGCTAAAATAAGCTGTATGTGAATTTTTCTATCTTTTGGAGGAAGAAAAAATGAAATTGGTGAAAGCTGAAAAAATCGAGGGCGGCAAGTTTGAGTTGCAGATCTCGGTAGACAAAGCAACTTTTGACGAAGCCGTAACGAAGGCTTTCCAGCAGGAAAGTAAAAAAATCACCGTTCCCGGTTTTAGAAAAGGCAAAGCGCCCCGCGCCATCATCGAAAAGATGTACGGCAAAGAAGTTTTCTATGAAACTGCCATCAATGACCTCATTCCCGGTGTGTATAACGATGCCGTGAAGGAATCCGGCATTTCTCCTGTTGCTCAACCCGAAATGGACATTGTGTCTCTGGACGAAAACGGTCTTGTGCTGTCCGCAAAGGTTTATGTCAAACCCGATGTGGAACTCAGCGCTTATAAAGGGCTTACCGCCACCCGCACGGTTGCTCCCGTGACCGATGCGGAGCTTGACGCCGAAATCAACACGGTTCGCGAGCGCAACTCCCGCGAGACCGAAGTGATGGGACGCGCGGCCGAATCCGGCGATACGGCTGTGATCGACTATGAAGGTTTTTGCGAAGGAAAAGCATTTGACGGCGGCAAAGGCGAAAATTACGCGCTGAAACTCGGTTCCGGAACCTTTATTCCCGGATTTGAGGATCAGGTCATCGGCCACAAAGTAGATGATGCGTTTGATGTCAATGTTACCTTCCCCACCGAGTATCATTCCAAGGATTTGGCCGGCAAAGATGCAACTTTCAAGTGCAAGATTCACGCGCTGACCAAAGTGGAACTTCCCGAGTTGGATGACGACTTTGCCAAAGATGTTTCCGAATTTGACACCTTTGATGCATACAAGGCTGATTTGAAGGCAAAGATTCAGAAAAGACATGAACAGAGCGCTGACAGCGCCGTAGATGAGGCACTGGTGGACGAACTGATCTCCGGCCTGAAAGCCGATATTCCCGCCCCCATGTTTGATGCCGAAGCCGAAAACTTCCTGCGCGACTATGACAACCGTCTGCGGATGTCCGGGCTTGACCTCAACACTTACCTCAAATATACCGGCATGACGCTGGATAAACTCCGCGAGCAGTTCCGCCCGCAGGCAGAGCGTCAGGTCAAGGCGCGTCTGGCACTTGAAAAAATTGTGGAGCTTGAAAAAATTGAGGCCACGGCCGAAGACATTGACGGCGAATACAACCGTATTGCCACGGCATATAATATGCCCGTTGACAAGGTCAAGGAAAGCGTTCCGGAAGATGCCATTTCCGAGGATATGAAGGTCAAGAAAGCCATGGAATTTGTCCGTAGCAACGCAACCGTGACCGACGCCGCTCCCGAAACCGCTAAAACGGAAAAGAAACCGGCCGCCAAGAAGACTGCCACGAAGAAAACCACGGCAGAAAAAGCCGAAACTCCCAAAACGGCCGCGAAAAAGACCGCGACCAAAACCACCGCAAAGAAACCCGCCGCGAAAAAAGAAGCTAAAGAAGAGGCTCCTGAAGCGGACGAAAAAGCATAAACGATTTTCCCGTCTTCTTCGTAGCCGCGGCTCAAAGGTCCGCGGCTACGGTCGTATTCCCCCCAAAAGTCTAAAAATGGAGGTTTTTGAAGAATTATGATGGATTTTTTCAGAAATGACGCGCTGGTTCCCATGGTTGTGGAACAAACCGGCCATGGCGAGCGCTCTTACGACATTTTTTCCCGGTTGCTTAACGACCGCATTATTTTTCTTTCCGATGAAGTCAATGACGCCACAGCTTCGTTGGTAGTGGCGCAAATGCTCTTCCTGGAAGCTCAGGATCCGGACAAGGATATCAGTTTTTATATCAACAGCCCCGGCGGCTCTGTCACAGCCGGTATGGCCATTTACGACACCATGAATTATATCAAATGCGATGTTTCAACAATCTGCATCGGCATGGCCGCCTCCATGGGCGCGTTTCTGCTCTCTTCGGGTACGAAGGGCAAGCGCCTTGCGCTTCCGAGCAGTGAGATCATGATCCACCAGCCCTTGGGCGGTGCGAAAGGTCAGGCTTCTGACATCAAAATTCAGGCGGATCTGATTCTGCGCACCCGTGATCGTCTTAACCGGATCCTGGCCGAAAACACCGGCCGTGACCTTGCTCAGATTGAGAGAGATACCGATCGGGACAACTTTATGACCGCCGAACAGGCGCTGGCTTACGGACTGGTTGACAAGGTCCTGGCCAAGCGCGCATAAATCATTTCAGAGGTAAGTATGGCAAACACAACCACCGGAAAAGGCGGAAGAGCCTCCCGTTATTGTTCTTTTTGCGGCCGGAACGAAACGCAAGCCAATTTTCTCATTCCCTCCCCCACTGGTCTTTATATCTGTGATTTCTGCGTCAACGCCTGTGAAGAACTGATTGAAGAAACCACCTCTCAAATGGAGGAATCCTCCGGATTTACGCTGAACACGCTCCCCCGGCCCACGCAGATCAAAAATACACTGGATCGCTATGTGATCGGACAGGATGACGCAAAAGTCGCACTTTCGGTGGCTGTTTATAACCATTATAAACGGGTTCTCTATGCCGAAGAACGGCAGAAAGAGGAGGATCGCCGCAAAAAAGGGAAAGCGTCCAAAAAAGAAAAAACAGAAACCGATGATCTGGAACTTCAAAAAAGCAATGTGTTGCTGATCGGCCCAACCGGTGTGGGAAAAACCTATTTGGCACAGGTTCTGGCAAAAACCCTGCAGGTTCCTTTTGCCATTGCCGATGCGACCACGCTGACAGAAGCCGGCTATGTCGGAGAAGATGTTGAAAACATCTTGCTTCGTCTGATTCAGGCGGCTGATTTCAACATTCCGCTGGCCGAACGCGGCATCATTTATATTGATGAAATCGACAAGATTGCACGCAAAAGCGAAAATCGTTCCATCACCCGTGATGTTTCGGGCGAGGGGGTGCAGCAGGCATTGCTGAAGATCCTGGAAGGAACGGTTGCCAATGTGCCGCCGCAGGGTGGGCGGAAACACCCCAATCAGGAATTTATCCAGATCAACACCAAAAACATTCTTTTTATCTGCGGCGGGGCGTTTGAGGGCCTTGAAGGTATCATTGAAAAACGCAAAGGCAATCAGACCGTTGGCTTTGGCGGCGAGATCCTTAAAAAAAGCGAAAAGAAAAAAGCGGGCATTTTCAAAGATGTCATTCCGCATGATATTGTAAAATACGGCATGATCCCAGAATTGGTCGGCCGGATTCCGCTGATTGTTTCCCTTTCGGATCTGGACAAGGACGCACTGGTACGCATTCTGAAAGAGCCCAAAAACGCATTGACCCGTCAGTATGAAAAAATGTTTGAAATGGATGGAGTCAAGCTGACCTTTGAAAAAGGCGCTGTTGAGGAAATCGCAAACAAAGCCCTCAGCCGTGGTACCGGCGCACGCGGACTTCGTGCCATCATGGAAAGTCTGATGCTGGAGACCATGTTTGAAATTCCGGCGCGCAAAGATGTGTGCGAGGTGGTTGTTACCGCCGCCGCCGTGCGCGGAGATGAAAAGCCGCGCTATATCCTCGCGCGTGATCTGCCGCAAAAAGAAACGACAGAAGCCGAAGACACAGACTGCGCCGACGATACGCTTGACGCATAATAAAGAAAGAGCGCCGGCGCGCTCTTTCTTTTTACCGAATTCTCTTCGGAATAATCTTTTCGTCTTGCTTTTCTTTTGAAAATATGTTAAAATCATAAAAGAGAACGCTTGCTCCATATAATGGGCAGGGGTGATCTTGTGAAAAAAGCACTCGGTGTGACCACGACTACCGTTGAGAATCTTCCCGGCCGGCTTTATTTCCGTTTTCTTGTTTTTTATCTTTTGGGGCTGATTTTTTCACTGATATTTCCACTGAAATATTTTTCTTTCTTAATACCCCAAAGTTTTGCGTTTTTGGAAGCACTGTTTGTGCCACTGGCACTTTTGGGGGCTCTTCTTGCGATATTTGCACCGTACCTTTCGCTTCTGACCATTGTAAAATCCTTCTTTGACGCGTTGCTTTTAAGAAGGGTTGCCTTATTGCTTCAAAACCGTGCCCTCGGCTTTTGGCCGTTTAACGCTACATTTTTTCTTCTCCTTGCCGGGATTTTTCTGTATACGGCGGCCGCCGAAAAGGGATGTTACTTTGCCTTTTTCTTTAGAGAACGGAATTTCCGCCTGATTTTTTCAAAACATTTTGGCTGTTATTTGCTGATTTCACTTATTTTATCAGTTTGCTCACTGGTTCTGTTTCTGCTCTGGTCCCGTCTTATGGATGCCATTCCCCTCATTACCTAAGAAAGAAGTTAAACATGGAAAACGAAAAAAAGAGATCCTTTTTCCGCCGTACCGATCGTCCGGACCTTCTGCCGGAAGACACCACACCAACGCTTTCCTATTTTTTCAAGCTCCTTTGGCGGAAAGCAGGCAAACTTCTCACGCTGAATCTGTTTATGATCTTCCTTGCCGCGCCGATCGTTGTCACTATCTTGCTTTATTTTTACAGCCCCACTGTGCCGACTGTTACTTCCCCGCTTTACGCGCCGTTTGCCGGGCTTTATCTTGCGGGAAACTCTCCAAGTGCCGGCATCTTTCTTTCCTTTTTCGGAGAACCGCTGGATGTGCCTGTGCCGACGGATGGACGGATTGCCTGGATGATCCTATTGATGGCTTTCCTTTTTCTTACCTTCGGTTGGCAACATGTCGGAGCTTATTACAACATCAGGAGCCTGGTGCGCGGAGATTCCTGTTTTCTTCTGTCTGATTATTTTTATGCCATTAAAAAGAACTGGAAACAAGGTCTCTTCTTTGGCATGATAGATTTCATCGTCATCACACTGCTGGGATTTGACCTTTATTATTTCCTGCTTTCCACCGGCGATTTTCTTTCCGGTATTTTCTATGCCATCATCATTTTTCTGTGCTTGCTCTACACGGTCATGCGTTTTTATATCTATCCGATGATGATCACCTTTGACCTTTCCATCAGAAAACTGTTAAAAAACGCATTGATCTTTTCTCTGCTTGGCATCAAGCGAAATCTGATGGCGCTGTTGGGTATAGCACTGATCCTTGGAGCCAATCTTTTTCTCATCTTCTTTGGCCTGTCCCGGGGCGTTTCGGTTTTCATCGTGCTCCCGTTCTTTTACCTTTTGCCGCTTCTTTCCTTCATCGGGGTCTATGCCGCTTATCCGAACATCAAGCGCTATATGATAGACCCCTACGAAGAAAACGCTACCCCTCCAGAAGCTGACTGATTGTTACGAATTGATAGCCCGATTCCAGAAGCATCGGTATGATCTGCCGGAGCGCTGACGGAGTCGGGCTGTTTTTTCCGGTAAAATCATGCATCAAAATCACAGAGCCGTTCCGGGTATTTGACGCCACATTCCGGACAATTTCTTTGACAGGCGTATGCGCCCAATCGCGGGTATCCACGCTCCAAAGCACGATCGTATATCCGCGCTCCTCGCAAAAAGCTTTGATTTCCGGCGTGCAGACGCCTTCCGGCGGGCGAAAATAGCGGAGTTTCTGGCCGGTGATCCGTTCCAGCGTCTCACTGCATGCAGCCATGTCGCGAACTAAAACCTCTGCGCTCATGCGCGCAGTGTGGTAATGGTTATAGGAATGATTCCCCACTTCGTGGCCTTCTGCCATTTCGCGTTTGATAAGATCCGGATAGGTCTCTGCATTGGTTCCCACGGCAAAAAAGGTAGCGCACACACCAAACTCTTTCAGAATGTCTAAAATCTGCGGGGTATATCGCGGATGCGGCCCGTCATCAAAGGTCAGTGCCACCAGTTTTTTACCGTCTTTTCCGGCAAAACGGTAAATCACCTTTACACTGGCCGAAGCGCAAAGGGTGGAAAAAAGGAGCAAGACCACACTTAACAGACAGGCAAATCTGATTTTTATTCCTTTTCGCATAACTCACTTAGCGTACCGAAACGGTAGCCCTCCTTTTTTGCTTCGCAGATCAGTTGCGATAAAATCTGCGCGTTGGTAGCGGAAGTCGGATGCAATAAAATGACCGCTCCGTTGTGAAGATGCGCAAGAATTTTGTCAAGTGCCACTTTCGGATCCGGCTGCTTTGCATTGTCCCAATCGGCATAGGCAAAACTCCAGAAAACCGTGTGATATCCCAGTTCGTGGACCGTTTCCAACATCGGCCTTGAAAAACTTCCTTCCGGAGGTCTGAAAAAGCGAGCCACTTCATGTCCGGTCACTTCTCGGACGGCATCTTCCAATCCTTTGATTTCGGATTCGATCTCGGATCGGGAAGCAAAAGACAGATTTTTATGATGCGCCGTATGATTGCAGATCAGATGCCCTTCTTCTTCCATGCGCAAGATTAGATCCGGACACGCCGAAACAAAATGAGAAAGCACGAAAAACGCGCCCGGCACGCCGGCTTCATGAAGCGCATCCAACACTTTTTCCACATTTCCGTTCTCATATCCTGCATCAAATGTCAGATAGATGACCCGCTCCTTTTCAGAATCGCCGTGCTTGTGGTCGATAAAAATTCCGTCAAGATCTTCAATAAATGAAAATTCCGATGGAATAGGCGGTTGCGTATGACTGTCATTTTTCTTGAAATACCAGTGGTATTCTCCGGTTTTGGCCGCTGATCCGCTTATCATCGTAGTGAAAATCAAAAAAAGTGCAAGTGCCGCGGCAAAAAAACTTTTTTTCATCATGATCCCCCTCTTTCAAAGAAAGCTCCTTTTTATTTTCTTCATTTTTTCCTTCACTAAACTCCTTATTTTTTACCTGACATGAAAGAAAAATCCGGGCTGATTTTCAGCCCGGATTTTAAAAATGCTTTTAAACATCTTTTCGGAATGTATATTCGTTTAGGTGCTCTTTGATATAATTTAAAAGTCTTCCCTCAAATACGCGTTTGTTTTTTCTGAAAAAAGGAATAATTCTTTCTGTTTGTTCATCGTTTCGTTTGAGAGAAAAGATAAAGTCGGCCATCTCCTTATCTCCTGCCTGTTTGACCGCCCGGCAAAGCGCCGCAACAGTCTCAACTTTGGCTTCACAAAAATAATCCGTGATTTCGGTTTCGGAGCAAAGCGAGAGATCCAGCAACATTTTGAAAGCAACCGGTGCAGCCAGTGCCGGCATGGCTTCCATCTGAAGTACCAGACCTTTCGGAAATCCACGCCAAAGGTCGCGTGTATCCGTTACATAGCGCCGAAGCAGATGCGTCAGGTTATCATTGACAAAAGCAACATTCAACGAATCCGGAGAAACGGTCTTTTTGCGTCTGCGGTCATAAAGAAACAGATTTTGTCCGTGCCCACGCATGCCGTTTTCGCGATAATTGCAGAACATCAGATATCCTCCGGCACACAGTGCCAGAACACTGAGAATGATCAGAATCACCCGGCCGGCCACATTTTTGGTCACGCCGGCAAAAATGAACATCAGCAATGCCGCAAAAGCTATTAAAAACGGCATATATCCGGCGTTCCAGAACCCTTTCTTTTTTTGATTCATATGCAGTCCTCCTTATCAGATAATTGTCAGCTTGGCATAATTGCCCATCAGTTTTTTGGTTCCCTTGGTATCAAAGGCAATTTCGTAAAGAATATCACTTCCCATTTTCTGTGCCGAAAGAATGATGCCTTCACCAAAAAGCATATGTCGGACGCGCTGACCCGGTTGAATTGCCGGAGCGGATTTAACGGACATCCGTTCGTTTCCGGCAAATCCAAGATTGGCTTCCGAAAAACGAGGTGAGCGGCTGTTTTGTCTGTCGATCTTTCTGCCCATCGGCTCAAACGCCGGGCTGGCTTCCGTCTTTTCGATTTTCTCTTCGTCAATCAGCGTTTCCGGAATCTCCGAAAGGAAGCGGGAGGCCGGGTTGTGCCCGGTCATGCCGTAAAGCGTGCGCACATTGGTATGGAGAATATAGAGTTCATCCTTGGCACGGGTGATTGCCACATAGCAAAGTCGCCGCTCTTCTTCCATTTCCGCCGGGCCTTCCATGACGGTCTGTCGTCCCGGGAAGATTCCCTCCTCAAAACCGGGCAGAAAAACCTCGTTGAATTCCAGTCCTTTGGCGCTGTGAATGGTCATCATGACCACGGCGTCGGCGCTTTCATCATAGCGGTCCACATCTGCCACCAGTGCGGTTTCCTCCAGGAATTCGGTCAGGCTCGGCCGTTCGCTCTCCTTTTCGTATTCCATCACGCCGGAAATAAACTCCTGCAGGTTATCCAGACGATCGGCTTCCTCTGCCCCCATATCTTTGATCATCTGCCGGTATCCGGAACGGTCAAGTACCTCATCCACGAATTGAGAAAGCGGCATTGTCGGTAGCAGAAGCGTCAGCTCGTTGATAAGCGCGCAGAAGCTCATCAATCCGGCCGAACTACGGGCAAGCGCCATATACTCATCCGCATGTTCCATAACCTCAAACATGGAAAGCCCTTTTTGGGCGGCAATTTCGGAAATGGCAGAAAGCGTCCGGTCTCCGATTTTCCGGCGGGGTTCATTGACGATACGAAGAAGACGCTCTTGGTCGGCGTGATTGTTGATTAGTTGCAGATAGGCCACAATATCCCGGATTTCTTTCCGGTCACTGAAGCGCACACCGCCCAGCATCCGATAAGGTACCGCGCTACGGGCAAACGCATTTTCCAGTGCCTGTGATTGCGCGTTGGTCCGGTAAAGGACGGCAAAATCGCGGTAATGCCGTTCTTTCCTTGCCACTTTATGCTGAATGACATCCAGAATGGCACGCGCCTCGGCATTTTGGTTGTCCGGAGTCAGCACATGAATTCGCTTACCAGCGGCCCGATCTGTCCAAAGCGTCTTTCCCCTTCGCCCCTTATTGTTGGCAATCACAGCATTGGCCGCATCCAAAATATATTTTGTGGAGCGATAGTTCTGTTCCAGGCGGATAACTGTTGCGCTCGGGAAAACGCGGTCGAAATTGAGTATATTTTCGATCGTAGCGCCACGGAATTTATAGATACTCTGGTCATCATCGCCAACGGCCATCAGATTTTCATATCCACCCGACAAAAGTGCCGTCAGTTTAAACTGCGCGCCATTCGTATCCTGATATTCATCCACCGATACATAGCGGAACTGGCGCTGATATCCTTCCCTGATATTTGTATTATTTTCAAGCAACCGGACCGTTCGCACAATGATGTCATTGAAATCCAGAGCGTTGGATGCGGCCAGTCGCTCCTGATAGGCGGCATAGGCCTTTCCCATCAGTCGGTAGCGATAGTCATTTCCGAAAGTTGCCTCAAATCCGGAAGGTTCAATCAGTTGTTCTTTTGCGCGTTCCACCGCGGAAAGCGCCGATTTGACCGAAACCACCTTTTCGTCAATATTCAGCTCGCGGAGAACCGCCTGCATAGCTTTTTTGGAGTCATCCGCGTCATAAATGGTAAATCCGCTCTTAAGGCCCGCTTCCCCACTATAACGCCGAAGGATCCGCATGCAGATCGAGTGAAAGGTGCCCGCCCAAATGCTGGAGGCAAGTTCCGGATCATCCGGAAACGCAGCAGCAAGCCGCGTTTTGATTTCATTTGCGGCCTTATTGGTAAAAGTAATGGCCAAAATCCGCCAAGGCGGACAGGGACTGTTCGAAAACTCCGAAAGGATCGCCTCCAATTCGGCTTTCCCGGGAGGGTTCAGCGCGGCCGCTTCCAAAGCCTCTACTCTTGCGTCATCCAGATCGTATGGCACATAATTGCTCTCATATGCATTTCCAAAACGAATGATATAGGCAATCCGGCGCACAAGAACCGTTGTCTTGCCGCTTCCCGCACCGGCCAGAATCAAAAGCGGATGGTTAATGTGATAGATTGCTTTTTGCTGTTGCTTGTTAAGACCGTCGAAATAAATGTCAAAAAGCGTGCGTTTGGCCGCCAAATACCGTTCTGCCGTGCTTGTCATGGAATTCCTTTCTATGTAGGGGCATCATGCCCGGATAATGATTTTGTGATTGCCTTTTTGAGAAATCATACAAAAGGCCCTGTCATTCAAACTGATAGCGGGCGCAGATCTGACGATATATTCTTGAAAGAAGTACAGAGAAAAGGATGGCAAAAACCAGCGCCATGCTAAAATCAGCAAACCAGAAGAACTCCAGAATCCGGAAAAATCCCTTCCCCGGCACTTCTTTTAAATAGTCATAAAGGAAAGAAAACAGCGCACTGATAAAACCGAAAAGATAGACCGTGAGAAACTGTCCGTCAAATTCCTGCCTGAGCGAAGCTGTCCTCCGTTCTTCAAAGGCCTCGTCCGAGTGTTCCGGACGATATCCGCAATAGTTGTGCACCACCCGGCGCAAAAGGAAAAGTAAGAATGCGAAGAAAACCGCAAAAACAAGGAATTCGGCCAAAGAAAGCAACCACATCTGTAAATATGCGCCGGCGGCCTCTTCGCTTTTGCTGATAGAACCAATGCTGTAAGAAGTGGAAAAACGGTAAGAAGCCGTGGTAGATACCGTTGCCATCGCACCGTAAAGGATGGACAAAAGAAGCGTCGGCCACTTTCGGCCGCAGGGCGGTAAGAGTAAAAGCACTCCGGCAAAAACAAGCACGGCGCCCACTGCGTCCGGGAAAATATTCCGGAAATCCAGATAAAAATCCGTAAAGAAGAACGCGCCGACACCCAAAAGGAGAAACGAAAGGAAAAACCGGGCTTTAATCGCTGTACCGGGATGACTTTCCGTATAAGAGCCGTAGGCATCCTGCAATTTTTCGGTAAGACGGGTCTGCGTATGCATTCCGGTAAAAAAGATAACCAGCGAAACCAGAAGTGCAATCCCCAGAAATGCCACCGGGAAAAGCGCCGCCAGACGGAGCGCGCCGATAAATTCATATAACTTTGAAATCGAGGAATCGACATAAGAACTCTGAAGCAAAGAAGTAAACTCGGGTAACACCCCCAACACATCGCGGATGATCAGGAACAATGCAAAAAATCGGAAGTTCCGCTCCGGCCGGTTGAATTTCCGCCCGTTTTGTTCATAAAGATAGGGTTCTTCAAACCGGACGCCGAAGGATTCCGCCATTCCGAAAAAAGCACGCATTGCCGGAATACCGAAAGCGATTGTGGAAACGAGACTGAGAAATGCGGCGGTCAACACCAGAGTCGGACGCTCGGCGGAATTTCCAAGGCCAAAGACAAATAAAAGAAGAAAATTTTTAACGGCATCTGCCGCCGCGAAACGGAAAAACGCGCGGCGTGCATCGGCGGCCGGTTCGCTGAATCTGGCAAGCGGCAAAAGGCCCAATGTCATGAGCAACGCACCCAAAAAATCCGGCAGAAAATCGATCGCGGCAAATGCGGGATTCAAGAAAAAGCAAAGGCCGATAAAAATCGCAATCTCGCAGGCTCTTGCGCCTGTTTTGGTCATTTTAAATTTCCCTCCTTTTTGTTCTCAAGAAGATCCGAACTGCGGGTCAAATCACGATCAGCCGGTAAAATTTTCATAAAACACCGGTAAAAAAGCCATAAATTCAAAAGTACGGACAAGAGCCTCAGCAGCGTCAGCGGCAACGCAAAATATCCGCCATAATTTTTGAATAACGGTACCGGAAGCAGCAAAACGAGGTACAGCACCTGATAGACCGCCAGAATCACAAAATTCCGCCACGCAAACAGCTCCGTTTCCGGAAGCGGCATGGTTTTGGAAAGGCGGGCAATTCCCAAAAGAAGAAAAAGATGAATGGCGAAATAAAAGAGAAAATAACAAACCGAGAAAAGTTTATAAGAGACTTCAAGAAAACGAAAGGCAGGAATCCACTCGGCGAAAGAAAGCCCCTCGGCCGCAAAGAAAAGCGCAAACGGCAGCGAAAAGAAGGAGAGAAAATATCCGTAGCGGAAAAATCGCTCATAATGCGCCAGTTTTGACAATCCCGCAATGATCAGCGGCCATCCGATCAGCATGGCCACTGAAAGCGGACGATACAGTGACATCAGCGCGGCCAGCAAATAACCGATCAACAACCAGCCAAATCCCATCATTCCCTCCTTTCCCCACATTCAAACAAAGAATTCAATTTCTGCCATCGTCCGGGCCTTTGCCCGCACCGCAACATTTTTTATATTTCTTTCCGGAACCGCAGGGGCAAAGATCGTTGCGCCCCACTTTTTCGGATTTGCGGATGACCACCGTCCTTTTCTTGGCGGCACCCTCTCCCTCAAAGCTTTCCTCCAACGGTTTAGCCAACTGAATACGGCGCACCGGCGCTTTTGCGCGCGGTATAACCGAAAGAATATGGCGGACGGTTTCTTCCCGGATCTCAGCCACCATTTCCTCAAACATATTGGCGCCCTGAAGACGATATTCATTGACAGGATCGCGCTGGGCATAAGCCTGAAGACCAATGCTCTCTTTCAGATCCTCCATGGCGTCAATATGATCCATCCAATGACGGTCAACCGACTGCAGGAGAATGGAGCGTTCCACCTCACGGAAAGTTTCAGCGCCGAAAAGCGCCTCTTTTTCCGCATAGATTTTTTCTGCTTTTTCAATCAAGAACTCGGCAACATCATCCGATTTGCATTTTTCATGCGATTCAAGGAACGCCTCGAGTTCGCCGTCTGCCAGCAGATATCCTCGGTAAATATTCGCCAGTCCCTCCGGGTTCCGGTTTTCCCGGTCATCATCCGGGAACATCGCGGCTGTGTTTTCGCGCAGCGTGGCGGCGATCATTTCCTTCACGGTGCCGGAAATATTTTCTCCGTCCAGAACCTCTTGTCGCTGTTTATAAATCAGATTGCGCTGTTGATTCATCACGTCGTCATAGGTCAGCACATATTTCCGCCGCTTGAAGTTCTGGTCTTCAATCCGTTTCTGCGCGGATTCGATGGAGTTGGAAAGGATTCTCGCGTTGATCGGTTGATCCTCCGGCAATCCCAGCCGTTCCACCATGCCCGCAATCCGGTGCGCACCGAAAAGACGCATAAGATCATCCTCCAACGAAAGGAAGAAACGGGATTCGCCCGGATCTCCCTGCCGGCCGGAACGACCGCGAAGCTGATTATCGATCCGGCGGCTTTCATGCCGTTCGGTACCAAGAATATAAAGACCGCCGGCCTCTTTGACCTTCTCCGCTTCGGGTTCAATCTCCTTTTTGTATTTTTCAAAAAGAGTCCGGAAAGTTTCGCGGGCTTCGCGGAGCGCGGGATCTTCCACCTCGACACTGCCGGCGGCCATGGCCACCAGATCTTCTTCCACGCCGTTTTTGCGCATTTCCTGCTTTGCCATGAATTCCGGATTTCCGCCCAGCATAATATCCGTGCCGCGTCCGGCCATGTTGGTGGAAATGGTGACCGCTCCGAATTTTCCGGCCTGAGCCACAATCTCAGCCTCGCGTTCATGGTGCTTGGCGTTGAGCACATTGTGACGGATTCCTTCGCGTTTCAGACGGGCTGAAAGTTCCTCGGACTTGTCCACGCTGACTGTACCTACCAGAACCGGTTGCCCTTTTTCGTGGCAGGCTTTGACCTGCGCCACAATGGCATCGTACTTGCCCTTTGTGTTTTTATAGACCAGATCGTTTTCGTCTTTACGGATCATCGGACGGTTGGTCGGCACTTCGACCACATCCAGCGCGTAAATTTCGCGGAATTCCAGCTCCTCCGTCAGTGCCGTGCCGGTCATGCCGGACAATTTGTCATACATACGGAAATAATTCTGGAAAGTGATTGTTGCCAGCGTCCGGTTTTCTTTTTGCACCTGCACGCCTTCTTTGGCTTCAATGGCCTGGTGAAGGCCGTTGGAATAACGGCGACCGGGCATTATACGGCCGGTAAAGGCGTCCACAATCATTACGCCGTTTTCGTTGACCACATAATCCACATCCCGTTTCATGACGCCGTATGCGCGGATGGCCTGATTGACATGATGGGAGATCTCGGAATTCTCGGCGTCATTGAAGTTTTCAATGCCAAAGAATGCTTCCGCTTTTTTGGCGCCGCGGGGAGTGAGAACCGCGTTCTTCCCTTTTTCATCCACCACATAATCGGCTTCCACGCTGTCCAGTTCTTCCTTATTGTCCAGTTCTTTGCGCACTTCTTTGACAAACCCGCGGACCAGCGTGTTGGCACGCTCGTAAAGATCGGTGGATTTTTCACCGGCACCGGAAATGATGAGCGGCGTGCGCGCCTCATCAATCAGGATGGAGTCCACCTCGTCCACGATGGCAAAATGATGGCCGCGCTGAACCATATCGGCCTTATAAACCACCATATTGTCCCGCAGATAGTCAAAGCCGAACTCGTTGTTGGTGCCATAGGTAATATCGGCGTTGTAGGCCGCCTTTTTTTCGGCCTCGCTCAGGCCATGTACGACAAGACCGGTCGAAAGCCCCATGAAGGCATAGACCCGCCCCATTTCCTCGCTGTCCCGGCGTGCCAGATAATCGTTGACCGTCACCACATGAACGCCTTTGCCGGTCAGCGCGTTCAGATATGCGGGCATGGTGGCCACCAGCGTTTTACCCTCGCCGGTTTTCATTTCGGCAATTCTTCCCTGATGCAGAATAATGCCGCCCAGAAGCTGAACATAGAAAGGACGCTTTCCCAGCACCCGGTCGTCCGCTTCACGCACGGCCGCAAAAGCATCCGGTAAAATGTTATCCAGCGTTTCCCCGGCCGCAAGCCGCTCTTTGAGAGTCGCTGTCACGCCGGAAAGTTCTTCGTCCGTCATTTTTTCGTATTTAGGCGCGAGCGCATCAATCAAGTCCGCCACCTGACGAAGTTTTTTTATCTGTCTGTCGCTGTACGATCCGAAAATTTTACGAAACAGTCCCATGTGTTCCCTCCGTAAAGAGTAAGTATGATTATTTAAGTATGATTATTTAAGTATGATTATTATACAACATTATAAGCGAAAATGCCATAGAAAAAAGGAAAATTTTGCGATATTTTTTCCTTTATCTTGCTTCCGCTTTCAAAATGCGCTATAATAAGAACAATTCTGACACGAAAGTGAGCCGCCATGTCCAAAATTCATATTGTACTGCACGAACCGGAAATTCCGCAAAATACCGGCAACATCGCCCGCTCCTGCGCCGCCACCGGCGCGGCTCTTCATCTCATTCGTCCGCTGGGATTTGAAATTGATGACAAAAAACTCAAACGCGCCGGACTGGATTATTGGGATAAGCTGGACATCACCTATTATGACAACCTCGCGGATTTTTTCTCAAAGCATCCTCATGCCCCCGTTTTCTTTTTCAGTACCAAAGCCCCGCAAAAATATACGGATATTACCTATCCCAAAGAAGTTTTTCTCATGTTCGGAAAAGAATCCGCCGGCTTGCCGGAAGCGCTCCTGTATGAAAACGGGACGCACTGCGTCCGGATCCCGATGCGGGAACATCTGCGAAGCCTGAATCTCTCCAATTCGGTGGCCATTGCGCTTTATGAAGTCCTTCGCCAGCAGAATTTTTCCGGGCTGTGCGAAAGCGGCCATCTCACCCATTATAACTGGAATAGCTGATATGAAAAACATCATGATTGCCATGAGCGGCGGCGTGGACAGCGCCGTAACCGCTATGATATTAAAAGAAAATGCCCGGATTGCGGGCGTAACCATGCGACTGCTTTTCCCCGGACGTCCGGATCCTTCCGGCAGCGAAAGGGATTGTACCGATGCGGCGGGGGCCTGCCGCGCTATGGGGATTCCGCACTATATCGCCGACTTAGGAGATGAATTTTTTTCATGTGTGGTCAAGCCTTTTATTGAAAGTTATCAAAACGGACAAACGCCCAATCCATGCGTTCTCTGCAATGAAAAAATCAAATTCGGCGCCCTTCTTCGCTTTGCCCGCGAAAAAGGATTTGATACGCTGGCAACCGGCCACTACGCCCGCGTGGAAAAAGACGCCAACGGCAGATTTTTACTGCGACGTTCAAAAGACCTGACCAAAGACCAGACTTATGTGCTTTATACGCTGTCTCAACAGGTGCTGTCATCGGTCTGTTTTCCGCTTGGAGAGCTTTCCAAAAAGGAGGTCCGCGAGCGGGCGGCGCTGGCCGGACTCAAAGCCGCCGAACGCGTTGACAGTCAGGATATCTGTTTCCTGCCGGATGGCGATTATGCCGGATTTATCGAAAAAGAACTGGGCAAACCGCAACCGCCCGGAAATTTTCTTTCGCCGGACGGCCGTGTGCTCGGAAAACACAAAGGACTTATTCATTACACCATCGGTCAACGAAAAGGACTTGGAATTGCAGCCGCTGCCCCGCTTTATGTGCTTCGGAAATCCAAAGAGGACAATACCGTAACGCTGGGGGATAATGCGGCGCTTTTCACCCGTCGCGTAAAAGCCACCGATATTCATTTCATTCCTTTTGATAAATTGCAGTCCCCCCTGCGCGTGATGGCCAAAGTACGCTATCGTCAGACCGCCGCGCGTGCAACCGTTGAACAGACCGGCACGAATGAACTGATCCTTCGTTTTGATGAACCGCAGCGCGCCGTTTCGCCCGGCCAATCCCTGGTGCTCTATGATGAGCATGACGATTATGTCATTGGCGGCGGGAAAATAATCGAGTAACTTTAAAAAAATGATCCACTCATCACCGGAAAGCCCGGATGACAGATTACTGTCATCCGGGCTTTCTTTATCCTGTCTTTTCAGCTACCAGCAAACGCCTCTGCCAAAACGCATCGGCACTGTGTACTGGGCAGGCGTGGTTATAAGGGATCTCTCCCATTGCAATGCCAAAAAATTGCTTGGTTTCATAATTTACAGAATAATATGGTTCATTATACCTGAAATTTTGTCCCATATTTCCCGCCTCGCCTTCATAAGTGAAGGGGGCGTCCCGCACGGCAATCTGCCGTTTGAAATGGCGGGAAACCCGCAAAAGCGCGGTTTGATGCCGACACTCTGCCGGACATTCGGGCGTGGCCACTCCGCCCCCCGAACAATAATCCACCAGTACATGACAGTCGCAATGTCCGGTCGGTTCGGTTCCGACTTTGAAATATCCGACTTCCGAACGATCCCCCCGCGGATCATGATAGCAGGCATCCGAAAGCAGTTTTCCGGAATCTTTGCAATAGCGAACGGCCACAAGGTCTTCCGGGGTTGAAAACTGGCGCCTTTCCACACCGCGCGCCGCGATCACACGCCCCAAAACCTCATCAAAAACCGTAAGCGCCGGATTTCCGCTGACATCGGAAAGCGAAGCGGGATATTCAAAGCCGTACCACACGCCGGCCAGCAATTCCGGCGTGTATCCGATGAACCATTTATCGCAGTTGTGACTGCTGGTACCGGTCTTCCCGGCCACATCGGTCTTCGTTTTCAGCGTTACCGCACGGCCGGTCCCCTCTTCCACCACATGCCGGAGCATCATCGTCAGGATTCCCGCCGTCTCTTCTGAAAATACCCGGCGCTCTTCTCCGCCCCGCCGGAGCAATTCCTTTCCGCCGGCGTCCAATACCCGGCTGTAACTGTGAGTGCCCTGATACACACCGCCGCCGGCCACAGCGGTATACCCTCCCATCAGCTCCCGCAGCGTCACACCGTTTGTCTGCTGACCAAGCGCCAACGCGGCCGCGCCTTTGTCGCGCTGCGAATCAAGCGAAGTAAATCCGATCTTGTCGGTCAGAAACCGGAAGGCATTTTCATTTCCCAGCATTTTCAGGATCGAAACGCTGGCGGTGTTGACCGAATTGGTCAGGGCCTCATTGACATTGATCAGTCCCCGATAAAAATTCGGCGCGTTACGCGGCCAGGGCGCCCCGTTGCTCCGATAAGACTGCGGCACATCGTCCAGCACCGTTGCGTAGGTGATCAGATCTTTTTCCAAAGCCGGACCATAGACCGCCAGCGGTTTAATCGCCGAACCGGACGGACGGCCGGTATCCGTCGCGAAATTCTGAATGCGATTGGAATTCTTTTCGCCGACCGCGCCGGCCACGGCCAGAATCCGCCCGTTTTCCGGATCAACGATCATCATCGCGCTCTGCGCCTTTTTCCCGCCTTCGTGCGTGGGAAAATTGGCGCGGTCGAGATAGTATTCGGAGAGTGTCTGCTGAATTTTTTCATCCATAACCGTATAGATTTTCAGTCCGCCGCAATACAAAAGCCGCGAAGCGGCCGCCTCACTCATTCCCTTTTCTTTTACAAGATCCGAAATGACATCCCTTATAACCATGTCTGCATACCAGGAGTTGATTCTGCCGGCACCGACCTCTGGATTGACGCAAAGAACCGTTTCACTTTCCGCCGCATTCGCTCTTTCCGTTTCACTGATCATGCCCTGGCGGCACATTTCAAGTAAAATGAGATCGCGTCTTTCCCGATTGGCTTCCGGGTGCTTGATGGGGTCATATCGGGAAGGATTGTTGGTAATCGCCGCAAGCGCCGCACATTCCGGCAGAGAAAGTTCGGCCACCTCTTTTGAAAAATAATAATTGGCGGCGGTACGCACGCCGTAGCAGCTCCCCGAAAGATTGACGACATTCAGATACTGCTCCAGAATTTCGGATTTGCTGAATTTTTGTTCCGCTTCTGCCGCACGCAGAATCTCAAGCGCTTTCCGCCGGAAACTTTTTTCGCTGTCGCCTGTGAGATTCTTGATCAGTTGCTGTGTAATGGTGGAACCGCCAAAACTTCCGTGTCCGGTCTTCAGATAGGAAGAGAGCGCCGCCGCGGTCCGCAGATAATCAACGCCGCCATGCTCGTAAAACCGTTTGTCTTCAATGGCGATAAAAGCGTTTTGAAGGTTTGCGGGGATCTCGGAAATCGGGCAAAAAAGCGCGTTTTCACTGCCGCTCACACGGTCCGCCGAAAGCTCTTTTTCCGCGCCGGTTTCATCTATGGCATAAAGACGAGTGGTCCGGTCCTGTACACCGGTCAGAAAAATTTCTTCTGGCAATTTCCTATCCGGTTGTGAAAGCAACCAGACACCGCCCCCCACAACGCCAAAGGAAAGCACAATAAAAAGAGAAAGCGTCAGCGACAAAGAGAAAAACGCCAGGCCTTTCAATAATTTTTTAAAAAACATAAAAACACCCCCACTCGGAAATAGTATTTCCGGCGGTGGGGGTGAGATACCTAACGGATTTTGGGCAAGCGTCATTTCAGGACAACATTTTCTTTTCCCAACATTTTCACAAGTTCCGAGACCGTAAAATCATCTGCCAAGAACCCGCCCGAAAAAGTATGATAAGCCGCGTGTTCGGTGTCATAAATCCGCACGGGCAAATTTCCCTCAAAAATAGCAAGAAAATTCTTGAGCTTTTCCGTGATCGGATGAGAAAGAGCGGGCACACGCAGATAAAGGATCCTTGGGGCACGCGGCATGGACACGGCGTTTTTTACGGATTGAAGTTCGGTCTCTTTCCAGCTCCCGGAAGATGCCGGTGCCGGATTGTTTTGCTTCAAATCATTGTGCGGATTCACCGGTAAATCGTTTTGGGGTGCGGGTTCGACCCGCGGCTGTCCGTTTGTTCCGATTTCCAAATCCGCACAAAGCGGAGCCATTGCCGTTACGGTCAGTTTCGGATTTTCTTCTTCCTTAAAGGACAGTGTTCCCTCTACGCAAAGAACTTCTTCATTCCGGATTTTACCCTCATATTCGGCAAACAGGCGCGGAAACAAAAGGCATTCGATTTCGCTGAAATAATCTTCCAGCGTAAAGAAAGCCATCTTTTCATTATTTTTTGTGGTTTTGACAGTCAATCCGCTGACAATTCCGGCCACGCGCACCTTTTCACGGTCGCTGTGGCAATATTCCCCGTTTTGGTCTTTTTCATAAACGGATCTGATCTCAAGAAGCGAGGAATCGGCAAGCGCAGCCATATACTGATCCAGAATATGTCCGGAAAAATAAAGACCGGCCACTTCTTTTTCGGCAGTCAGCAATGTCTTTTTGTCATATTCCGGGATATCCGGATAACGGATATCCGGCGCATCGGCCCCCGGTTGAGAAAACATATCCAGTTGTCCGGTCAGATTGGCACGGTTCCGGCTTTGCAAATGTTCAAGCAAGGGATCAAGCACGGCCATCAGCTGACTTCTGTGCCGACCAAGGCTGTCAAAAGCGCCGACTTTAATAAGGGATTCAAGTTGCCTTCGATTCAGATCCCGGCCGGGCAATCTCCCGGCGAAATCTTCAAAAGAACGGTATGCGCCGCCGCGTTTGCGCTCTTCTATCACATCCTGAAGGAATGTCCGTCCGACATTTTTTACAGCCAGTAAACCGAACCGGATGTGATCTCCGCACACATGAAAGGAAACATCGGATTCGTTGATATCCGGCGGCAGAACCCGGATCTTACGGCGGCCGGCCTCCGCAATATATTCGGCGATTTTCTGCGCATTTCCGAGTTCTGCCGTAAGAAGCGCGGCAAAAAACGCTTTCGGCATATGGCACTTGAGATAAGCGGTTCGGTAAGAAAGCACCGCATAAGCGGCGGCGTGGCTCTTGTTGAAAGCGTAATTGGCAAAGGCGGAAAGTTCATCAAAAAGTTTCCCGGCGGCCATCCGGTCGATGCCGTGCGCCACACAACCGGAAAGAAAACCTTCCCGCTCGGCGGCCATGACATCCGCCTTTTTCTTGGACATGGCCCGGCGCACGACATCCGCATGACCAAAGGTATATCCGGAAAGATTCCGGAAAATCTCCATGACCTGTTCCTGATAAAGAACACAGCCATAAGTGGAATTCAGAATCGGCGCCAGTTCTTTAATCTCATAACGGATGTTTTCGGGATGCTTTCTGTTTTCAATAAATTTGGGGATAGAATCCATCGGACCGGGACGGTAAAGCGCAATGGCGGCCACAATGTCCGAAAAAGAATCCGGCCCAAGGTTCATCAGCATCTGGCGCATACCGGCTGATTCGAGCTGAAAAACGCCGCCCGTATTCCCGGAAGCGATCAGACGATAGGTTTCGCTGTCATCAAGCGGCAGTTTTTCCATATCAAAATCAGGTCGTTCCCCCCGGACTTCCCGCACCGCGTCATCAATAATGGTCAGGTAGCGCAAACCCAGAAAGTCAAATTTCAAAAGTCCAAGCCGGGCAAGCGTATCCATGTCATATTGCGCCACCACCACGCCGTTGCTTTCCGAAAGCGGAACATATTCCGAAAGCGGGCGTTCGGTGATCAGAACACCGGCCGCATGAATCGAAGCATTGCGTGGCATTCCCTCCAGAGCCATGGACAGATCCAACAGCCGTCGGATCTCACCGTTTTCGCGGTACATCCGCTCCAGCGCCGGCGTTTTCAATGCCTCCCGCACCGTGATATTCAGTTCGCGCGGAATCGCCTTGGCCACCGCATCCACCTCGGAATAAGGCATGCCGAGCACCCGCCCCACATCCCGCACGGCGGCACGGGAAGCCAGCGTTCCGAAAGTGACAATCTGCGAGACATGATCCCGGCCGTAACGGCGACTGACATAATCAATCACCTCATCCCGGCGGATATAACAAAAGTCCACATCAATATCCGGCATACTAATCCGTTCCGGATTGAGAAACCGCTCAAAAAGCAGGTCAAAACGGATCGGATCCACATCGGTAATGCCCAGCAGATAGGCCACCAGGCTCCCCGCACCGGATCCGCGCCCAGGACCCACCGGAATCTCTTTGCTTTTGGCAAAACCGACATAGTCCTGCACGATCAGGAAATAATCGTCATACCCCATACTGCCGATTACCGAAAGTTCGTATTCCATCCGTTCCCGGTACACCCGTTCTTCGTGATGGATAAAATCAAGTTCTCCCGCCGTTTCGCGCCGCTTAAAACCAAGCAGCGTCAATGTGCGCAGGTAACTTTCGGCGCTTTGTCCCGCAGGCACGGGAAATTTCGGCAGATGAATCTCCCCGAAACGGAAATCAAACCGGCAACGCTCGGCAATCCGGACGCTGTTTTCGATCGCTTCCGGATAAGCCGAAAAAAGCGATGTCATTTCCTCGGTGGTTTTATAGTAGAATTCCTCGGTTTCAAACCCGATGGCGGGGCCGTCCGAAAGGCGCGTGTTGGTCTGAATGGCCAAAAGCACCGCCTGCGTTTCGGCGTCCTTCTTTTCAAGGTAGTGACAGTCATTGGTGGCCACCATAGGCAACCCAAGAGCTCGGGAGAGAGAAACCAGCATCGGGAGGATCTGGCTTTCTTCCGGCAGACCGTGATTTTGAAGCTCAATATAAAAATGATCCGGCCCGAAAATATCCGAAAGGGCCCGGGCGGCACGCTCGGCCTCTTTGGCGTCTCCGGCAACCAGCGCGCGCGGGATCTGCCCGGCAAGGCAGGCCGACAGCGCAATAAGTCCCTCGTGATAACGGAAAAGCAATTCCATATCCACCCGCGGTTTGGAATAGAAGCCTTCCGTAAAGGCCAATGAGACCAATGTCAGCAAATTGCGATATCCGGTTTCGTTCTCGCAAAGAAGTACCAGATGATAAGGATGCGCGTCCGAGGTCGTTTTGTCAAACCGGGTGCGCGGAGCCACATAGACCTCGCATCCGATAATCGGTTTGACACCGGCCGCGCGGCAGGCATCATAAAAAGCTACCGCACCGTAAAGTACGCCGTGATCGGTCAGCGCAACGGCGCTGTGCCCACAGGCTTTGGCGCGGAGCGGAATCTCCCTGATCCGGCAGGCGCCGTCCAGAAGACTGTATTCGCTGTGCAGATGCAGATGAACAAAATCCGACATGGCCCTTCCCTTCCTTTTCTTTTTGGTGTTTCATTTGCTTTTTTATACGGTCTTTTTCGGAGTCAGTTTTCCTTTTCCGGCCATTCTCCGGCAATCTCGATAATTTTGTGTAACCGATGGCTGAGCCCCGATTTGGTGATCGGCGGATTGTGGAGTGCCGCCAGTTCCGGCAGTGTGGCTTCCGGATGTTCGGCACGCAGGAGCGCGGTTTTCTGCAATTCCGGGGAAAGCGCACCGAGCGCACCGATCGATTTGATGTATTCGATCGCCGAAAGGACCTCTCCGGCGGCACGAATCGATTTCCCGATATTGCTGGTCACACAGTTGGTGGCGCGGTTTTCATCATTCCGGATTCCGCGATTGATCTTGGCGTTCATCAGCGCAAACAGCGCATTGTGCGCTCCCGTCAATGTGAGGATTTCCTCCATGACGGTGCTGTCTTTGAAATAAAGCGATACTTCGCCCCGGTGCGTCCGGATGATCGGCTCCCATCCGAAAACGGCCAGCGTTTCCGTGAGAAGAGAAAGATTTTCCGCATCACGGAGCCGGATCTCAAAACGGTAGCCTTTTTCCGGATCGGTCATTCCGGCTCTGGCCACAAAAATGCCACGCAAAAAATGTTCCCTGCAATGCGCGCATACAAACACAGGCGGCTTTGTAAGTTCCTCAAAAAGCTCCCCCGAGGCAAAGAAAAGCCGGCCGCCATCCCCGACCAGAACCTCTTTTTTATAACATTCCCGGTATATCCGGGCGCTTTCTTCTTTGGCCGCGGCCGAAGACAGCGAAAGCACCACGCGCCCGGAGCGGGTCTGCCCCGCGTCCAGGAAAAGACCGCGCAGATAAGCATGACGGCAACAGGGCGCGTGCGGTGCGCCCGCGATCCATTCTTCTTTCAACTTGAGCGAAAAATTCATGTTTACATCCTTTGCATCTGAATTCAAGCGAGCGCCTTTAAAGAAAGCGGACTTCCGGCACGGGCCGAAATCCTTTTTCTTTTTCCACCCTGTCGGCGATCCGTGCGGCCAACGCCTTCACATCGGCTGCGCGGGCCGCGCCGAGATTGACAATAAAACCGGCGTGCTTTTTTGATACTGCCGCATCTTGGATTCGCAAACCTTTCAGCCCCATTTCATCCAACAACGCCGAGAGCGGATAACCCTCTGCCGGCCGACGGAAAAAACTTCCGGCGCTCGGCATGGTCAGCGGTTGCGTTTTTCTGCGATGAGAAAGATATTCCCGCACATGCGTCATTGCCGTCTCACCGACAGAGGCGTTCAGACGGAGCTTGACATGCAGAATAATTTCATTGTTGTCCTGAAAAACAGAATATCTGTAACTTGTGTTCAATTCTTCAGGAAAATATGTCTTTATTTTGTCTTCGTCAGATTTATAGGCGGTCACAGACAGCAAAACATCGGAAAGCGAAAATCCGTGCGCTCCCGCATTCATAAAGACGCCGCCGCCTACGGTTCCCGGGATCCCGGCTGCAAAGGCAAGATCCGCGTACCCTTGCCTTGCGGTCAGGAAAGCAAGGCGTGACAGTGAACATCCCGCATCGGCCGCTATGGCGTTTCTTTCGAAGCGAAAGCCCTTTATTCCGGTAGTGAGGATTAAAATTTTTGAAAATTCTTCGTCCGGAAAAAGCAGATTGCTTCCCCGCCCGATGATTACAAAAGGTAAAGAAAGAACTTTGGCGGCACGCGCGGAAAAAATCAGTTCTTCACCGCAAGCGGGCATCACCGTCAACCGGCAGGGGCCGCCGATCCGAAAGGTAGACAGTTCTCTTCCGGTCAGATTCTCTTTAAATGCAACATTCTTTGTTTTTAACAGTTCCAGATAGCGCCGGAGCATCAAAGCCCCAGAAGCGGCAGAAGTTCTTCAAGCCGCCCGATGGTGTAGGTGATGTTCATGTCTTTCGGAGTCGGCAATCCCGCAGGGTTATACCAGCAGGTATCGATACCGGCCGCCACGCCGCCTTTCATATCCGAGGAAAGAGAATCCCCGATGATCAGCGCCTTTTCGGGCGAAAAATCCGGGATGCGTGCGTCTACCGCCGCAAAAAAGGCGGGAGAGGGCTTTTCCGCGCCCATCTCTTCCGAAATAAAGCGCCCGGAGAAAAACGGGCAAAGAGGAGAGGCGTTCAGCCTTCTTTCCTGCACAGTCTTCAGGCCGTTCGTTACAATGTAGAGTTTATATTTTCCCGCAAGTGTACGGCAGACAGGCAATGCCCCCGGCACCAGAAAATTTTTGGCGGAAAGGTGATCCGTATAGGCCGCTGAAAGTGCCGGGATATCCAGCGAAAAACCGTATTCGACCGCAAAACGGCGAAAGCGTTCCTCACGCAGGACATTTTTCCGGATTTCACCGCGCTCCAGCATCTTCCAAAGACGATCATTGATGCGGCTGTAACTTTTCACCATTTCCTCATCGGCCGTCACTCCGAAATCCGCAAGCGCGTCTATGAGCGCATCATGTTCGCACCGGAGAAAATCAAACAGTGTGCCGTCCGCGTCCAAAAGCAAAAAACGGTATTTCACCCTCAAAGCCACTCCTTCTTTGTCAAGATAATTTTATTATAGTCGAAAAAGGCGAAAATTTCAAGTCAAAATCTTGCATTTCTAATAATTATGTTGTATAATATAATGTAAATATTTGAAGAAAGGCAGAAACGCCGTGAAAAAAGAAATTCGTATCGGTCTGCTCGGTGTCGGATCCATGGGAAGGACCCATGCTTTTGCAATCCGCTCTCTGCCTTTTTACTGCAAAGATCTTCCATTCCGCGCCACACTTACGGGCGTGGCGGCAGGTCATCCGGAAAACGCCCGGCACGCCGCCGAAGAATGGGGTGTTCCCTTTGCGGCGGAAAACGAGAATGAACTGATTGAATCCGCAAATATTGATGTCATCGACATTTGTACGCCGAATGTTTTCCATTTTGAAGCTGTCCAAAAAGCCCTGCTGGCCGGCAAATCCGTCTACTGCGAAAAACCGCTGTGCGGCGACCCCAAAATGGCCGCTAAATTGTGTGAACTCTCGGCCGGACGGACTTGCGGCGTGGTTTTCAACAACCGTTTCCTGCCTGCCGTCCTTCGGGCAAAATCTCTCATTGACGAAGGAGCGCTCGGACGGATTCTGGAGTTTTCCTTCTCCTATCTGCACGATTCCGCCGCCGATGCCCAAAAGCCGATGGGCTGGAAACAGACCGCCGGTATCTGCGGAGAGGGCGGCGTCCTTTTCGACCTTGGCTCTCACATTATCGATCTTGCGCTTTTCTTATGCGGGCCGATTTGTGCCGTCACCGGAAAAAGTCAGATCGCCTTCCCAAAACGCCTTGGACCAGATAAAAAAGAAACAAAGACCGACGCGCCGGAAGCCTTTTATCTGACCGTCCGGACAAAGGAAGGTGCCTATGGCACGCTCACAGCCAGTAAATTGGCCACCGGCACGCAGGACGATCTTTCGTTCCGGATCTCCGGAACGAAGGGTGCGCTTTCCTTTTCACTGATGAACCCCAATGTGCTTTCCTTTTATGACGCGACCGCTTCAACCGGGGCGTTTGGCGGTTTGGCCGGCTTCACCGGAATCGCTACAGGCGGGCGCTATCCCGCGCCGGACGGCGCGTTTCCATCTCCGAAAGCTCCGCTCGGTTGGCTTCGCGGCCATGTCATGAGTTACGCTTCTTTCCTGCGGACGGTTTCCGGAGAAAAAGCGGAATTTCATCCGGATTTTTCGGACGCGCTCCGGGTGGAAGAAGTGATGGCGGCCGCGCTCTGTTCGGACAAAAACGGTCGGGAGGAAACGATCTTATGATGCTCATCGGCCTTACCGGACCGACCGGCGCGGGCAAAGGCACGGCGGCGGCCATTTTCCGGAAATACGGCATTCCTTCCATTGATGCCGATAAAGTTTATCACGAACTGCTTCTGAATCCGGAAAGTCCCTGCACGCAAGCGCTTGCTTCAGCTTTCGGGAAAGAAATTCTTTGTAAAAACGGCTGTGTGGATCGAAAAAAACTGGCCGGAATGGTCTTCGGTCATCCGGATACGCCCAATCGCTTGCATAAGCTCAACACACTCACCCATACATATATTATGGCAAAGGTAAAAGAAATGACGGAAAAATACCGCAAAGAGGGCGCCCGTGCCGTTTTGCTGGATGCTCCGCAACTTTTTGAAGCCGGTGCCGACCGGGAATGTGACCGACTGATTGCCGTACTTTCGGAAAAAGAAAAACGCCTTTCGCGGATTTTGGCGCGCGACGGTCTTTCTGCGGAAGCCGCCGAAAAGCGGATCTTCGCGCAACAGGACGACAGTTTTTTCCGGGCACGCTGTCCGGTCATTCTCGAGAATAACGGGAGTGTGGCCGAACTGGAGGAAAAAATCAAAGCTTTTCTTCTTGAAAACGGCCTTCTTTGAGCATGAAAACAAAAGTCAGCCGCCCTTTTGCCATTTTTCTGTCCGCTTTTTTGATTTTTCTTTTGATTGCCGCCCTTGCTCTCTCTCTTGCGGAGCGATCCGTGAAGAAACGGCGCGACGAGCGGGAGGCGGCCGTCATGAACGCCGTGCTTTCTTCCTGCGCGGAATTTCAGTTGCCTCCTGCGTTACTCCTTGCCGTCATCCGTGCGGAGAGCGATTTTAGGGCAAACGCAAGCTCCTCGGCCGGTGCGCTCGGACTCATGCAGATTCTGCCGGAAACGCTGACTTTCATCGATACCCTACTGTCCGACGCGTGTTATGCCGAAAAAGATCTGCTCTCCCCGGAAATCAATATCCGGTGCGGCGCTTGCTATCTTGACTATCTTCAAAAATCTTTTGACGACCTCACGCTGGTCCTTTGCGCATATAACGCGGGCGAAGGCCGGGTGCGTACCTGGCTTTCCGATCCGACACTGTCCAAGGACGGTGTGTTACTGAAAATTCCCTTTCCGGAAACTCAAAATTATGTCAACCGCGTATATGCCTTTTTTGAGGAATATACTGTCAAATACAATTTAAAATAAAGGAGCATTCAGATGAAAGACGCAAAAAAACTGAGTGAGGAGCTTTCCTACAAAAAGAAAACCGTCTACGAAGCAAAAGACGAAGCGCATATCAATGCGGCCTATGACTTCTCGCGCGGATACGCCGCCTTCCTTGACGCGGCCAAAACCGAACGCGAGGCGGTGAAAACTTCCGTAGCGCTGGCCGAAAAAGAGGGCTTTAAATCTTACTCTTTCGGTGACAAGCTGGAACGTGGCGGCAAATATTATTATGATAACCGCGGCAAAAATCTCTTCCTTTTCACCATCGGCAGCGAGCCGCTGAGCGAGGGTGTCCGGATCTCGGCCGCGCACATTGATTCTCCCCGTCTTGATCTCAAACAGTGCCCGCTCTATGAAGAAGACGGCATGAGTTTCTTCAAGACTCACTATTACGGGGGCATCCGTAAATATCAGTGGGTGGCCACCCCGCTTGCGCTGCACGGCGTTGTGGTGAAGAAAGACGGTTCCCGTGTGGATGTCTGCGTGGGCGAAGACGACGGCGACCCGGTCTTCTATATCAACGACCTTCTGCCCCATCTGGGACACGAGGACGATAAAAAACCGTTGGGAGATGCCATTCCCGGTGAAAAACTGAATGTGCTCATCGGCAGCCGCCCCTTTGACCCTGCTTTTGAAGGCGATTCCATCAAACTGAATGTCCTGGCATTGCTCCATGAAAAGTACGGCATCACCGAGCACGATTTTCTTTCGGCCGAACTCTCGGTCGTCCCTGCATTCAAAGCGCGCGACATTGGTTTTGACCGTTCGCTCATCGGCTCTTACGGACATGACGACCGCGTGTGCGCCTATCCCGCGCTGGAGGCGATTTTTGCCGGAGCGGACAGCCGCCACACGCTCATCTGCGTGCTGGCCGACAAAGAAGAGATCGGCAGCGAGGGCACGACCGGCATGAAGAGCGACCTGCTCCTTGACCTGATGAATGAAATTTCCGCGGCATTCGGCGCCGATCCGGCTGTGGTGCGGGCACACTCCAAGTGCCTTTCCGCCGATGTATCCGCCGCTTATGACCCCAATTTCTCCGGCGCCTTTGAAAAACGGAACTCCTGTCTGCTGTCCTGCGGCGTGGTACTAACCAAATATACCGGTGCGCGTGGCAAATCCGGCACAAACGATGCCAACGCCGAATATATCGGCTGGTTGCGTGCGGTTATGGAAAAAGCCGGCGTTATCTGGCAGACCGGCGAACTCGGCAAAGTGGACGGAGGCGGCGGCGGAACCGTGGCCAAATTCATTGCCGAGCATAATATCGAAACCGTGGATCTCGGCGTACCGGTCATCTCCATGCACGCACCTTTTGAGGTCATTTCCAAAGTAGACCTTTATGAGGCTTATCTTGCCTTTGCCGCCTTCAACCGCGACTGATGCTGGAAGAAAAGATCCGGGCTTTGTCCACACGGGCCAAAGAACTGGAATGTCAGCTTTCCGACCCGACTGTTTTTTCGGACAAGGTGCGCTATCTGACGCTTTCAAAAGAATACCGGCGCGTGGCGCCGGTTTCCGAGCGTTATGATGAACTCCTCAAAGTCCGCGCGGACGAAAAAGAAGCCGCGCGGATTCTTGAGGGAGAAAACGACCGGGAATTAAAAGAACTGGCCAGAAGCGAACGAACCGCCTGCCTTGAACGGGAGGAAACGCTTTTGCAGGAGATCCGTCTCCTGCTTCTTCCAAAAGACGAGAAGGATGACGCCAATGCAATCATGGAGATCCGTGCCGGTGCGGGTGGGGACGAAGCCACGCTCTTTGCTGCTGTACTGTATCGGATGTACAGCATGTACGCCGCCTCGGCCGGGTTTCGCATTTCCCTGCTTTCGGCCAATGAGACCGGGCTCGGCGGCTATCGTGAAATTGTCTTTCTCATAGAGGGAGAGGGCGCCTTTGCCCGTTTCAAATATGAATCCGGCGTGCACCGCGTCCAGCGTGTACCCGTGACCGAATCTCAGGGACGGATCCAGACCTCCACCGTCACGGTGGCCATCCTTCCGGAAGCCGAAGAAGTGGAAGTACAGATTGATCCGGCCGATATTGAAATGGAATCCATGAAAAGCAGCGGCGCGGGCGGTCAGCACATCAACAAGACCGAATCGGCCGTGCGCTTGCTCCACAAGCCGACCGGCATTGTGGTGGAATGCCGCGAGGAACGCAGTCAGTTCAAAAACCGCGACAAAGCCATGAAACTGCTCCGCACCCGGCTTTACGAAATGGAACGGGAGAAAAAAGAAAGCGAGACCGCCAGTTCCCGGCGCACACAGATCGGCACAGGGGATCGGAGCGAACGCGTTCGCACCTATAATTATCCTCAGGGGCGCGTGACCGACCACCGGATTGGCCTCACGCTCTATACGCTTGGAAAATTTCTGGACGGAGATATCGGCGAAATGCTTGACGCGCTCCGGGAAGCCGACCTTGCGCAAAAACTCAAAGAAGAGGGAGAATCGGACTTTTGAACACCCGCATTTACAACACGCAAAATGAAAATGAACTGAAAAAAGGGGTGGCGGACGCGGCAAAAACGCTCCGCGAAGGTGGACTGGTCATTTTCCCGACCGAAACGGTTTACGGCATCGGCGGGGACGCCACCAACGACTCGGCCGCCCGCAAAATTTACGCGGCAAAGGGCCGCCCCAGTGACAATCCGCTCATTATTCATGTGGCAAAACCGGAAGACGCGGAGCGCTACGCCGTTACCTCTCCTGCCTTTTACCGTTTGGCCGAACGCTTTATGCCCGGACCGCTGACCGTGATTCTTCCCCGCCGCGAAAGCATCCCCAAAAGTGTGACCGGCGGTCTTGAAACCGTGGCTGTCCGCTGTCCTTCTCACCCGGTGGCGCACGCCATGATTACGGTGGCCGGCGTACCGGTGGCCGCCCCCTCCGCCAATCTTTCCGGACAACCTTCCGGCACAACGGAGGCTCATGTCATTAAGGATTTTTCGGACCGCGTGGATGTGATTCTGGCCGGCGGTGCGGCAGATTTCGGATTGGAATCCACCATTGTCAAACTGGACGGCGAGCATCTGACACTGCTCCGCCCCGGCGCGGTAACGCCGGAGGATCTGCGCACGGTGCTTCCCGAACTGTCAATCGCTGACGCGGCCGTATCGGGTGAGCTCGGCAAAAATGAGCATCCGCTTTCCCCCGGCATGAAATATAAGCATTACGCGCCGCGCGTGCCGCTTACCCTTCTTTGCGGCGATGAAGCGGCTGTGCAGGCGTTTCTCCAAAAAGAAGCCGCCCCCGGCGTGGGATTCCTTTGCTACGAAGAGGAAAAGGACAACCTCCCTGCAGAACTTACGCTCTTCCCTGTCGGGAAAAAAGAGGATCTTGCCGCACAGGCACATCTGCTCTTTGCAGCGTTGCGTGCGGCGGATGAAACACCGGGACTGACCCGACTATATGCCCATATGCCCAAAACCGACGGCATAGGGCTGGCGCTTTATAACCGTGCCATCCGCGCGGCGGCGCATACGGTTCTTCACTTGTAAAAATTCAAAGAAAGGGCAAAACCGAGATGGCGAAAAAGAAAAAGACCCCCGATACCGACCTTTCTCATATCACACCGGCACCTGCCACGCCTCAACCGATTACCGAGACCATCGAGAAAAACTATATGCCCTATGTGATGAGCGTGATCATCTCGCGGGCTATTCCGGAAATTGACGGGTTAAAACCCTCCCACCGGAAACTTCTTTATACCATGTATAAAATGGGCCTCCTGACCGGAAACCGAACCAAAAGCACCAATGTGGTGGGACAGACCATGAAGCTGAATCCGCACGGCGACGCGGCCATTTATGAAACCATGGTTCGTCTCACACGCGGATACGCCGCGCTTCTTCACCCGCTCATTGATTCCAAAGGAAGCTTCGGCAAGCAATATTCCAGCGATATGAAATATGCCGCCTCCCGATACACGGAGGTCAAACTGGACAGCTTTTGCAACGAACTTTTCTCCGGCGTGGATAAAAACGCCGTGGATTTCGTGGATAACTATGACAACACGATGAAAGAACCGGTTCTGTTGCCGACCACCTTCCCGAATGTGCTGGTGACGCCGAATGTCGGCATTGCCGTGGGCATGGCCTCCAACATCTGCTCTTTCAACCTCGGAGAGATCTGCGACGGAACCGTGGCACTCCTCAGAAACCCCAAAACAACCATGGACCGGTTGCTGGATATTATCAAAGCCCCGGATTTCCCAGGCGGCGGACAAATTCTTTACGACCGTGAGATCATGCGGCAGATCTATGAAACCGGACAGGGTTCTTTCCGGGTTCGCTCCAAATATGTCTATGACAAAGAAGCCAACTGCATCGACATTCTGCAAATTCCCTACTCCACCACCATCGAAGCCATTCTTTCCAGCATCTCCGCACTGGTCAAAGACGGGAAAGTAAAAGAAATCACCGATTTCCGCGATGAGATTGATCTGAACGGCTTTAAGCTGACGCTTGACCTCCGGCGCGGAACGGATCCGGAAAAACTGATGAACCGTCTTTTCAAGCTGACGCCGTTGGAGGACAGTTTCAAGTGCAATTTCAATGTACTCATCAATGCCGCCCCCCGGCAGTTGGGCGTGATGGATATCCTCAAGGAATGGATCACTTTCCGGATCGGCTGCGTCCGCCGGGAACTTTCCTTTGACCTGAAAAATAAGCAGGACAGATTGCATCTGGTGACCGGCCTTGGTAAAATCCTCTTGGATGTTGACAAAGCCGTCCGCATCATCCGCCACGCAGAAAGCGATGAGGCGGTGGTACCGGAACTGATGGCCGGATTCGGAATTGATTCCGTTCAGGCGGAATATATCGGGAACATCAAACTCCGCAATCTGAACAAGCGCTATATTCTGAACTGTCTGGACGAAATGAAATCACTCAAAGCGGATATCGCGGGCATTGAAGAAATTCTGGCGGACGAACTGAAGCTCCGTGCCAAAATTGCCGAACAGCTGTTGGAAGTCAAGAAAAAATATGCCATTCCCCGCCGTTCGCAGCTCATTTTTGCACAGGATATCCCCGATGTGCCGGAAGAGGACCCGGTGGAAGATTATCCGGTCCGACTGGTACTGACCAAGGCCGGTTATTTCAAGAAGATCACCTTCCAGTCCCTGCGTGGCAACGATGAACAGAAACTGAAAGACGATGATGAAATCCGACAGGTGATTGACGCGCAAAACCGGGACAGCCTGCTCTTTTTCACGGACGGCGCGCAGGTATACCGCGCGGGTGTAGACAGTTTTGACACCACAAAGGCCTCGGCACTGGGCGACTTTCTCAATGCAAAACTCGGCATGGACAAAGACGAACGGCCGCTTTTGATGCTGGTTCAGAATGATTATCCGGCAGACCAGAACATGGTTTTCATCTTTGAAAACGGCAAGGGCGTGCGTATCCCGATTACGGCCTATGAGACCAAGGGCAACCGCCGGAAACTGACCGGCGCTTTCTCCAAGACTTCTCCTGTGATGGCCATTTTCCGCGAGAAGGAAAAAGAACCCTTTGACATTATGATGGTGTCTGATCTTGACCGGGCAATCGTTTTCAAATCTTCTCTCATTCCTTTGATGACCACACGAAGTTCCGGGGGTGTTACGCTCCAGTCCTTTGGCCGTAAAGAAAAGAAGATAAAAGAGGTCATTGCCCCCTTGGACGACCGGCAAGAGCAAAAAGGTTATCGGCGCTATAAATTGCCGGCAACCGGTACCCTGCTATCCGAAAAAGACATCAGTGCCATGCAACTGAGCATGGATGATTCCCTTTAATTTTATTTTGAGAGGTATATTTATGAAAAAGGAAGACTCCAAAATTTTTGTACGCATCCTTGCCATTGTGCTGGCTGTTCTGATGGTAGTCGGCATCGCTTATCTGACCGTTTACATGATCGTGGACCGCGTGAAAGAAAAGAAAAAAGACTCGGCCGCCGCGTTTTCGCCCCGGATCGCCGTGTGCGAAACCGTTTCCGTTCACTATTGAGAAAAAAGCCGTGCTGTTCTGGTAAACAGCACGGCCTTTTTATTTTTTAAAGATTTTTTTCAGCGCGCTTTTTCCCCGCCGCGGCAGAAAGCGAATAAAGCGACAGGGAGCGGGCAAATGGGTGGTACGGTAAAAGCGATCCGAAAAAGAACCGATTTCTCTTCTTTTTTCGCCCCGGTAGACAGCGGCAACCACTGCGATCACCGCGCTTTCCGGAACGCCGTATTCCAGCGCCGTTTGATTATCTCCGCAAAAAACCGGTTGCCCGTCCTTCCATTTGACCAGTCGGTGAAGAATAAAAGCACCGTCCCGGCGACGGTAAAGGCAAATGTCGCCCCGGCAAAGGTTTCCGGGTCTGACCAATGCCACCGAATCTTTTCCCTCCCGAAGGAGAGAACGCATACTCGTTCCCCGCGGATACAGCCGGAATTCTCCGCCGCTTTCCGTGACTTCCCGGATAAGCGGCCAGAGTTCTTCCATCGAAATGCCGTTATTCAATAATTGCACCGGCCTCTCTCAGCGCTTTCAGAAAAGCGGCGCAATCCGCTTTGGCTTTCGCGGCATCAACCTCATAATGTTCCGTCAATGCCCGGATCAGCCCGGCCTCATCGGTTTCCTTCTCCAACACATCCCAGATGAATGCCCCGGTCGAATTGACCGAAATCATTCCGTTAAACCGGCGACTGGCCTCTCCTACAGCAACGATCACAAACTGCGTACCGATTTTCCGCTTGATAAATTCCTTATTCTGAATCATGTGATTCTCCTTTCATACCGTTATAGGCCACCTGCGCGGCCATGGTCGAGATCGTACATTCCAAAAGATATGCGGGAACGCTTGAAATAAGGCTGTCCAAAAGCGAGAGGAAACGATCCATGATCTCCGGATCTTTAGGCATGATGACCTGGTGAAAAATCCGCGAAACGGATTCCTCATCCCCGATCCGGCTGATTTTGTTTTCGGCTCCCCGCGTCAGAAAGCAAATGGCATGAAGCGGCGCGCAGGTGTTCTCGCCCCAGTCCTCTTTGCCGCACCAAGGCGTGCCATAGGCGGTGAAAATGCCGTTTTCCAGGCGGAAGATCGGCTTGTCACCGTTCACAACCTTCGCGCCTTTATCGGCAAATTCGGAAAGCCAAAAACGGATGTGCGTGGATTTTCCCGTGCCGCTGGGGGCTGTAAAAGCATAAGCTTCTCCGTCCACAGCAACCACCGCGGCATGAAAAACAAAAGCGTCAAACTGCGGCAGGCGCAGGGCAATTTCCCGGTAAATGCAGATGAATTCGGCGTAGCCGTCACTGCACGGGCAAAGTGCCTCTGCCTTTTCTTTTTCAATTTGCGCGGGCGAAACCGAAACTTCCAAATCGGCCCTTTCGAAATCGGCCAGGTAATCCTGACAGCGCGTCCGGCTGAATTCATAGCGGTTAAAAACCCGGATGTTCAGCCCGGCCAGTCTGATCTGAAACATACGTTCCCCTTCCCGATTCTCAGAACGCGATTTTTCCGGCAATATAATCGCGGAGCGCGTCAATCGGAATACGAACCTGCTCCATAGTGTCGCGGTCACGCACGGTCACGCAGTTGTCACCGGCTTTCTCGGCGTCACCCACCGTATCAAAATCAACTGTGATGCAAAGCGGCGTGCCGATCTCGTCTTCGCGGCGATAGCGCTTGCCGATCGAACCGGTTTCATCAAAATCCAATGCAAAATCTTTGGAAAGTTGATCATAAATCTCCTGCGCCTTGCCGGACAGCTTCTTGGAAAGCGGCAAAATAGCGGCCTTGTACGGTGCCAGCGCGGGATGCAGATGGAGCACCACACGGATATCGTTCTTCTCGGCATCCAGAACTTCTTCGTCATAAGCGTCCACCAAGAACGCCAACGCCACGCGATCCGCACCCAGAGAGGGTTCCACCACATAGGGAATATAGCGCTCGTTGGTTTCGGGATCAAAATAGGAGAGATCTTTGCCGCTGTGCTCGGCATGCTGTTTAAGATCGTAATCGGTACGGTCCGCCACGCCCCACAGCTCGCCCCAACCAAACGGGAAGAGGAACTCAAAGTCGGTCGTGGCCTTGGAATAGAAGCAGAGTTCTTCCTTATCATGATCGCGCAGTCTGAGATTTTCGTCACGCATACCCAGGTTCAGGAGGAACTTGTGGCAATAGTCCTTCCAATAGGCAAACCACTCCAGGTCCGTGCCGGGTTTGCAGAAAAATTCAAGCTCCATCTGCTCAAATTCCCGGGTGCGGAAAGTGAAGTTTCCGGGCGTGATCTCGTTCCTGAAAGATTTGCCGATCTGGCAAACGCCAAAAGGAAGCTTTCTGCGCGTAGAACGCTGGATTGAGGGGAAATTCACAAAAATACCCTGTGCCGTCTCGGGTCGCAGATAGACCGTGCTGGTCGAATCCTCGGTGACGCCGATAAAAGTTTTGAACATCAGATTGAATTTCTTGATGGAGGTGAACTCCTTGCCACCGCACTGCGGACAGGTAATGCCATGATCGGCAATATATTGGGCCATTTCCTCAAAAGTCCAACCGGCCGGATTGTCAGAAAGACCGTTTTTGAAAGCATAATCCTCAATGAGTTTGTCGGCACGGTGCCGCGCCTTGCAGGATTTGCAATCCATGAGCGGATCGGAAAAACCGCCGACATGGCCGGATGCGACCCAAGTTTCGGGGTTCATGATAATCGCGCTGTCAAGTCCCACATTATAACGGCTCTCCTGCACGAATTTTTTCCACCAAGCGCGTTTGACATTGTTCTTGAATTCCACGCCGAGCGGGCCGTAGTCCCAGGAGTTTGCAAGGCCGCCGTAAATTTCGGAACCGGGGAAAATAAAGCCGCGGTTCTTGCAAAGCGCCACAATTTTGTCCATCGTTTTTTCCTGATTGTTCATGGTATTCTCCTCTTTTAAAATGTAAAATTATTGTACTCTCAAAAGCGTCGGTTGTCAAGCCGTGCCGCGGTTAAATCAGTTCAGCACAGGTGGCGTTGACAAACGCAAGCAAATCCTTCGCCGAAAGATACAGCTGTGCGCCGCGAACGCCCGCGCTGACGGTGATTTTTTCTTTTTCCAACACGCTGTTATCAAAGAAAGTGGGAAATTTTTTCTTCATCCCGATGGGCGAACAACCGCCCCGGATATAGCCGGTCAATCCCGGCAGATCCTTTACATGAAGCATTTCGATTTTCTTGTTTCCGGTCGCACGGGCGGCTTTTTTGAGGTCTATTTCGGGATCGACCGGAATACAGAAAACCACCGGACCGGTCTTGTCCCCTTTGGCCACCAGGGTCTTAAAAACCAAATCATGCGCAAGCCCCACAACATCCGCCATGTGTGAACCCGAAAGGTCGTTTTCATCGACCGGGTAAGTTCGTACTTCATAAGAAATACCGGCGGCATCCAGTTGCCTCATTGCATTGGTCTTGATCTCTTTTTCTTTCATTTCAGCGGTATTTCTTCCCTTCTTCAATCATTTCGGCGGCGGCGCAAATCTGCGCTTCGGACACCGAAAGTCCACCTAAAATCCGACCGATTTCCAGAACACGCTCTTTTTCGTCAAGAAGTGTGAGCGTGGATGCCGCACGACCGTTTTCTTCTTTTTTCACGATTTTATAATGCCGGTCGGCAAGAGAAGCGATCTGCGCGGAGTGCGTGATACAAAGCACCTGCGTCCTGCGGCCGATTTCAGACAGTTTGATGCCGATTTTTCGGGCGGTTTTTCCCGAAATACCGGTGTCCACCTCGTCAAAGACCGCGGTGCCAACGCCATCCCTTTCATTCAGGGCACATCGAAGAGCCAACATAACCCGGGCCAGTTCTCCGCCGGAAGCCACGCGGGAGAGCGGCAACAATGGCTCGCCGGGATTGGCGGCCAGAAGAAAAGTCACGCTGTCAAGTCCGCTTTGAGAAAACTCCTTTTCTTCTTTGACTTCAATCCGGAAACGAACGCCGGACATATCCAGATAGCAAAGCTCGGTAAGCATCCGGCGACAGAGCGCGTCTGCGGCTGCGGTCCGCCCCTCGTGAAGTGCGGCGGCCTCGGTTCGCATAGCGACGGTCAGTTCCTCCAGCCTTCCCAGAATGGCCGCTTCGGTCTCCTTGGAATTTTCAAGCTCCGAAAGCCGCCTGGCCGCATCGTCACGGAAAGACAGAATTTCTTTTTCGTCCGCACCGTACTTGCGGCGCAACCGGGAAATTTGCGAAAGCCTGCCCTCGATCTTATCCAGCGTTTCTGCCGGATCGCCCTCGCTTCCGTCCGAAAGATCCTTGGCAGACTCGGCAATATCTTCGGCTTCATAACGCAGATTCAGGAGCCGATCCGAAAGTGTACTTGCCTCCGGCAGGACACCCGCAATCTGGGAAAGAGCCTGTGCGGCTTTTTCAAGAAGTAACACGGCAGAAGCTTTTTCGGCACCGTAAAGCACCTGATAGGCAAATCCGGACTGCCGGACGATTTTCTCCATATGTTGCCACTTGTCGCGGGCACGAAGCAGTTTTTCTTCTTCCCCTTCCCGCAGGTGTGCGGCGTCAATTTCCTTTACCTGAAAAGCCAGCATATCCCGCATCCGTTCTTTGGCGGCGCTGTCATTTTGCAGTTCCGCAAGTCGCGCTTTTTCGGTGCGGTATTCTTCGTAGAGCGCACGGTACCGCATTGCGGTCTCGGGATCATCGGCCATTTTAAAGAGTACTTTTTCCTGCGCCGCAGGAGAAAGCAACAGCTGATTGTCATTTTGCCCGTGAATGCTGACCAGATATTTTGAGAACTCCCGCAGGATCGTGAGCGGAATCACACGGCCGTCAATCCGGCACTGCGTGCGGCCGTCTGCGCTCAGAGTCCGCTGAAGCATCACTTCCCCATCCGGGTGAAAACCGGAATCCGAAAGAAAGCGCAGGCCCTCCTCTCCGATATCAGAGAAGACGGCGCTGACCAACCCCTGATCGCAACCGTGGCGCAACAGTTCCCGGTTGGCCTTTCCGCCCAGCAAAAAGGCGAGCGCGTCAATCATGACGGATTTGCCGGCTCCGGTTTCACCCGTCACAGCCGAAAGACCGCCCGCAAAATCCACATCCATCCGGGCGATAACCGCCATATTTTCAATATGCAGTGAGGACAGCATTTTTTATCCCTTCTTGACCATCACGCTGATGCGCTCACGAATCAGTTTAGCGGCCGCCTCGTTTCGGGTAACCACCATGATTGTGTCGTCTCCGGCCACACATCCAAGCACCTCGGCAATGGAAAGTTGGTCAATGCCGGCCGCCACTGCATTGGCCAGACCCGGAAAAGTTTTGATGACAATGATATTTCCGGCATACTCCACGCTCATAAGCGATTCAATCAGCGCACTATTGAAATGGAGCCCCGTATTGCCCTCTTCCTTCCGCGCGGCCACATAACGGTAAGTCCCTTTTCCGGTGAGAACCTTGGTCAGTTGCAGTTCGCGGATGTCACGGGAAATCGTTGCCTGCGTGACGGCATAGCCCTCGGTCATCAGGCGATCGATCAGATCGTCCTGCGTTTCGATTGAATACCGATTGACAAGTTCCAATATTTTTCTTTGTCTGTTGACCTTCATGTTTTCCCTCACTCAAATGATTTCATTTTCTTTTTCAGTTTTTCATAAAAACCGCCCTTGCGGAGCCGGATCAACGAGGTTTTCATATCCGAACGGGTCACACGAACACGCTCGCCGCGATAAAGTTCAAAGCTGATGCGTCCGTCCAGCGTCAGATACAGCATTTTTTCCCGACGACAGATGTTTTTGACTTCCAGCACGGCATCGTCCCGGAAAATGACAGGACGGGCAGTAAGCGAATGCGGACAGATCGGCGTGACGCAGATACAGCAAAGATGCGGATCTGTTAAAGCGCCGCCGGCAGAGAGCGAATAGGCGGTCGAACCGGTCGGCGTTGCGATGATCATACCGTCCGCCCGATAAGACGAGACCGATTCCTTTCCTTCAAACAGTTCCAGATCCACAATCCGTGCCACCGAACCGTTGGAGATTACCGCGTCGTTCAGAGCAAAAGATTCAGCACGCACAGCGCCGTCGGTCGAAAGAATTTTTACATCCAGCATGGCGCGCTCATCAAGGGTATATTCTTCGGTAAACAAACGGGAAAGCAGCGGCAGTTCACCGGGTTCCAATTCGGTCATATAACCAAGGTGCCCCATGTTAATCCCCAAAAGCGGCTTCCCTTTCGGTGCGGCATGACGCGCGGCATCCAGAATGGAGCCATCGCCCCCCAACACCAAAATGATATCCGACTGCTCATAGATTTCTTCCGGAGAAAGAAAGTTGCAATCATAGCGCTTTTTACCGGCACGAAGAATCTTTTCTTTGTAATTGATCGGAAAAACAACCTCTCCGCCAAGATCGGAAAGCGTCTGCGCCGCGCGCAGTGCGATTTTGGATTTTTCAAAAATATTGTAATTTGTGATGACTGCGATTTTTTTCAAACAATCACCGCCTTTCCGTTAATAACCCCGGTCAATTCATCCGGCGTAAATTCCCGGCCGGTGCCGGGGCAAAAGAGCGCAAGAAACTCCCGGTTTCCGTCACCGCCCAAAATCGGAGAGGGAGCGAGCGCATGGCAGGCAAGCCCGGTGGCGGCGGCACAGGAAAGCACACGGGAAACGGCCGCATAAAGATTTTTTTCATCCCGTACAATGCCGTTTTTGCCAAGCGCATTTTTGTTTAGTTCAAACTGCGGCTTGATCAGCGAGACAACGCGGCCGCCCGGCAAAAGCAAGGCAGAGAGCCGCGGCAGAATCAGTGTCTGAGAGATAAAAGAAACATCCATGACGACAAGATCAAAAGTTCCGACATCTGCGGGAGAAAGGTTCCGGGCGTTGTATTTCTCAACAGAGCGAACCCGCGCGTCCGCGCAAAGCCTGGGATGAAGCTGTCCTTTACCGGCATCCAGCGCCACCACAAAGGAAGCGCCCGATTGCAGCAAGCAATCGGTAAAGCCGCCTGTTGAGGCACCGATATCCAACGCGCGCAGGCCGGTCGGATCTATTTTGAAAAGAGCAAGTGCCGCCGCAAGTTTTTCCCCGCCGCGACCGACAAAACGCTCCTTTCGGGTCAGCATAACCGTCATTTCACCGATAATTTCTTTTGAGGCTTTTTCGGCCACCCGGCCGTCCACAAAAACCGCCCCGGCCAGAATCAGTTTCCGGGCTTTTTCCCGGCTCTCGGCCAGACCGGCACTGACCATATAAACATCCAACCGCATTTCACGACGCCGGGAGGAAAAGGTTGAAGAGCCAGCACTGGCAAAGGAATGCCATGGCCACGCCAAGTAAAGCGCCGAAAAGCACCTGAAGCGGCGTATGACCCAATAGTTCCTGCAAGACGTCGGTGACAAAATTGGTGCGGGTCCGGCTCAATTCCTGTGAAACACGATTGATCATGGCGGCCTGTTTTCCCGCTTCGCGCCGGACGCCGGCCGCATCCCGCATTACGACCACCGCAAGCACGGCGGCCACCGCAAAGATCGGCGTATCAAATCCGTAAAGCAATCCGCAGGAAATGGCCGTGGCCATCACCACAGCCGAATGAGAACTGGGCATTCCCCCGCTGCCGACCAACAGCTGACGCAGGGAAAATTCTTTCCGGTAGATGCTGGTGGTAAAAACCTTTATGATTTGAGCGGTCATCCAGGCAATGATGGCGCAAAGGAGCACCCGGTTCGTGATCAGATCCAGAAAGTAAGTTTTCAGCTGATACATATTGATGTGAATCCTCATATTCAGAACTTCCTGTCAAGCAGACTGTCCGCCAGCGAAAGGAGGAAAGCAGAACCCGGCAATTCCCTGATTTCGCGTTTGGCGTCTTCACTTACTTCGCGGGCATAACGAAGCGCCGTATCGGTTTCGTAGTAGGAAAGGAAGGTGGTCTTGCCGTTTTCGGCATCCGACCCCGCGCTTTTTCCGAGTTCTTCGGCGCTTTCGGTTGCGTCCAGTATATCATCCACAATCTGAAAAACCAATCCGGTTTTTTCGGCGTAAGATTCAAGAGCCCGCGTCTCTTTGTCCTGCGGGAAATATCCGGCGGCAAGCGCTCCCAGCGTTGCGCCGACCCGCATGAGCGCGCCGGTCTTATGGGCGTGCAGTTTGAGGAGCGACGGGAGCGGCAATTTCTTTTTTTCGCCGGAAAGATCCATCACCTGTCCGCCGATCATGCCAAACGGACCGGCCGCCCGTGAAAGTGCGCAAACGGCGGCCAGGGCGCTTTCCTTTGTTACGGCCGGATTGCCGGCGGCCACACCGAAAGCACGGGTCAAAAGCGCATCTCCTGCCAGGATCGCCGTGGCCTCTCCGAAAGCTTTGTGGCAGGTCGGGCGGCCGCGGCGCAGATCATCGTTATCCATAGCGGGCAGATCATCATGGATCAAAGAATAAGTGTGGATCATCTCCAGTGCCGCCGCAAAAGGCAACGCGGCTTCATCCCGACCGCCAAGTATCCGCGCACATTCCAGAACCAGTGTGGGGCGGATACGCTTGGCGCGCGGAGCAAGAAGCGCATAGCGTTCAGCCGCCAGCTCTTCTTCAAAGTCCGGATCCCCGTCCGCAAGCGCCGCCTCAAGCGCATTGTTTACCAATGTTGCATTGGACAAAAGTCTTTCGTTTACCGTCATGCTTTTTCTCCGTTGTCGGCACCGGACTCTCCGACTTTTTCAATCCGCGCCTGTGCTTTATCCAATTCATCCGACAGGGCGCGAACCAGCTTCATTCCCTCTTCATAAAGAGAGAGAGATGTCTGCAGATCCACCTTGCCGGCTTCCAGCTCGGAAACGACTTCGCTCAGTCGCTCCATTGCCGCTTCAAATTTCAGTTTCCGCTCCGCCATATTTTTGTCCTTTCCGGATGTCCTTGATTTCGGCCTGTGCCGAAGAATCTGCAAAAAGCAATTTTACACGCTCCCCGGGCCGAAGCGCCATGGCACTTTCCACCGGTTTGCCGGTTTCGCTGTATACCGCCGCATATCCTCTTGCAAGTACGCGCAAAGGATGCAATGCGTCCATCCGGGCGCAAAGCATCGCCAGTTCCCGCCGACTCCGGTCTACCCGGGCCGAGGCGCACGCATTCATCCGGTCTCCAAAATGCAAAAGCTCCATACGCCGGTCTTCCAGATAATTGACGGGAGAGCGCAGCGAGCGGGAAGATGCCAGTACAGAAAGCCGCGCCCTTTCCCGCTCGATCCGGTTTGTGATCAACGAAGAAAGCAGTCTTTCGCGCGAGGAAAGCAGGGAGAGCAGTTCCGCTTTTTCCGGGACGGCACGTTCGGCCGCGGCAGACGGCGTGGAAGCGCGCAGATCGGCCGCAAAATCGCATAGCGTATAGTCGCTTTCATGCCCCACCGCCGAAATTACCGGAATACGCGAGGCCGCCACGGCGCGAACCAGTTGTTCATCGTTGAACGCCCACAAATCTTCCGGCGCACCGCCGCCTCGTCCGATAAGGATAAGATCCACTGGGTGACAGTCGTTGAAAAATGCCAGCCCGTTTCTGAGGCTTTCCGGTGCGTTGCTTCCCTGCACCAAGGCCGGATAAAGATATAACTTTGCCACCGGGAAGCGACGGCCGAGGATATGTATCATATCCTGTACAGCCGCTCCTTCCGGAGAAGTAATGATGCCGATTTTTTCGGGATAAGGCGGGAGCGGGCGCTTGCGCGCTTCATCAAAAAGCCCTTCATCCGCAAGCTTCTTTTTCAGTTGCTCCAACGCCGCGTACAGTGCGCCAAGGCCGTCCGGCTCCATGGCGCTGGCATAGATCTGATATTGCCCATCCCGCGGGAACAGTGAAATACGCCCCCACAAAATGACCTTCATCCCGTTTTCGGGCATGAACTTCATTCTTTGCGCGTCCGAGCGGAACATCACCGCCTGTACGCGCGCATTTTCGTCTTTCAGAGAAAAATAGAAATGGCCGCTCCGGACATGATTGGTAAAATTAGAGATCTCGCCCCGGACAACCAGATTAGAAAGCAGAGGGTCGCCATCCAGAAGCATCTTGACATAATTGTTCAATTGCGACACGGTCAGTGCTTCGTTCAAAGAATCCCCTCCCTTATTTGTTTTTACAGGCCTGCCAACGCGGCGTCACGGCAAAGAAGCGCAATGCCGGCCGCATTATCGGCGCTGAATTCCGGCGCGGCAAAGAAAACATCCGGCGACAGGCGGGCGGTCAGCTCTGCGGCAATAAGGCGGTTGCTCATCACCCCACCGGCAAACAGCAGCGGGATTGCACCATGCCACGCCCGGAAGTCTGTGGCCATTTCAAACAGCGTATCCGAAAGAAAATGCAACGCAAACGCCGCCACCAACGCAGGATCATTGCTTTGCGCATAGAGCTTTTCGGCAAGATTCTGAAGGCCGGACAGATGGCAACGCCCCTCCCGGACGCACACACGGGCATGCGGAACGGGTTTTTGATTTTCAGCGGCAAGTTTTTCCAACGCAGGTCCGGCCGGGAACGGCAATCCCAGCATCACGCCGATCCGGTCCACCGCCTGCCCCGCGTGAAGATCATCCGAAGTGCCTTCTTCCGAAAGCGAAAATCCGGTGGCCGCCGGAGAGACAAGCAAAAGATCGGTAGTTCCGCCCGAAACATGAAAAGCACCGAAAGGTGCCAAAAGATCGGGGCCGCCGGCCGAATAAACGGCCGCGCGGATATGCCCTTCCTGATGGGAAAACGGCAACACCCGCACACCCGCGCCCACGGCAAAACTCTCGGCAGCGGCCATGCCGGAAAGAAAACAGGGCATGTAGGAATCCGCAAGCGGACGGGGACGCGTGGAAACGCCCACGGCAGTCACCCGGAAACGATCACCCAAAATCTCTCCTGCGCGCCGGAAAAGCGCCGGCAGATTTTTCACATGAGCAAAAACCGCGTCGCTTTGCCGGAGACCGCACGCGCCCGCACGAACGGGAAGCGGCGCTTTCAGATTGAAAATGACCCGGCCTTCCGGATCGGCCGCGGCCAGCGAGGTGGTATAATTGCTGGTGTCAACGCCAAGAAAGCAGTCAGTTTTCATCATCGGTCCCGGCCGGAGTCTTTGTTTTTTCCGGATCTTCAAAAGCCATCCGGGGCTCTTCGGTTCCCTTTTCTTTGCTTTCAAGTTCTTCCTTCACGGCGTTGAGCACACCGTTTACAAAAGGACGGGCACTTTCTTCATCATACTTTTTGCAGAGTTCCACCGCTTCATTCATGGAAACGCTGTGCGGAATATCCGGGAGAAACAGCATTTCATAAACGGACAGACGCAGAATGGAACGCGAGACCCTTGAAATCCGGGTAGTCTCCCAGCCGTTGGAGTGCCGATTGATAAGTGCATCGATCGTGCCGAGGTTTTCACAAACGCCGAAATAGGCATTTTTGATATAATCGTCCTGCCCGATCTCGCGGTCATCGCAGGAAATGGCAAAAATTTCTTTGGGGTCTTCCTCTTTTTTAAATTCGGTCTCAAAGAGCAAACCGAAAACCGCCTCGCGGGCTTCTCTTCTGCTGAGTGACATGAGTCTTCCTTTTCCTTATATAAATTATAAATATTATATCTAACCCGCGCGCGTTTGTCAAGGCAAAAATGAATATTTGTATAAAAGCATGCCAAAAAAAGCATAAAGAAAAGGCGGAGCCATGCCGCCTTTTCCCTTTTATTATTCCTCTTCGGTGTCGCCCGTGATCTGCTTTTCAAAATCTTCTTTGGAAGCGCCGCACAAAGGGCAGACATAATCTTCCGGCAGATCTTCAAATTCGGTTCCCGGCTCAATCCCGTTTTCGGGATCGCCAACGCGCGGATCATATTCATATCCGCACAGTTCGCACACATAAACAGCCATCCGAAAGCTCTCCTCCTCGCTCTTAAATGTCGAGTAAAGTGCAAATCGCACATCAGGGAGATTCCGCCGTTTGCGGTGTGTTTCTCCCCTTCGGGAAATTACCCGAAAACGCGCCCGTTTTTGGGAGGTGCGTTTTTACTTACTATATCATAATCAGTAGCGGGCGGATTGTCAAGAGTTTTTTTCACTTTTTTTATTTTTCTTTTCCGGCGTCCGGCATTTCGCACTCCGGATACTCTTTCAGATAAATTTTCGCGGCCTGTGCGATCATATCGGCCGTCCCTTCAATTCCCAGAAGCGAACTGTTAAGGGACAAATGATAGTTTTCATAGTTGCCCCATTTTTTGCCGGTGTAAAAATTATAATAGTTTACTCTTTTTTTGTCGGTCTTGTTCATAAGGTCAATTGCTTCCTCACGGCCGATCTCGTGCCGCTTGGAAATCCGGGCAATGCGGCATTCACGGTCTGCGTGAATGAAAATGCTCAGACGATGTTCGTGGTTACGAAGCACATAGTCGGCGCAACGGCCGATGAATACGGAGGGGCCTTCCTCGGCCGCATTTTTAATGATCTCGGTCTGGGTGATAAAGAGCTGATCGTTGATTGGCACATCCATACCGAAATGGCGCGCGCCGTAAATGGAGGTGCCCATGGCCAGCGTATAAAGCAGGCTGTTGGTGGCTTTTTCATCCACGCGCCGCAGATAATCGGGGTTGACGCCGTTTTTCTTTGCGGCCAAAAGAAGCAACTCTTTGTCGTAAACGCGGAAACCCAGCAGTTTTCCGACACGCTCGCCGATCTCGCGCCCGCCGCTGCCGAACTGACGACCAATGGTGATAGAAAGATAGTTTGCCATTTCAAAATCCCCTTTCCTGATCATAGAGAGTCCGACGCGCGCTCCGATTCTCTGCTTTTCAAGAGACAGCACCGGATTCAATAATATTTTAACATATTTTTTCAGATTTGTAAAGAGCAATCCGTGTATAAGAAAGACGAATGCGGAATAAATTTTCCCGAGGTGAAGTTATGAAAAACAAACGGAAATTTTTTCTGAACGCGCTTTTGCTGACTGCGGTTGCCCTTTTCATGCGGACGGTTGGCGTGACCTTTCAGGTCTACCTGGCCGGACGCGCCGGCGCGGAAGCCATGGGGCTTTTGTCTCTCATCGGCGGCGTATACGGCTTTGCGGTAACGCTGGCCACTTCCGGCATTCATCTGGCAACGGTACGCACGGTGGCTCAAAGCGAAGAAAAAAACGGCGGCGCGGGCACGGGACAGTGTTTGCGCGCCTGCCTTTTTTACGCACTTTTCTTCGGGACGCTCGCGACCGCGCTTCTTTTCCTTCTGGCCCCTGTGCTGGGGCATTATGCGCTTCGGGACGCACGAACCGTCCGGGCACTCCGGATGATGAGCGTTACGCTCCTGCCCATTGCGCTGACATCGGTCCTCAACGGTTATTTCATTGCGGTGCGCCGCGCCTATAAAAACGCTCTGGCACAGGTTGCGGAACAGGCGCTGAAAATTACGCTGACGGTTTTTCTGCTTTCCTTTTTTCTGCCCCAAAGTGTGGAAGGCAATGTCTTTGTTATTTTGCTCGGCGGCGCTGTCAGCGAAAGTTTTTCTTTGCTGCTGAACCTGATCCTTTATCGGACAGACCGAAAAAAACACAAGAGCGCAACCAATCTCCGGGGCGGAAAAGTAGGCGTGGCCGCCATTGCGATGCCGGTTGCCATCAGTGCATATGCGCGGTCAGGTTTAATATCAATAGAACATATTTTAATAAAAATGGGTCTTATGCGCCATGGTTCCGGAAATGCAGAGGCTCTTTCGGCCTATGGTGCGCTTCACGGCATGGCGCTGCCCGTGGTGCTCTATCCGGCGGCCATTCTTTCTTCCTTTGCCTCATTGCTCATCCCGGAAGTAACGGCGGAAGAGGCCCGTTCCAACCGGCGCGAGATCTCCTATATCACCGGACGGGTCTATCAGATGAGCCTGCTTTTTGCCATCGGCGTTTCCGGCATCATGCTGTTCCTTTCCAGAGAACTCGGACAGACATTATATAAAGACGCGTCCGTAGGAATCTACATCTGTCATCTGGCTCCGCTCATTCCGGTCATGTACCTGGATACCGCCACAGACGCTATGCTCAAAGGATTGGGACAGCAGGTCTATTCCATGAATGTCAACATCATCGATGCCCTTCTTTCGGTCATCTCGGTTTTTATTCTGGTGCCGCGAATAGGCATTTCCGGTTATCTGGTGACCATTTATCTGACTGAGACCGTCAACGCCGCTCTGAGCATTAGCCGGTTGCTGAAAATCAGCGGTTATCGCCCGCGCCTTTTCCGTCTTTTTGTTTGTCCGCTTCTTTCGGCCATCGGCGCCACGGCCTTTGCCAAACTAATCATCGAACTGCTCCTGCGCCCGTTTTCTCAAACAGCCGGCGGCGTCTGGCTTCACATTCCACTCACGGCCATTCTTTACCTTCTCTTTTTATACCTTACAGGCACTTTCGGACGCGAGGAGACCCGGTGGCTTTTTCACGCCATCGGCAAAGAGACTGCGTTAAAGGAAAACGAAAAAAGGTGTGATTCCCCGTCCGCCCGGAAGGAGGACCGGCCCGGCCGAAATTCCGAGGCGTCACATTCCGGAAATATTTTTGCAAGTTCGTAATTCAAAACTTGCAAAAATAGTTATTTTTTTAACACAGTCTGGCTCAATATACATTTATGTATATCCTTTCTTGCAGTTTTTCGGCTTGTGAACAAAGTGTAACTTCTGAAAGATTCTCTTGCAAATCGTGCATAAATGGTGTATAATGCATTCGCAATGGTTCATAAGGTGCGAAACACTGCGTGTTCAGCCGCACACATTGCCGGCCGCGCCTTAGCCAAATACGCAAGAGGAGATGGAAACATGACCAAAAACAAGTATGTCCTGTCCTGGATCGACGAAATGGCCGCTATGACCAAGCCGGATCGCATCGTCTACATTGACGGTAGCGAGGAGCAGACCGAGGCGCTCCGCCGCGAAGCCTGCAGCACCGGTGAGTTGATTAAACTAAACGAAGAATTGCTTCCCAACTGCTATCTGCACCGCACCGCCGTAAACGATGTCGCGCGTGTGGAAAACAGAACCTATATCTGCACCCCCACCAAAGAAGAAGCAGGCAACATCAACAACTGGATGGCTCCTGATGAAATGTATGCCAAACTGAAAAAGCTCTATACCGGCTCCATGAAGGGGCGCACCATGTATGTGATTCCCTACTCCATGGGCGTGGTCGGTTCGGACTTTGCCAAGATCGGCATTGAGCTGACCGATTCCATTTATGTGGTGCTGAATATGCTGATCATGACCCGCGCCGGCCAGAAAGTCATGGACGCGCTGGGCGACAGCCCGGACTTCATCAAGGGCCTGCACGCAAAGGCTGACCTGGACGAAGAAAACCGTTATATCACACACTTCCCGCAGGACAATACCATCATGTCTGTCAACTCCGGCTACGGCGGAAATGTGCTCCTTGGCAAAAAGTGCTTTGCGCTCCGCATTGCCTCTTACCTGGGCCGTAAAGAGGGCTGGATGGCTGAGCATATGCTCATCCTCGGACTGCAGTATCCGAATGGCGATATCAAGTATATCACCGCCGCTTTCCCCTCTGCCTGCGGCAAGACCAACCTGGCCATGCTGATTCCGCCCGAAATCTTCAAGAAGCAGGGCTACAAGGTCTGGACGGTCGGCGATGACATTGCGTGGTTGCGCGTCAATAAGGAAGACGGCAAGCTTTACGCGGTCAACCCCGAGAACGGCTTCTTCGGCGTGGCGCCCGGTACCAATGAAAAATCCAACCCCAACGCGCTGGCTACCACCAAACGCGATACCATCTTCACAAATGTCTGCTACAATTCCCGTCTCAACACGGTTTGGTGGGAAGGTCTGGACAACAATCCGCCCACACCCGAAGACGGCGCCATCAACTGGCGCGGCGAGCCGTGGGATTACCGTAAATATGATAAGAACGACAAAGTGGGCACCGCCGGTGCGCACCCGAACTCCCGGTTTACCGCAATGGCCAAGAACTGCCCCTGCCTTTCTTCCGAATTCGATTCGCTGACCGGTGTTCCCGTGACCGCCATCATTTTCGGCGGCCGGCGCGCAAAGACCGCTCCGCTGGTGTATCAGTCCTTTGACTGGAAGCACGGCTCGTTTGTCGGTTCTATCATGGCTTCCGAGACGACGGCTGCCGGTGCTGTCGGCGTGGTTCGCCGCGACCCGATGGCTATGCGTCCGTTTGTCGGCTACAACATGGGCGACTACTGGCAGCACTGGCTGGACATGGGCAATCGTCCCGACTTCACGCACAAGCCGCTCATCTTCCATGTCAACTGGTTCCGCACCGATGACAAGGGAAACTTCATCTGGCCCGGATTCGGTGACAATATGCGTGTGCTTCTTTGGATTCTGGCCCGTTGCGAAGGCAAAGTGGATGCCGTCAAAACCGCAATCGGCTATGTTCCGAAGGCCGAAGACATCAATGTGGAAGGCCTTGACGGCGTGACAACCGACACGGTCCGTGACCTGCTTTCGATCGACCATGACGCATGGAAAGCCGATGTGGAAAACATCAAAGCCTTCTACGCACAGGTCGGCGACCATGTTCCCGCCGAAATGTACGAGGAACTGGACGCGCTGAATAAGAGACTGGGTTAATTCGTAAAACAAAAGATCCCGGAAGTTAAAAGCTTCCGGGATCTTTTGTTTTGTCAAAGGCGAACCGGGACGGGATCTGTGGCAGACAACTGACGGTACAAGGACATATCCGGTGCATCCGGCCCCGCGCCCGCTACCGTAGCGGCCGCGCAATGGATGCCCTGACGAAGCGCGGTAGCGCCATCGGAACCGTTTAAGAGTGCCACAAGAACACCGGCAAGCAATGCGTCTCCGGCCCCTGTCTCTCCTTTGACCGGGATTTTCGGTGCCGGGGCATAATAGGCGCCTTCTTTTGCAGAAAAAATCGCGCCGCGTGCCCCGAGAGAGAGGCAAACCACTGCAATACCATGTTTTTGGCGGATTGCATTACATCCGGCCGCCAGCGTTGGCAGATCATCCGCCGTTTCTCCTAAAATGCTCTGAAATTCATAAAAATTCGGTTTGATAAGATAGGGGCTTGCTTCCAATCCTCTTTTCAGCGCCGTTCCAGAGGTATCCAACGCCACGCGGCAGGTTGGTGCGTTTTTTTGAAGAAATTCAATTACATGGGCATAAAAATCCGGCGAAAGACCCTCCGGAAGGCTTCCGGAGAGTGTGATAAAATCCGCTCTTGAGGCACAATCCAATAGGAGTGCAAAGAGCGCTTTTTCCTCTTTTTCGGAAACCGAAGAACCGATTTCATTGATTTCCACTGTATGCCCGCGGCTCTCGTCCAGAATCTTCATACAGGAACGAAGTGCCCCCTGAATCTTGTACATTTGGTGCGATAGCTCTTCTTTTTCCAGCGCCTCAGATACTTTTCCGCCAAAATCAAATCCAAGACACCGCGTTTCCGCCCCCAGCTTTTTTGCCATTCTGGAAACATTGATTCCCTTTCCGCCGATCTTCTCCCGAAGAACACGGGCGCGGTTGACATCGTTCATGTCAAAATGCGGTACAACTAATTTCCGGTCAAGGCAAGGATTGAGAGTAAGCGTAAGCAACATGCAAGGATCTCCTTCTTTCAAAAAATCGCCGCGAAATCGCGGCGATTTTTCATTGAATTCATTACTTCCACGCGAAAGTAACCAGTCCCCAAATATACAGCAGCAAAATAGCGGCAGGAACCAGATAGCGATAAATCGGTTTCATCCATGCTTTGATTTTCAGACCTGCACCCGCGTTGGCCTCGGCCACAAACGCATCCCATCCCCAACCGAAAGAATTGCAGCAGAACAGCGAAATAATCAGTGAACCAATCGGTAAAAGATTGGTGGAAACAATAAAATCCCACATATCAAGAAACGCGCTTCCGGGAGCAAAAGGCTGAAAATGCAACACGCTGTAACCAAGCGCTGTGGTCAGCGAGCAAAGGAAAACCACCGCACCGCAAAAAAGACATCCGACAGGGCGGCTCCAACCAGTCAGTTCCCGTACACAGGCCAGAATATTTTCAAACACCGAAAGCACCGTGGAAAAGGCCGCAAAAATCATAAAGGCAAAAAACAGAGCTCCCCAGAATCGGCCGCCGGCCATATGATTAAACACAGTGGCCATGGTGTCAAAGAGAAGCGCCGGGCCGGCACCGACCTCCAGATTGTAAGTGAAGCAAGCCGGGAAAATAATCACGCCCGCGGTAATGGCCACAAAAGTATCCAGCAAAATTACATTGACCGATTCGGAAAGCAATGTGTGGTCTTTTCCGATATAACTACCGAAAATGGCCATGGAACCGATGCCAAGCGACAAGGTGAAAAAGGCCTGATTCATGGCCGAAACAATTACACGGGGAGTGATCTTTTTAAAATCGGGCAAAAGATAGAATTTCATGCCCTCCCCTGCACCCGAGAGCGTCAGGCTATGTACGGCCAGCACCAAAATGAGCAGGAAAAGCAAAAGCATCATATATTTGGTCACACGCTCCAGCCCGCCCTGTAAACGGAAGCAAAGCACGCCAAAACAAAGCACGACAACAACCGCCAGATAGGCCACATTGACCCCGGGATTCCCGATCATTCCGGCAAAATTGAGCCCGGCGTTCTGACCCAGGAGAAATTTGACAAAATAATAGACCATCCATCCGGCCACGACCGTGTAAAAGGCCATCAGGCAGACATTGCCGATCAAAGTCAGATAGCCGTGAAAATGCCATTTGTGCCCCGGCTTTTCCAGTTTCTGATACATCCGGACCGGGCTGGCCTGAGAAGCGCGCCCCAGTGCGAATTCCATGGTCATCACCGGCAATCCCAAAAGGCACAGGCAAATGACATAGACCAATACAAAAGAACCGCCGCCGTATTGCCCCGTCATCCACGGGAATTTCCATACATTCCCGCACCCGATGGCACATCCGGCACTCAGCAACAGGAACCCCAGTCGACTTCCAAGTCGTTCTCTCTCCATTTTATTTCTCCTTACCGAATAAACACAAGGGGCGGTTGCCGAAAAGCAGCCGTCCCTTGGCTTGAAGTCAGATTTTTTCCTTAACTTTGGATGCCTTACCAATGCGGTCACGCAGGTAGTAAAGTTTCGCGCGGCGGACTTTGCCTTCGCGGACAATCTCTACTTTGGCAACATTGGGAGAGTGAAGCGGGAAAGTTTTTTCCACACCGACGCCGTAAGAAATGCGTCTTACGGTGAAAGTTTCGGAAATACCGCCGCCATGCTTGCCGATCACAGTACCTTCAAAAAGCTGAATACGCTCCTTGGTACCTTCGACAATCTTGTTGTGAATGCGAACCGTGTCACCCACGCGGATGACAGGCGCTTCTGCCTTCAACTGCTCATTCGTAAAAGCCTTGATCAAATCCATCTTCGGGCCTCCTTAAAATCGGATGTTCATGCAGAGCTTCGCAGCGGACCACCCTTGATACATGCAAAACGCACTTTTTGAATTATACCATATTTTATTTTAAATTGCAAGTCCTTTTCAAAAATTTTCGTTTTTTTATTCCCCGGCACTTTTTTTGCGATTTTTAAAACGGACAAACCACTCTACCGCCTTCGCACATGTCGTTTTCAAAAGTTCCCGGATCTCCGAAAAGAACGGCACAAGCGCAAGCGCCCCTGACAAAAAAGCAAGAAAAACCGGGCGGCGCAAAGGCAAAGCCGAAAAAAGCAAAAGACCGCCCCCCGCCAATACCTTAAAGGCTTCTTCTTTTATCCCCATATAGGCGCGGCACCCCAAAAACCGAAGTAAAAAAAGGAAAGCAAAAGAAACAAGTGAAGCAAAAGCCGCGCCGGGCGCACCGTAGCGAGGGATCCACAAAAAATTCAGACATATTCCAAGGCCGGAAGAAAGAAAAGCCGTAAAAAGTGCCCGTCCGGTCCGGAAACGCACCGAATAGACATTATATAAAAAAGCGGAAAGCACCGAAAACAGCGCCGACACCGTCAGAACCGGCACATAACGGGCCGCGGCTCCGTATGCAGAAGATAAAAAACGAGACACAAACAAGGGCGCAAGCACCAAGACACCTGCCGCCCCCGAAAAAAGAACCGGTAAAAAAAGCCGGAAAGCCTGACCGAAAAGTACGCCGCGGTCTTCTTCTCTTCCCTTGATTGCCGCATAATGAAAGGCCTCTAAAAATATTGTTCCGGCAAAAGAAAGTACCGCCGGTATACGAACCGCCGTGGCAAAAAGGCCGACTTCTCCGCTTCCATGTGTATGAAAGAGCAAAAAACGGCCGCTCAGATGCAAAAGCGAAAACAGCAACGCGCCTGGCAAGAGCGGCAACGCATAGGCCGCCATTTTCCGGAATAACGGAAAGGAAAAATGCCCCTGATCTTTTTTGTCCCGCGTGATAAAAAGATAAAGTGCCAGCAAAACTGCCGTCACGCCGTCCGAAAGGATCACCGAAAGGAGAAAACCGCGAATTCCCCAACCAAAGAGCGGCAAAAAAAGGAATTCCAGCGCAACCGTGAGCAGTGTGTCAAAAAGTTGCTCGATTCCGTAAAAAAGATAATCTCCCCGCGCCCGCAGTAAATGAGCCGGAAAAGAACGGCACAGCGAGGCCCCGACATAAAAATAGAGATAAATCCGATACGCGCCTACAACCGGAATACGCCCTAAAAAAGGAAAAAAAAGTAAAAAAAGGCTCCGCCCGATCAAAAAGAGCATTCCCGCACTGCGAAGTGATTCCCGTTCTCCGGCCGAACCCGCGGCAAAACGGAAAAGTGCATCCGGTGCGCCCATTCCCACCAACGGAAGTAAAAAAACGACGGTGTTTCCGATCATCTCGCACACGCCGAAGTCGGACGGCGTGAGGCAGGCGGTATAAAGCGGCATGAGAAAAAACACGGCCAGTTTGGAAAGC